>CAZTNF010000007.1:0-30152 GCA_964615295.1 uncultured Erysipelotrichaceae bacterium | reverse complement strand
ATAAATAGTTAATAAGCATACTATTAGTTATATTAGTTAAGGAAAAGCAACGGTTATGAGCATAAAATATGGAGCGGTTAAAATAGCCAATCCTAAAGAAAGAAGCTGAATGTGTTTTGGACTTAGCACTTCTTGGCATTTAGAAAAAGAAAACTTTTTGTTGAACTTGTAAATACAAAGAGCAGCCATAAAAATAGCAAAGACTCCCATCCAATTTTCTAGAAAAAGAAACACGTTCAGAATCTTAGGAGGCATCGATTCAGAAGGAAAAAAATACGTTCTGATTAAGAGAAGAGCAAAGAGGCCAAGTATTCCACAAAGAGATCCAAGAATGTCACTTAAAAAGCCAAAAAGAAAGATGCGGACAATGCTACTTTTCCAAATAAACGTTCGGTTGTCTTTTTGCTTCAAAAGACCAATAAAGAGCCATAAAACTCCACTATCAATTATAAAATTTCCGATGATCATGGAACCCCGTATTAATAAAATGGTGTGAACTCCAGCAAGAACAGCTTGGTTCACACCATTTTCATTATTCGGAATATCCTTAAAAAGGTGTAGACTTAGATAAAAAGACTAACACCAGAATAATTGAAAAAACTACCAAATATAGGCTTTTTCATTGGCCTCATTTAACATAATTCCTTTAATCAGTTCTTCTGGTGTAATCACTTTTAATCCACCATAAACTGGATCCTGAACTTGATAAGAAGGATCAATAATATAATAGTAGGCTAAGCGATTGCTCCCTTGGTAAGTAGCATATCCCACCACAATAACCATATGATTTGCAGAAGAAAGCTCGGGATATAAAACATTTCGATTTACGGCTACAAATACAGGATCTTGAGTGGAAATATCTTGGAAGATTCGTTGCTGAAAGAGATTTTTTTCTTCTTCTGTCATGGTAGAAGCATTAGGAGAAAACTTTTGAATTCGATATCCACCTTGAGAATCCGTAGGTACAGTACAATTGAACAAATATTGATTGACGACTCGAGCCAAATCGATGTACTCGGTTCCTGTAATGGAACTTGTATTCATTTGAAGGGCTAAGATTGATTGCGTTTGTACGATTCCATGAAAAGCTAAGACCATCTGAAGACAAGCTGGGACACAAAAATAACCATTTTCTTGAACAAATTGAGGAACCGAAAGCAAGGTTTTATTAAGGGAAATAGGAGGATTTTCTACTACTCTTTCTTTGAAAGAAAAGACTGAAAGTGGATTTTCGGTCTTTTTGAATATAGAGAACGAGAAAATTGAAATTCCTATGCATAGAGTCAAAAGACATATTAAAATTTTGGTCATAAATCTTCTCCTAATTATAAAGATGAGTAAAGAACTTCAATGGAAAACTAATGAGGTAAGGTCTGTCTTTAGGGATGAAGAAAAACTAGAGCTAAAGGATTTCTTCAACTTTTTTGGTTTTAGGCTAAATGCATCCAATTAGACACATCCCATTAAAAATTATGGGAAATTTTTCTATCCGCTTTCTTTATTTTTTCAAAATAGAAAATATTGTTCAATTTTATTCATCAATTGAATAGACATACCAACCAATATCTTCAGCCTTCCAACCTTTAGAAATGAGTGTATTCCGCTCATTAAGACTAGATGTGTAATGGTGAATGGCTGTTTCGACATTGGGATTGTATAAGCGATAAAGGGGAATCGCTTTAGAATCGTTAGGATCTACTCCATACATGGCAATCCCTTGTCCAATCCATCCCATATCTTGAAGGCTCAAATATTCATTTTTGTCTGTAGTGTAATGATGATCCAAATTATTTGGATTTTTTAAACGATAAATGGGAATCGAGGAAGAAGTGGGAACTGCAAATGGATATCCCTCTGTCTTCCAGTTAGCTTGTTCTCCTAAAATTTTATGAGTGACTTGGTTAAGGCTATAAAAATGCTCTCCAGTTTCTTGATTATAAAAACGGAAAACGGGTTGTTGTTCTTGAGGAAGATCTGGGTTTGGAAATCCTGGTATATATCCTTCCGTACTCAATCGGGCTCTATAAAAAGCAATTTCAACGTTTTCTCCATCTTTATAAAGAGCTAGGCTAAAATTATCTTTCCAAAGTAAGGGAACATCAATAGGGTATTCTTGAAAAGATGGATTAAGTTTTTCTTCCATTAACATAGGTTGTTTTGTAATGGGATCGGTTTGCCACAGTTCTTCGGAGTTCATAAAGGTCACCTGTTGAAGATGCATTTTTGTTTCCCAGTCTAAAGTAGAAGATGGATACTTCACTACAATGGGAAGAGAAGGATCAAAATTAGCAGATTCTAAAATATCTTTAGAATCTATTCCTAATTCCCATTCTGAACCAATAGGTACTTCAACTACAACATTCTTTTTATCTCGATCTGCTTCAGAGATAAAAATTTTACTGGGTTTAGAAATAAAACAATATCTTTCAGGAAGATCAAATATATAAAAACTGGGAGAAATTAAAATACCATCTTTTCGAGGCACATTTTTTTTGGTGTGGATGACTCTTCCAGTTTCCCAATCGATAAAATTAACATCGGCTAATAAGGTTTTAGTCGCATCCTCATTTTCTTCTTGAAGAAATGAATCTTGAGCTAAGATAGGTGAACTAGGATGGGTGAAAACGTAAAGCTAAGCATCAAAGATAAAGCTAAAAGATTAAATCGTTTCATTTTTTATTCCTCTATACATTTCTCTTATATCTACATTATAGTTTTTTTTTGGAATGAAAATGCAAAATAAATTAGAAATTTAAATTTTAAATCTGATTTTATATTTGATGGATTCATGGTAAACCACTGAATAAATCTAAAAAATTATAAAACCTCACTCTTATACAATCAAAGAGTGAGGTTTTAATTTTTAATGATATAGAAATTTTTTAATACTTGTTGAAAGATCGAGAATGATTTTCAAAAATTTTAAAATTTCTTCACTCTTAATCCAAAGAATCCTTTTTCTTTCTTCAACAATTTTGACCATAAAAAAGCTTAATAAGATAATTCGTCAATCTTTCGAAAATGTTGTGCAAGTGCCAAACAAGTGTTTCTTTTTGATTGTTACACTGAAAAGCGAAGAATATTGACTTACCCAATCCACTCATATTTCTTATTTTTTCTTCTCTTGTGGCTGAAGAACAGAAGCAATTTGAGATATTTGAACCATCAAGAGAGTGTTATAAATAACATAAGACAGGATGATGAAGATGCTAAAAATTTTATGTTCTCTTTTTTGGGTGGGTGCAGGATTTTTTGGTGGCTTTTTCTTGCAACGCCCCCATTTGCCTTTGTTTCTCTTTTTAAGTGTACCGTTATTGGTATCTTGTTTTTTATTATGGTTTTCCAATTCTAAACGTGGTTTATTTATCCGCCTTGGATTGTTTCTCTTTGGAGGGACTCTTTGCTTTTTGATGCCTGATGCCACATTTCCTTTATCCACTCGCTTAGCTGCAAGCGCTTCGATGTTGCTTGTCCTTTTTGCATTGCCTTTCTTTTCGTATTTGTGTCAAGAAAAAACGTGGTCATCTTTAGGGGCTCGAATCAGCTTTTGGTCGCTATGGGTTTTATTGGCTTTTTTTCAAGCTAGCGAATTGGTCCCCATTAGCTTACTTCTCGCCTTTTTTGGTGGAGCAGCTTTAGCGTTTAAGGCCGCTGGCTTCCATGTGTCATCGTCAGCCTATTGGAAAGCAAAAGCACAGGAAAAACTTGAAATAAAACGTCTCGAGACCCGACAAATTTTCTTAGAAAGTTTGATGCGTTCACGCTCTTTTTTGGATCCGACTAATTAAGCGAAAAAAGATTTTATTTCAATACGTAAGAATGATTGTTCAAAAAGTATGAGAAGCTTGAAAGAAAGATTAGGAAGTCTACCATTTGAAAAAGGCTTCCCCTAGAATAAGAAGCAAACCGATCGTTTTGGATCGTGTTTAAAGGAAAGGAATCCTGTTATGGATACGAATTCTACACAAACGCCTCGTCACACCATCTTAGTCGTAGAGGACGATCCAGGACTAAGAGAAGCGGTGGCGATTTATTTAAAAACTCAAGGCCACAATGTCATTCAAGCTCCAGAAGGCAAAGAAGCTTTAAAAGCCTTGGCGAAAACGGACAATGTACATTTGGTCATTGCAGATTTGATGATGCCAGGAATGAATGGCCAAACCCTCATTCAAGAAATTCGTCGTCGCCAATACGATTTCCCCATTATCATTTTGTCCGCTCGTTCTGAAGAAGTGGACAAAATCAATGGTTTAACCATTGGTGCAGATGATTATTTGACCAAGCCTTTTTCCTCAATGGAACTCTTGGCTCGAGTGAATGCGGCACTTCGGCGGTATTCTCAACTATTAAATGTTAAGGCTACGGCTGCTCATGCTAATGGTCGAAATGATGTGTTGGTTAATCGCGGCTTAGAGTTAAATCCCATCACTAAAGAAGTAAAAGTAGATGGAAAGCCAGTTCATTTAACACCTAAGGAATTTATGATTTTGGAGTTGTTAATGCGCCAACCAGGTCGGGTATTCTCAGCTGCCGAAATTTATGAAGCCATTTGGAAAGAAGAAGCTATTTCCACCGAAACCATTACAGTCCACATACGTAAATTGCGCGAAAAAATTGAAGAAAATCCCAAGAAACCAAATTATTTACAAGTGGTTTGGGGCCTTGGTTATAAAATTCGTCAAGAAGACGATACCTTATAAAGGCTTCTTTAAGTCAAAGCACCATAGCTTTGACTTTTTTTTACAAGAACAAAAAATTTAGATTTTAGAAAGGAGAGATAGACAAAGTGACTTTTAGGCGCTTTGTTTCAACATGAAAAACAAGAAAATTCAATGGTTTGCGCTCATATTAGCGCTATCTATTTTCGTGTTATCCTTTTTGGCTACAAGAATTACCTCACGGATTGTGATCACTACGGTCAATCAACGTATCGAACTCACAAATGCGTTTGAAGATCGCTTACAGGATAACGCTATTTTTCGCGCACGTACACTGGATCCTGAAGCGATATGGTTGGAAACCGATGAAGAGGTTGATGAAACGATTCGAGCTTATATTGAGGAGAATTTAGCGAGTCTTGTCCGCTTAAATGGAGATCAAATGTCTAAGGATTCTAACTTAGCTTGGATCATTGAATACAACGGTCAAGAATACAAACACAATTGGAAAGATACTTATGATCAGCAAACCGGAGCCATTGATTATACTATTCGTTCTCATGATGGAAGAGTGACCTACAGTGGCGCAATCCAGCCAAATGTGGCTTTTCAGCGAAACTTAACCATTTTAGTCAATCCTTCTATCGTTCCCGAAGAACGTCTTAACAGCAACAAAGGCAGTGAATATGCGTATCGCTTAACGTTACCCGATGGCTTTTCCATTCGCTATTATGTTCCATCTGTCATTCAATCCAATGGAGGAACTATTGCCCATACGGCTTGTCAAATGGGCACAACCCACTGGCCTTTTTGTGTCATTGCTTCTAGCTCTCTTTTGATAATTTTGGTGCTCTTTTGGTCTTGGAAACAAGAGAAAGACTTAACTCTTCTAGTGCGCTTTGGTAAAATCAAGAGCCTCTTTGCGGTGCTTCTTTTGGGAGGAGGGATTGTGGGAACGTTGATGACTTTGGATTCCCTTTCCATGATGAATTCAGATGGAACTCTAGCCTTAATGTTTCAATCTTTTGGGATGACTCTTCACCAAGCCACTTTAGGAGCAATGGGAGTTTGTATCGCCATGTGGGCTCTCTTTTTGAGCTTTGTAGCGTTGGCTACTCTTTATAGCAAATCCATTTTTAAGATAGGCCTATGGCACTATTTATCCCACAACACGGTCACAGCCGCCCTCTTTCAAATTGGACAAAATGAGATCTTAGAAGCCTTTACGGGTCAGCGTACTTCCCGAGCTGGTCTGCGCCTTATTTTGACTTCCTTGATTGTGACTCTAGCCTTCTCAGCCCTTTTAGTGCTTGGTTTAATCTTTTTAGGACCAGTTGGTCTGATTGGGGGCTTTTTCTTTGGCACGATTTTATTGGCGATTTTCTTTTGGAGTCTTTTTAAGCACATGAATCAAAGTTTTGCCAAAGTTTATGAGGCGAGTGAAGAACTGGCTAAGGGCAATTTTTCGGCCTTACCACCCCAAAATATTGGCTACTATCAGCCTCTTTATGATGAACTCGTACACATATCCGATAGCTATCAAACCGCTCTTAAAGAAGGATTGGCCAGCCAAGTTTCCAAGACCCAACTGATTTCCAATGTATCTCATGATTTGAAGACACCAGTAGCTGGCATTCAAAGCTATTCTGAACTCATTACGCTTTCCGATAATATGGATGATATTCATGGCTATGCCAAGCGTTTAAATCAATATGCGATTCGCTTAAACGATTTAATTGTTGATTTATTTGATGTGGCCAAAGCCACAAGCGGAGATATCAAGCTCGAATTGGTCGATATTGATTTAAGTGAGCTCGTCATGCAAGTCAGTACCGAGTGGGATGATGTATTTGAAGACAAAGGTCTAAAGACCGTGATGAACCTTCAACCTCACGCCATGTTGCGTTTGGATCCTAGCAAGATGGTTCGGGTAATGGAAAATTTATTGTCCAACATCTCTAAGTATTCTTTACCCAACAGTCGGGTATTCATCGACTTATTTGCTAAAGATGGCTTATACCAACTCATCTTAAAAAATACTTCAAGCACCGAAATGAATTTTAATCCAGAAAACATTGTTGAGCGCTTTGTTCGAGGGGATTCTTCTCGTCATGAAGCGGGCAGTGGGTTAGGCTTAGCGATTGTGAAAAGCTTTGTGGAGGTGCAACAAGGAACTTTTGAAGTGCAAACGGATGGTGATTTGTTTAAAGCTTGTATTTCCTTTGCCATTCCTCCTACTAATGATCCAGATCATCCAACGATCCCTCCATTGCCTCAACCGCCTCGCTCTCTGTCTACTCCTGCCTTGAGTGAAACTACAGAGTCTTCTTTAGTCTCACCCAAAGAGAAAAGCGATCAAAAGCCCCCAACTTTTGATCAAGAACTAAAAAATGAAACGTCCTTACTGAATTCTTCTCGAATTGATTGGGATTCTTCTGAAGAAATTGCGGGTCTTCAATTTGAGATTCCTAAGATTCTTCCTGCCTTTCCAGATAGTGAAAAAGAAGAAAAAAAGAAGGATGAAGAAAACGAATCAACTCCACTCCAAGAATTAGATCCTCCCAAAGAGACACAAGAAAACAATGAGTTGCCAGAAGACGATTTGTTATTTCAGCTTTCTTCTCTTTCGGCAAGTACAGTACCAGTAGAGGATCAACTTTGGGATTTACCCCAGCCAAACTTTCCACCTACTCCCCAAGAAAAGGAGGAACTTGAGGAAGGTGGATTTGCTTAAAAGATCTAAAACAAAAAAGACTAGAGTAAACGAAATGCCGTTATACTCTAGTCTTTTTTTAAGCTGCTTGTTTAGCTTCTAAACGCTGAGCAATCGCATTTAAAAACTGCTTAGAAGTCAATTTTTGTACTGGCGTATCTTTTTGCCAGAGACCAGCTAAATCTCCAGTCATTTCTCCTGCTTCAATGGTTTCCAAAGTAGCGGCTTCTAAATTATTGGCAAAGTGAATGAGTTCGGGAATTTCATCCAATTCGCCGCGTTTACGCAAAGCACCACTCCAGGCAAAAATGGTAGCCACAGGATTTGTAGAGGTTTCTTCGCCTTTTAAGTAGCGATAGTAATGGCGCGTAACCGTTCCATGCGCCGCTTCAAATTCATAAATTCCTTCAGGGCTCACCAAAACAGAGGTCATCATCGCCAACGAACCAAAAGCTGTCGAGACCATATCGGACATCACATCGCCATCATAGTTTTTTAAAGCCCAAATAAATCCACCTTTTGATCGAATAACACGCGCTACCGCATCATCGATTAAGGTATAGAAGTATTCCAAACCCGCTTTTTCAAATTTTTCTTTGTATTCCTGATCGTAAATGGCTTGAAATACATCTTTAAAGCGATGGTCATATTGTTTAGAAATAGTGTCTTTTGTCGAAAACCAAAGATCTTGATTGGCAGAAAGAGCATATTCAAAGCAGCTGCGAGCAAATGATTCGATGGAGGAATCCTTATTGAATTGACCTTGAACAATACCAGGCCCATCAAAATGGACTACTTTTTCACGAATCGTTTGACCATTATCAGATTCATAAACTAAATAGACTTGACCTGCTGCAGGAATTCGAATTTCGGTTCCTTTGTACACATCTCCAAAAGCATGACGGGCGATGGTGATGGGTTTAGTCCAAGTACGAACATTAGGCAAAATGCCATCTACCATGATTGGTGTACGGAAGCAAGTTCCATCTAAAATAGCACGAATGGTTCCGTTGGGCGATTTCCACATTTGCGATAAGTTGTATTCCTCTACGCGTTGAGCATTTGGGGTAATGGTTGCACATTTAACGGATACTCCATATTTTTTGTTGGCGTTGGCCGCATCGATGGTAACTTGATCCTTCGTGCGTTCTCTTTCTGGTAAAGACAAATCATAATATTCCGTTTTTAAGTCTACAAAAGGTTTTAAAAGAGTTTCTTTGATTTCTTGCCAAAGAACTCTTGTCATTTCATCCCCATCCATTTCCACAAGGGGAGTTTTCATTTGAATCTTCATCTTTTTCCTCTTCTAGCACGACATCTTGTGAAAACACAAGATGTTTTTTTCTTAAAGCCAATGCGTGCTTTTCATTAGATTTCAATCTAAGGCAGAAATGAGACGATGTAAACCTTACTAGGTGGAAGCGGTACCATCTAAAAGTCTCAAAACAAATTCCTTTCTTTAATTCCTTTCTTTTCTTACATATCTGATGCTTGCTAAACGACTTGGAAACGTTTAATGTATTTATTGTACTTATCTAATAAGTACAATAAGGAGGCGCAATGGAGTCATTAGAGATTACATTGAGTTTACAAGGAGACATCCCTATTTATGAACAGATCGAAACCCAAATTAAAGATCAAATTTTAAGTGGTCAGCTTGTTCCAGGTCAATCCATTCCGAGTATGCGTACACTTGCCAAGCTTTTACGCGTGAGTGTCATCACGGTTCAAAAAGCTTATGAAAATTTAAAACGTGCAGGATTTATTGAATCGGTGGTAGGACGAGGAACCATCATTGCTCAAATAAGCCAAGAAAAGCGTTTAGAAGAAAAGCGTAAGGAAGTCAAAGCTTCTTTAGAAGAAACCATTAAGCGCGCAAAAACGCTCGGTTTTTCTTTATCTGAATTACAAGAACTCATGGATTGGCTGTACAAAAAAGAGTCATAAAAAAAAGGAAAGGAGTACTTGGTTTGACCAAGTGAAATATGTTATGCAAAAAGATCAATGGGCCTTAGCGGTTCAAAATCTGAACAAGAACTTTCCAACTTTTTCTCTTAAAGATATAAGTTTTACAGTTCCTGTAGGAAGTGTCGTTGGCTTGGTTGGAGAAAATGGATCTGGAAAAACCACCTGTGTTCGTTGCATTTTAGGCCAAGATGTTTTTACTTCAGGAACGATTGAAATTTTCGGCCAAAATGCGAATCAATCTTTAAGTCATGAGGTCATCGGGGCAGCTTTTGAGTCCTGTCCCTTTCCAGAAGTCTTCACATTAAAACAAATCGCAAATGTGATGAATCAAATTTATTCCACTTGGGATTCAAAGGCATTTTTAACGAAATTGGACCAATTAGGCTTACCCCTTCATCAACCCATTCGAACCTTCTCGCGAGGAATGAAAGCGAAAGTATCCATATGTGCAGCCCTTTGTCATCAAGCGAAGTTACTTGTCTTGGATGAGGCTACTTCGGGATTGGATCCCATCGTTCGAGAGGAAATTTTAGATATCCTTTTGGAGTATTTGGAGCAAAATACCTGTGGCATTTTGATAACGAGTCACATTTCTTCTGACTTAGAGCGAATTGCTGATTTTATTGTGTTCTTACAAGCTGGTCAAGTCATTTTCATCAAATCAAAAGAAGAACTCGAAGCCTATGGATTAGCGCACGTTCGTCGTGATCAATTCGAATTTATTGATCCTGACTGCATCCTTAAAGTGCGTTTTCAACCTCTTTGGATTGATGTTTTGGTTTCCGATCGAGCGAGTTTTCGTAAACGTTATCCGGATTATGCTCTTGATCAGGTTAGTTTAGATGAAGTGATTTTGATGTATGGAAAGGGAGAAGAGTTATGAAAGGGCTCTTATGGAAAGATTTTGTATTGGTATGGCAAAGCAAATGGGTGCTGTTATTGATTAGTTTATTAGTAGGGGGAGGACTGATCTATTTTCAAAGCCAATCGGTCGACTCGCCAACCACATTGGGTTTCATGGCTTTTTTCTGCATTTTGTTTTCAATGCAAGGTATTTCAAGCATTTTAACGGATCGCATTTCTGGATGGAATTTGTATCAGACTACCTTTCCTATCTCTCGTCAACAAGCCATCCGTGAAAAATACATTCTCTCTTGGATACTTGGTTTGATCGGTCTTGTTCTCGGTCTTTCTTTAGCTTTTTTGTATAATCGTGTTTTGTTTCCAAGTTTTATTGAAATGGAGAGTTGGTGGATTAATTTCTACATTGCGATTTTGATTTGGTTAGGCTCGATGGCTTTAGCCATTCCTTTGAGCTTATGGCTTTCTAAGAACCAATATTTTTTAGCCCTGTTGGCTTCCTTTTTGCTCCCCACCGTTCTCATTGTGATTTGGAATCAGAGCATTTCTATCGAACAAATCGGTCTTATCGTCACGGTTAATTTAAGCATTCCTTTGCTTAGCTATATGGCCATTGGATGTGGAATTTTATGCTTGATTTCGTATCTCATAACTCCCAAGATTTTGATCCATTATGATCAACGCTAATGTTATTTTGTTTGTTAAGGTAAAAAAGCTCCAAAACACGCAAACGTGTTTTAGAGCTTTTTTTATTGCGCAAAGATGATTCCTAAGGCGATCAAAAACAAAACGCCTAGCACAATGGCTGCTACCATCCAGCCCGTTTTTTGGCGCATTAATTTTTCATTTTCTTTTTTCGCTTTATTGAATGCGGCTTGAAGTTCTTGGGGATTCAAAGAAATTCCTCCTTTAATTCACTAAAGATGCAATTTTCCTTTACTTTATCATAGAAGCAACCGGTTTAAAGAAGCTAAGGATAAGGAAAAAAATCTATAAAAAAACAGCCAAGAAAGGGAATTCCTTTTGGCTGTAAAACAAAAGATCTTAGCCTTCTTTGTTTTCTTTGTTGGGTTTGTTTCTTTTTAAAGTCAGAATATAGGTTCCATCTTCTGGATACTCACTGGTATCTTTTGGATCCGCAATGATTTCCAATTCACAAGGATATCCTGCTTCTTCAAGAGTTTTCACAAGCCCTTCTTTTCCAAGCTTTTTCGTGATCCGAATCCCGCAGGCACAGTTTCCATACTGATCCAGACAGGAGAAGATCCACTTTGGAATCGGGGATGAAGCCATGTAGTTCCTCTCTTTCCAAATACGCCTCTTTCCAAAGAAAGATGGCCTTTCCCGTTTTCGATGTTTTTATGATAGCATGTCTCTTTTTCTTCGCTCTCTTTTTCTCTTTCCTTTACTTTGAGAGCAATGAAATGCAGGGATTGATGGCCTAAGCGATCAATCCCTGCATAGAGTGTACAAGCTATTCTTTAAAAGGACAGTCTTTAAAAATTTTTCTTTTTAGGAAAGACTATTTTTGAAGAATTTCGATAATTTTTGGATAGTAAGTATAACGACCATCTACGATACGTAAAGCGTCTTGGGCAATGCCTTTCGCTCTTTGAAGATCAAATGGTTCGTAAACCTTGGCAAAGCGATAATAGATTTGGTCTTTCAATTGGTTTTCACGCAAGACATAACCATATCCATCGTTACCGCGTTTGTAATCACCATGTTTGATGTAAAGATCAGCGATGTCCATCAACGCACGATTTTGCCAAGAAGCCAAATCGTCAAATTGAGCCATCACGCTGTACAAGAAGCCTTCATAATACTTCACATCGTTGTATTGCCAACCTGGCAAGATGGTATAGGCTACGGTCATAAAGCGATCGACGAGCTTGTTGAGATCCGCTGGAATATCGTGTTCTACTTCTTCAAGCGAATACAGCTGATTTTGTTGGGCATGGACAAGCACTTTGCGCATATCATCAAAGAGATCGTTGTAGATCGCTGTGTCATTAGCGCTGTCGTTGATCAACATCCGAGTTACATCGTTATCGATCTTCTTCGCTAAGCTGATGTTGTCTACCGTTTTGGAAGGCAAGGTGGCTGCTACCTTGTTGCAGAGATAAGGGATCACTTTTGTATCAAACCCATCCTTTTCAAATGTGTATTCTTGACCATCCTTGGTCACTTGTTTCAAATATTTATCGACTTGGCTATCCACATCAGGAGATTTTTCAAGATCTGATTTGAGAGTATCGTAGTCAATGTGAACGCCTAAAGCATTCATCATATCGATAAGTGTTTGATCGTCCAATGTATCGTAGAACTTGTTTTCTTCTTCGGTAGTCATGGGTGTTTTTTGACTTAACGTCGTTTTTTTACGAGCGGCTAATTCCTTACGACTTTCCATAGCAGCTTTTTCTTTTACCTCTTGAAGCACTTTATCATAGGCCATTCCTGGAACTTCAGCGATCAAGTTTTTAATGCGGCTACCGTTTTTCGCTTCTTTCATGATGTCGGAAATGATCTGATCTTGAGCCGTTTTAGGAGCAGCTTTCTTAGGGGTAGGTTTCTTATACTTTTTTGCATCTTTAGCAGCTGCTTCTTTAGAACGAGCGGATAAGTTCACTTGGGCATTGTTTTCCGCAGCGGACTTTTTGGCTAATTCAATACGGCTGGCCATTTCTGGAGTCACTTTGGTATAGGGAGTACCTTTTACTTCTTCAATTCCACGGAAAACTTCTGCACCCAGTTGAGCTTCCACTTGGTTGGTTTCCACCCCAGCGGCTACTTGAGCTGCATCTTGATGGCTGCTTTCTTGAATGTATTGAGCAATCGCAGCTTTAGAGCGAGCGGATAAGTTCACTTGTGTGCTGTTATGACCATACATCTTCGCGGCTAAAGCAGCACGACTATCCAATGCGGCATTGGCTTGAGCGGCTTTTACGGTATCCGCATAGTCTTCACCAGGGATGGCTTCAATACCGCGGAATACTTTGGCCCCTTCTTGCGCTTCTTGGGCAATGGTCGCTACTCTAGCTTTGACTTGAGCAGCGGTTTGATGAGAACCCACGAATGGTTTTGGTTTGGAATACTTTTTCGCAGCGATGGCGGCATCGGCTTTGGAACGAGCGGACAAATTAATTTGAGCGTTGTTTTCGTCCATGGACTTTTTGGCTAATTCGGCACGACTTGCCATAGCGGCAGCCGCTTCAATTTCAGCTGGTGTTAAAGAAGCAGCCTTCTTCGTGGCTTTCTTCGTCACTTTTTTAGTGGTTTTCTTTTCAGCTTTTTCTGTCTTTTTGGATGCTGTTTTCACGTCTGACTCAACCTTCTTTTCAGCTTTTGCCGCTTTAGGAGCGGCTTTTTTTGGTTCAGCTTTTTTAGCTTCAACTTTTTCTTCACTCTTTTCGGGTTCAAGAATGGGTTCAACAATAGCTTCAACTTCTTCTAAAACAACTTCTTCTACTGTTGCTACATCATTTACTGCCTCACTAATGATATCTACAATCTCAGTAGGAGCTGGTTCTACAACTTTTTTTGTCGCCTTTGTCGTCTTTTTCGTCGCTGCTTTTTTAGCGGGGGCTTTTTTAGCTACTCGTTTTACAGGGGCTTTGCGAGGGGCTTTTTTAGGTGTTGCTTTATCTGCAACCGCAGAATCGCTTGCGGTTTCAACCGATTTAACGGAAACTGATTTTCTCTTTTTGGGTTCAGCTTTTTCCTTATGGGTCATGATTCGAGTATTACCTCCATTTCGTGATTCGCTATAAGTATAGCATTGAACACCTTTAAGAATTCCGGCTGTAACCGTCGATTAAATGGATCTCTAATTCTACGTTTTTTAATAGGCTTAACAGTCAAGTTTTAAGGTTTATTTTAAGTAACTAGCTATACTGAAATCACGATCTGAAAAGGAAAAGTTAAAATTCAGCGGTGAGGAAAAAAGAGCGGTTTTCCTCACGATTCAAATGGCTTTTCGGATCGAAACAGTTCGATTAAAACAAAAATTCAAGAAAAACAGGTTGCGATTTCCCTTTTTAAGAATGAGAAACCGCAATCTTTCTTTACGTTTAAACTTCATTGAGAAAAATAGAAAGTGAAACGCTTAAAAAGCGCAAAGAAAGGAAAAAACTTATGAATGCAACTCCACCAAGAGCACCAAAAAGAAATAACAATGGATTAATGGCCAAATTTGGCATCCTTAGCTTATGTACTGTCCTCGTATCGGGAGCAGCTGGCTTTTTCGCCGGACAAGCGGGGGTAAACTCCAAGATTGATTCTACCATCTCATCCATGGTGGCCAGTGGATCGGTCAATCAAGCGGAGTTGACGGATTACATCAATCAAGGAGGAAGCATTATTGCCTTGGATGTATCCGATATTGTCGCAAAATTGCGCCCTACAGTAGTAGAAATCATCACTGAGTCGTATTCCAACGGAAATTCCATTTTTGGTCAATATGTCTCCCAAGGAGCAGGATCGGGTGTCATCTTAAGTGAAGATGGTTACATCGTTACAAACAATCACGTCGTAGAAGGCGCTTCTTATATTCAAGTTAAAACGTGGGATGGCCAAGAATATGAAGCCACTCTTTGTGGAACGGATCCTCAAACGGATATTGCGGTCATTAAAGTGGATGCCCAAGGATTAAATCCAGCCACAATTGGAAACTCCGATGCGATTGAAGTCGGAGAAACGGCTATTGCGATTGGAAATCCTCTTGGCTCTTTAGGAGGAACTGTAACAACTGGAATCATTTCAGCGGTTGGTCGTGAGATCACGATCGAAAATGAAACCATGACCTTGTTGCAAACGGATGCGGCTATTAACCCAGGAAACTCAGGGGGCGGACTCTTTGACATCAATGGTGATTTAATTGGTGTCGTAAACGCCAAACAGTCGGATACGGGAATCGAAGGACTCGGATTTGCGATTCCAATTTCTGATGTGACAAGTGTTATTGAGGATTTGAAAACGAGCGGTCGTGTGACATCTCGTCCTGTTTTAAATGTAAGCTTGCAACAAATCGGAAATTCCTACTATGGCTTTGGCGGAAGCACAGCGCCTGGTCTTTATATTGCCCAAATCGTAGAAGGGGGAACGGCGGATCAAGCTGGCCTAGAAGTAGGCGACCAAATTATCGCTTTTGATGGAGAAGAAGTCAGCGATGCGGCGGAAGTCAAAAAGTTATTGCGTGAACATCATATTGGGGATGTGGTGACGATGACGATCATTCGCAATGGCCAACAAAAAGACGTTCAAGTTACTCTTCAAGGCGATACGAGCAATTCCTAATCTCTCATTATTTTAAGCTTCTTAGACGGTCAATAGAAGGGCCGTCTTTTTTCTTGAAAGCGTTTGAAAAATTTTAGATAAGTGGACATTCGGAAAGGCTTTTTTCCCAAAAAGGCCCTATAATAAAGAAGACCAATCAGGAGGGTTACACATACATGTCCTTAGAAGATAAAATCTCGAAGCGCCGATTGATGCTTATCGGTACTGGCTTTGTTGGTATGTCCTTTGCCTATGCTATGCTCAACGAAAAAGGCGTAGATGAAATGGTTCTTGTAGACGTAAACCAAGACAAAGCACGCGGTGAAGCCATGGACTTAACCGATGGCTTAGTATACGCCGATACGAAAATGAAGATTTATTCTGGTACTTATGCTGATGCTGAGTACTGCAACATCGTCGTTTTAACAGCCGGAGCAGCTCAAAAGCCTGGCCAATCCCGTCTTGAGCTTGTAAAAATCAATGCCAACATCACTAAAGGATGCTGCGAACAACTCAAAGCCAATCATTTTGATGGTATCCTCATTGTTGCCAATAACCCAGTTGATATCATGAGCTACGTAGCTTGGAAAACTTCTGGCTTACCAAGTCAACATGTTATCGGTTCAGGTACCGTTTTAGATACAGCTCGCTTGCGCGTTGAATTGGCTGATTTGCTTGGTTTCGCACCTTCGAATATGCATGCTTACATCCTGGGCGAACACGGCGATTCCTCTTTCGTTAGCTGGACTAACTCTTACATTGGATGCAAATCCTTACTCCAATACCTTGACGAAAAGAATATCTCTTTGCTCCAACTTCAAAACGTTTATATCGAAGTTCGTGACAAAGCCTATAAGATCATTGATCTGAAAAAAGCCACCTACTATGGTATCGGTCTTGCGTTACGGAGAATTGTAAGTGCCGTTTTGAACAACGAACGCTGCATCTTACCTGTTTCTTCTTATCAGAATGGCCAATATGGCAAAACTGGTTACTTCATTGGCACTCCAACTGTTGTTGGAAGCGATGGAGCTACTGAAATCATGATTTTGCCACTCAACGAAAACGATCAAGCACGCTTCGACAATTCCTTTGATACCCTCGTTTCTACGATCAAAGAGAACCTTGGCGATATCATTGATGTAGAGTAATCTTTGCCTATTCTAATTTTTTACCCTCTTAGCCCTAGTTCACTCTAGGGCTTTTTTATTGAATAAAAATGATGAGACAAAGAAAGGATAAAAAAATAAAGCGAACAAAGTTTTAACTTTATTCGCTTTATTTAAATAAATCTCGTTTACTCATTCAAAAAGAATGAACGAGAATACGTTTTAGGGGAAAACAATTTAAAACAAAAGTTAGAGTATACAAGGCTCTTGAGAGTCTTGGCCCTTTAAAGGAGAAAATCGTTTTAAACGGATCTCTTCCGCCTTTTGTTTTAAGGTATCCACTTCTTCCACGGTATCAAAAAGCATGTAAACGGGTTTGTCATCAAAAAAGTCCAAATTGTCTTGATGATAGTGGCCAAAAAACCAGATGGAATAGTCGGTTTTTTGACGAATCGTTTCCAAAAAATCTTGTTGATTGACTCGATCAGAGGAATATAGATTCATCGAGGTCGTATAGCGCTTTGTAATGGGATGTGAGCTAAAAATATCATGCGATAAAATACAATCCACTTTCCAATCGCAATTTTCTAGGGTTTCCAAAGTATGATCGACTTCTTCTTTTGAAAAGATTTCTTCGTCCCACCAATTGATTCCAGCAGTACGATAAGCCACATCATGAGAAAAACCACCACCCAAACAAAGCCACGATTTGTCGGCAAACTCATAACGTTCACCTCGTCGCAAGTGGTAAATATTTGAGCGAATTTTTCCCGCTTTTCCACCCTTCCAATCGACTACAGGGTATTTTTTGAGAACATCGAAGTTTTCATGGTTACCATCGATAAAAAGCGTTGTCCAAGGCAAACTTTCAAGCCAATTGAGCCAAAAGTTGTCTGAACTTCCTCCATCCCAAATGCACCCAAAATCACCACAGATCACTAAATAATCGTCTGGACCCAGTTGACTAGCAGCTTTGAATTCATCGGGATTAATCTTATGGATATCAAAAGCTCCGTGAATATCACTAGTAAGGTAGACCATAATGCACCTTCTTTGGTACCATGCCCATTTACTCGGCTACAGATAAATCCTGGATTGCCATTTCTTTGTTTGGTCTTTCCAAGTCTTTACTGGAGACGAGAAAACGTGAACAGCAACCTTTCATTTCGCGGTATGAGTCATTCCGCATTGGTTTCAATCTATCGAGGCTTTATTCTTTTGTCTTGGTTTTCCAAAAATTTTGTTTAAGATTACCTTGGAAATCACAAGTGAAAGGGTTTTCGGAAAAATAAAAAAGCCGTTCTAGGTTTTTCTACCTTGAACAGCTTTCTATTCTAAAATAGTTTCAAGTTTTAAATAAAATAGGGTTTCAAATACAACTCCAAAGAGATCATATTTTTGCCTAAAAAGTTTAAACTTTAAGCTTAAGGAGATAATATTTTAAGCTTCTTAAGCAATGGCTTCAGCTGCTCCATTTTTTTCGGCTTCTTTAGCCTTATCAAAAGCTAAATATCCAGCTCCAATTAAGCCAGAATCTTCTGATAAGGAAGAAGGACGAATGTCTACATAGGGAGCAATGGGAGCAAAAACTTTAGTTTTTACACGATCTTCTACGTCTTTGACAAATCCTTTGATCTTCATTGCGACCGAGCCACCTAAAATGACGATTTCTGGATCAGTGATGGCGATAATGGTAGCAATCATATTGGCCAAATACTCTTTGGCATCTTCCATAATGGCCATGGCAGTTTCATTTCCGGCTTCAGCAAGCTCATTGACTTCCCCCGCATGTTTAACATCCAATCCAGCGTTTTTAGCGCGGTTAGTAATGGCCGTACCCGAACAGATGGCTTCGACTCCTCCAGGGATAACTAAACCATGTTGTGGACCATCTTTCCAAAGAATGCAGTTCGCGATTTCGTGAGCAAAACCATGGGCTCCATTGTAAATCTTTTTATCAATAACCTGTCCAGATCCTACGCCTGTTGAAATGGTCAAAAATTGAACATACCGTTTGTCTTTTCCATCTCCCACAACCGCTTCGGCTAAGGTGGCCAAGTTGGCATCGTTTTCTAAGGCACAAGGCAAGCCAGTTAATTTGGTAATGGTTTCGGGAATGGATAACGTCCACCATTTTTCCCCAAGATTAGGACTGCGTAAAATATAACCTGTTTCTAAATCAAGAGGTCCGGGGCAGGAAATACCAATTCCCACAATGTCTTTGTTAAAGTTTGCAATGATGGAAGCGATCTTTTTTAATGTGTCGTTTGGATCTGTTGTGTTGGTCTTAAATTGAACGCGTTCCACCACGTTTAAATCTTCATCAATGAGAGCTACGCGCGTATTGGATCCACCAATATCAATTCCAACGCTGTATTTCATAATCAATGTCCCTTCTTATCGAGTCCAACATGATCGAAAAAACATCTTTTGAAAGCTTCTCGTAGAGTTTGAGTCCCTAGTTCGCATTTAAAACGGATGATTCATCAATCATGGGAAGAAAACATGTCAAAACATGTTTTAAGCCCTGCTTTTATGGAGATTTCTGAAAATGAATTTTCAGATGATTCTAAAAAAGAAACAGGGAGTTTTTGTCTTTTATAGGAAAAAAGACTTCTGCATTCAGTGTAACATACCTCAGAAAAAGCGCTTACACTTCTTTTGCTCTACGTAAATCCTTGGCCGTTACAATGGCACTTCCATATTCTTCAAAGGATTCGGGAACGACCCGCCGTTGCTCAAAAGGCAACAAAGCTGTAATTTCATCTTCATCATACCCAATCACGAGCGTGCGTTCGGATACCATAATGGGACGCTTAAGAATTGAAGGATTGCGTTGAATGATCCCAATTAAATCGTGAATAGAATATTCATCAATGCTTTTCGAAAGAAGATGATAGGCTTTAGACCGCGTGGAGATAATATCGCTTGTTCCATTTTCACATCTGGACAATAAATATTTGACTTCCGTTTCTTGAAGCAAGTTGGAAAAGATATTTTTTTCCAAAAAGGAAATGTGGTTGTCTTGAAGCCAACGTTTCGCTTTACGACAGCTTCCACAACCAGGAGAAGTATAAATAATTACCATAATAACCTCATTTCATCCATGCTTTGCGGTATGGATTCATGGTATCATGCTAGTTATCTTAGGGTTATGTTTTTGCTTAAGTAAGATGTTATTAATGCCGTTTCAAGATGATAACTTAAATCCAAATAAATAAGAGTAATTTTGAAAAGTCATTTTAAGTGCCCACTTATTTGAAAAAATAGATCATATTCACTTTGAAGCCTATAAAAAAGACCATTGAGAAAATCTCAATGGTCGAGTCTTAAAAATTATTCAACACCAATGATGAAGGAATATACAGGTTGTTTTCCGTTGTAAACTTCAATTTCAGCTTCGCATTTGTTTGCAACATAGCTTTCCAACTCATCTGCTTGTTCTTTCATGGCATCTTCACCATAAATCAAAGTGACAAGTTCTGTTTCTTCGCTAATCATGCGATCTAATAATTTCTTGGAGACACTCATCATGTCTTCTTCCGCATCCACAATGGATTTACCAAGAATGCCCATATATTGACCAGCTTTAATGTCTAAGCCTTCATAGGTCGTATCTTTAATGGCATAAGTAACTTCCCCAGATTGAACGTTTTGAATTGCCTCGTTCATATCGGCCAAGTTGGAGTCAAGATCAGCCTCGGGGTTAAACATAATGCAGGCAGAGAGTCCTTGTGGAATGGTTTTGGCAGGTAAAACGTGAACGTCCCGATCCTCTTCTACTTGGCCAGCTTGTTGAGCTGCCATTACGATATTAGAGTTGTTAGGGAAGATCAAAATATGATCGCAGTTGAGTTTTTGAATGGCACTGATGAAATCTTCAGTAGAAGGGTTCATCGTTTGTCCACCCGAAATGACAACATCCACGCGTAAATCTTCAAACATCTTTTTAATACCATCCCCAGCGGCGACGGCAATCAAACCATATTTCTTGTGTTCAGTAGAGAGTTCTTTTTCTTCGGCTTTTTCACGTTCCAAAATTTCATCGTGTTGATCGCTCATATTTTCTACTTTCAATTTTACAAAGCGACCTTGGCGTTTGCCCATGCGAACAGCCCGCGCCGGCTCAAGAGTATGAACATGAACTTTTACCAAATCATCATCTTGGACACAAACGATGGAGTTACCGATCGTGGCTAATTCTTCTTTAAAGCGAGCTTCTGAGAAATGCTTCATTCCTTGAGGACTGAGTTGCAAAATAAACTCGGTGCAGAAACCGTATTCTGCTTCGCCGCCTTCTACTTTGGTTTGGCTTGCTTCTGCGCCTTCGCTGCTTTCTTGAAGTTCAACAGGTTTTCCTTCCATCGCAAGAAGCATACCTTCAAAGATGGAAAGCAAACCAGCACCACCAGAGTCAACGACACCGACTTCTTTTAAAACGGGCAATAAATCAGGGGTAGTATTCAGCGAAATTTCGCATTCCTCTACCATCTTTTTCATGACATCGGTGCAATCAGTAATATCTTCTGTTGCCACATAGGCATAGGTATAATCGGCAGCTTCACGAACAACCGTTAAGATTGTTCCTTCTACTGGACGCATAACCGCTTTATAGGCTACGCGGCTACCATTAACTAAAGCGGAGGCCAATTGCATCGCATCAAGAGTATCTAAATCCGCTACAGCTTGATAAAAGCCACGGAAGATTTGAGAGGTGATAACCCCAGAGTTACCACGTGCTCCCATTAAAAGACCCCGAGATAAAACTTTGGCAATGGCTCCCACTGTATCTTGAGGACACTTTAAAGCTTCCTTTACCCCATTGGTAAAGGTTAAGGACATATTGGTTCCTGTATCTCCATCGGGAACCGGGAAGACGTTAAGTGCGTCAATTCGAGCTTGGTTGTTAGCTAAGTTATTGCTTCCAGAACGAAGCATCTCTTTGAAAAGGGTACCGTCAATACGTTCCATAATTAAAATCTCCTTACTTTACGCTTCTGACGCCCTGAACATACAGATTGACAGCTTCAACTTTGACTTCCAGGGTTTTCTCTACAACATAGCTAATGCGTTGCTGAGCTGCCATCATAACTTCAGATAGCTTAATACCCTGCATCGCAATGACATAGATGTCAAGAATTAAAGAATTTCCATCCTGGCGGACGATGACGCCGCGAGAATAGTTATCTCGTTTCAGAAGTTCTGCCCATCCGTCTTTCAGGATTTTCTGGCTAGCCATTCCGATAATTCCATAACATTCATTGATGGTACCACCCACTAAATTGGCAATGGCATCTAAGGAGATTTCGATTTCTCCAAACTCTGTAGATTTATGAATCGGCATGTTTTCCTCCAGTAAATTAAATGGACGTTTTTGATTGATCTTTAAATCAAAAATGTGATGTATAAGCACTGTGCGATCAGATTCAGTACTTGAGGCAAAAATAGGGGCTTTTTGCCCTTTTGGCATCGCGTTCATTATAGTCGGTTTCGAAATAAAACAGAAATAATGTAAACGATTTTTCGGATCACCTCTCGAGTGTTTGACTTTATTCTTTGAAGTGATCCTTAACCTTAGAATAAAAAGATTAAAGATAAAAAAGTCTTCCCATGCTCTAAGAAAAATAAAGCTTATCTTCAAATTTTGAAATTCAAGAAATGGGAAAATGCTCAAAACCTTATTTTGTTTCTCTTCATTTTGGGAGTTCAAATCAAAAGAAATAAAAAACCAATGGTTTTTTCAAATTCCATTGGTTTAAATGCCTTAAAAAATTTAGGGAGTATAGGGGAAGAATGTATCTGTACCTGCATCATACGTGTAATAAATTTGATGTTCCGTATCATAGAACAATCCAGTAGACGCTGAATGCAAAATGGTTTCGACTGCAGAAGGACCCCAGTCTGTAATTTGCGAAAGATCAGCTGGAATTTGAGTGGAGTTTGGATTGGTTCCTTCTAAAGGCGTTTGGGCGGCTGGGGGAGTAGTTTCAGTGGAATTGGGTTGTTGTTCTGAAGGGGCTTGATCTGTAGGCGTTTGGGGAGTGGTGGAAGGATTGGCCTCACTGCTCGCTTCGTCTTTGTTTTCTTCGTCCTCTTCCTCGTCTTCTTCCGTATTTTTAAACAAAACACTCTTAGGAATTTCACGATTTTCTGCTCGTTGTTCTGGAGTTAAATACATATAGGTACAAGCCACTTTATTAACTACTCCATTTTCTCCATCCAATAAAAAGCAGACGTTCTCTCCTTGTAAGTTGGCCAAGACTTGTTGATAAGCGCTCATCATATAAAGAGAACGAATCGAGGTAAAAACAGTGTTTCCATCTTGTAAGACCAGCTTCAACATTTCTTTGTCATAGCTTTCTTCCCAAGGTTGGATTTCGGCAATTTTTTCTAAAACCTCTCGCGTTAAATAGTCTGGGTGTCGACGAACTTCTTTAGCAATGAGATCGATATCCGCTATACTTCCATCCTCCATTTTAGTAATGAGAGGAAAATGAACGAGAGTCGAAGCATCAAGTTCATCCGTCATTCGAATCCGTTCCCCTTCCGAAGAAACAAGATACTGGAAACCATCCTGTTCAAAATAGCCAATAATGGTTTTTTCGACCACTTCAATACTCATATTTTGACCATCAAGTTCTACTGTGGCACTTTCGATTAAGGGATTTTGTTTTAAAGCACTCGCTACCTGACTCGGAGTATGTAAAAAAGTTCGATCGTTAAGGGATACTCCGGCAATGGCATATACCTGTTGAGGAGTATAATAATAATTTCCCGTACAACTCAACGCTTGAATTTGCGTAGCAGGAGATAACAGATATATTCCTAAGCTTAAAACTAGAATGATTCCAAAGCCAATAAGAGCCTTCACCCAAGTAGGCCAAATGTGCTTGGGCTTTTGAGACTCAGAATTAGGGGGTGTAGGGGTCGTTTGGGCCTTTTTCTTTGGCATGCCAATTGATCCTTTCTACCTCAGTAATCAAACGAACGCCAAATGCTTGGTAAGCCCGTTTTTGAATTAAACAAATCAAAGCATCTACATCTTCTGCCGTAGCATTGCCTTCATTGACGATAAAATTGGCGTGAATTGGACTAATGCGAGCTCCTCCATGGCGTAGTCCTCGTAAGCCAAGCGATTCAATGATTTTCCATGCGTAACCATTAGGAGGATTGCGAAAAACTGAACCAGCACAAGGACTAGAAAGAGGTTGGCTTGCCACACGACGAGCACGACGAGAGTCCATAAGAGCTTTAATCTTTTCATATTGACCCGAGTGGAGACGAAAGCGGGCCGAGAGAATAATCCAATCTTTATGTGATTGAAATATAGAATGACGATAAGTAAAATCAAGCGATTGAGCCGGAAGTGTCACAATCTCATTGTTTTGAAGAACAGTAACATCTTCTAATAAGTTGGATAAATCGGATAAATATGCGCCGGCATTCATATAAATACCGCCTCCAATACTTCCAGGAATACCAGCCGCAAATTCCAAGCCGGAAAGCGAATGGGAAAGGGCTTCTTGACTTAATTGAATAAGGGAACATCCCGCTTGCGCTTCTAAAAGAGTATCTGAAAAAGAAAATTTATTGAAATAGGGACGCAACGAAATGACTACGCCATGAAAGGGCGCATCATTGACTAAGACATTGCTCCCATTTCCCAATACGAGCCAATCTGTCTTAGTCTCCTTCAATAAGTTCACAAGTTCTTGAAGGGCTTGAGTATTGTAAACCGAAATAAAGTAATCCGCTACGCCACCGATTTGATAAGTAGTGTGGTTTTTAAGCGGTTCTTGACACACTACCTTTCCAAAAGGACGCAACATCGCTTCATCAATCATCGCGTTTTTCCCTCGCTTGATTCATAATTTCATGAGCATAAGCAATTATATTTTGAGCGGCTTGTCGCGTTCCAAGTTTCCAAGCATTTTGACTCAAAGCCAAGCGATTGTCTTCATTGAGAAAGGCTTGCTCAATCGCAAAGGATAATGTATCAGCATTTAAGTCCTTTTCTTCTAACATAACCGCTGCCTGTTGATCGACTAACATTTTGGCATTATAAAACTGATGATTTTCGGCTACATAAGGGCTAGGAATAATTACCGCTGGAATGCCTAAGGCGGTCAATTCACACAAAGTCGTTGCCCCTGCACGGCAGACTATTCCATCTAACATTCCATATAAACGCAAGGCATCAACATAAGGCGTTGTATGAACATTGGGAAAAGCATCAAAGCGATGTAAGTCACCATCGTTGTCTTTGCCACATACATAAAGAATTTGAAGAGAGGAATCCACTTTAGAAAGCGCACTTTCCATGAGTTCGTTTACAGAAGAACTTCCCAACGATCCCATAACAATCATAATGGTCTTCATGTTTGGATTTAAGCCAAGCGAAGCAAAATACTCTGGATCCTTTTGCACCCGTGCGGCAAGACTTGCTCGAGGATTTCCAAGTAGGCGCGCTTTTTCGTTTCCAAAGTAATCCTGAGCTTTTTGATAACACGTCACCACCCCACTAGCATAATGACTTACGAGTTTATTAGCCTTTCCTACCACAGAGTTTTGTTCATGTAAAAGAATGGGAATTTTACAATCGTGAGCGGCTAAAGCTCCTGGGGCGCAGACATATCCGCCAAACCCAATGAATAAGTCTGGTTTTTCTTCCTTCATGTAGCGTTTAGCTTGTTTACGAGCTTTAAACATAAGTTGAACGGCTTTAAGTTTATGAGCTAATCCTCCAGTAAGACCAGAGGCATGAACGGGTAAAAAGCGATACCCAAAGCTTGGAACAATTTGAGCTTCCATCCGATCATCATTGCCGATAAAGACGATTTCGGTATCTGGCTCCCTTTCTTTCCATATTTGAGCAAGGGCCAAGGCGGGATAGATGTGGCCTCCCGTCCCCCCTGTAGCTATACAAATTTTTTTCATTTATTAGGATTGACCATCCAAGTTTTGGATTGGCCTGATCCTCCTTTCTTGAATATCTTTTTTAAGAAGAGATTAAGAAAAATACTATTAAAATAGTATTTTTTATCTTCTCATCATCTATCACAAAAACAAAGTCAATTAAAATTCAAACGAATTAAAATAAAGTTTACGACTTATATCACGTTTTTTTGACAATCGTGGTTTAGTATACCATTTGAACAATTACAAGCCAAAAAGGTTTCAAAGTTATCCTTCTTCCAAGACTTCCTTACCTTTTGGTGGATTTGGTTTCTCTTTTTTACAAGTATTAGGATATTAGAATAATAAGGAAAGGAAACCAGACCAAAAAATAATCCGTTCAAAAAAAGTAGAAATCTATTGAAAAGAATTCCTAGTTAAAATTTTTCCTTCAAAAAGGATAAAAAAAGGTGCCCTAAAGGCACCAGGGTCAATTTAGAAAGACTCTACTATTTGAGTCCTTTTTATTTTACACGTTTTTACTTTGTCATCGAAACAGGAATGAGTTCATTCCATTCTTGCAAAACACCCATTAAGACATAGCGCTGATTGGAGGAATAACCATAATCCAAATTGCAGGTCGAAAGGGTAACAAAGTGTTTCCCATCTAAGTTCAGATCCCGCGTATACATCGCTTCTTGATAAATCTGTTGCATGACTTCGTGTTCATAATCTCCAAAATCAACTGTATAGATGGCTGAATCGTCATTCCCTTTATAGAAAGCCGCGATCTCACAGCGATAATTTTGAGATGGAGTTAAAAGCCAGAAATAAGGATGACTTTCAAAGAAATTCAAATTAGTGAAATTTTTAAGAGCGGTAAACATTCCACCAATATCAACTGAGTGGCCGTAAATCATAGAGTTATCGTCTAAAAAATCAGGGTTAGCTGTGCAATCTAAAAAGACAGCCCCTAGTTCATTGTATTGACCGTTAAAGGAATGATTTAAATAGTAATCATTGTCAGCTCCTTGAACGACAGGATAGGAAATTCCTGTTCCTGGTACGATAAGCCAGGCAACTACATTGGGGTTTGCGGCTTTTAAACCTTCCCAATCCACACTAAAGTAGCTTTCCGTAGAAGCTGTTCCTTGGGGTGAATCTTCAGGAGCAGAATTTTCTCCTTCAGAAGGAGAAGGAGTGGCTGTTCCTTGTTGTAAATACTGTTTTAATGTTTCGGTTTCTTTTTCGATTTGATGATTGCCTTGCCAAATCTCAAATAATTTCCAGCCTGAATAACAAAAGACAACCAAACAAAGACCCATTAAAATTCGGAAAATCCACGTGCGAAGACTAGCACGCTTTTTGCGCTTTTTTTTTGTTTTTGTACTCATAGTTTTAATTTTTATAGCCTCTAGGTTTTAACTCACTTCTCGAAAATAAATCGAGCGGTTTTCGTTTTAAACCTTTCTTTGATCAATGGACTAGCCTATTGGATACCTGTAAATCGAGTCATAGTGATACTAAAACTTTTTATCCTAAGAATCCTAACATAAAAAAAGAAGAGGAATTTCTTTTAAAAAGGCGAAAATTGTATATAAAGAATATTTGATGTTTTATTCACATAAAAAGAGCGGCTAGAACCGCTCTTTTTAGAATTTACTTGGAAAGCTTAGAAGCAGCTGCCTCATCAATAATGACAACACAATCTGGATGATTTTGTAAAACAGAAGCAGGGCAGTCCACGGAAAGAGGACCTTCGATCATCGCTTTTACAGCATCGGCTTTATCTGCACCGTTAGCAATTAAAAGTACTTTTTTTGCATCCATTACTGTTCCAATGCCTTGGCTAATGGCGTGAGTTGGAACTTTGTTGATATCGTTATCGAAGAAGCGTTTATTAGCATCCCGAGTGCTTTCTGTTAATTCAACAATATGCGTTCTTTCATCAAAAGGAGTTCCAGGTTCGTTAAAGCCAATATGACCATTACGTCCAATTCCAAGCAACTGAATGTCTACTCCTTTTACTTCATCATCATATTTTTTCGCATCTTCTGCTGTATCCCCATAAGGAACATGGGTATTGTCAGGATTGATGTCGATGTGTTTAAAGAGATGATCATTCATAAAGGTGTAGTAAGATTGTGGATCATTGCGATCAATACCCACATATTCGTCTAAATTATACGTAACGACATCTTTATAAGACGTTCCATTGGCTTTATGGTCTTCTACCATTTCAGCATATAACCCTTCAGGAGAACTTCCTGTAGCAAGACCTAAAACAGCAGCTTCATTCGCATCCAATACTTCTTTCATCACGTTGAATGCTTCTTTGGATAATTCATCGTAATTTTTCGTAATCAATACTTTCATAAAATAAACCCGCTTTTCATTAATGGATCGTCTTTCCTTTTGGCCTAAGCCTAAAAAGGAAGGCAATAAGAAGGCTTGAACTTGTCTTAAGCGGGCACTCCTTTCAAAAGAGAAAACAAATTCAAAAAAGGGAAAACAGGACTCTGACAAAGCCTAGGCTTATTAAGCACTTTAAGATTCCATATAGCTTTTTTAGAAGTTTATAAGAGAATCATCGTCCACTTTCCTCTCCATTATATACAATTATTGAATTCAATTTACCTAGAACGCTACGCAATGAATAGAAGACAAAACTCCTATTTTTAGGCTTTATGAGCTTCAATTAAGCACACATTTTCCTTAGCCCAATTCAAATTTTCTGCTCCCAAATAGTCAGACATTACTTGCCAATAAATTTCAAAATCGGCTCCTGGTTTAGAGGCTAAAAGTTCCATACGGGCCTTAAACAAATAAATTTCTTGATGACAATCCACTAGGCCATTCTCCAAATAAAATTTTTTACGCCTCAGGATATCCTTTTTCGAGCTGCTTTCAGGTAAAAGGTCTTCTTGGGGAGTCAACGAACTTTCGATCTCCACAAAAAAGGGCTTATCTTGTTGGGTCAGCCACGCCAAAATAGCCGAACCAAAGTGACGATTTCGATAGTTAGGATGGATAGCTAAATAATCCAAAATGTCCGCCTTTTCTCCTACCACTAAAAAGGCTAAACCAACATAATCTTTTTTGTCTTGGTGATTGAAGTAGATAGAGTAAGCTTTCATTTTATGAGAATGCAATCCCTCCACAATCATAGAAAATGGTTTGCGTTCAAAACTCGGAAATGAATTTTCATAAAGAGGAATAACCATAGACAGTTCTTGCCTATCGCTTAAATCAAGAGGTTTTATTTCAAGATTTGAATTTAATGAAGAAGTCATACAATTCCTTTCCAATAGAAGATACTTAGACCGTAATGGGCTGAATCCCAAAAGTCCAAAAAAGAAAACAAAAAAACTCCGAAACTCGGAGTTAAAACCATTAAGAAAATTGTTCGAGCAATAAGCCAAAATCCTGTTTTGGCATTTGTGGTGTTTTTTGAAAGTATAAGTGAATCCCACGCGTATACAACTGGCGCAAGGCCGCAAGCTCTTCATCATCAACGGAAATCGTTGGAGTAATAATGTGACGAGCGAGCTGGCTAGAGATATTGGCCACGTTAAACGAAGAAACGGGAACTCCTCCTTCCACAAGTCGTAAAGCATCTTGAGGAGATTCCACAAGAAGCAAGATTTTTTGGGAAGGACTAGCCTTATGAATAGTTTGAATGGTTTTATCAAGACTAAAAAAGCGAGTTTGAACAAACCCAGGAGCCGCTAAATTCATTAGCCCTTGACGAAATTGGCTTGTTGAAACCGCATCATTGGCGACAAGCAATAAATTCGCTCCAAGAGCTTTTGTCCATTGACCGCTCACTTGAGCATGAATCAAGCGATTATCAATACGAGCTCCCACAATGTTTGGCATAAGCGGATCCTTTCTAAAACGAACCAGCACTCATCAATTGGTGAAAAATTCAGTTTCTTCTAAGAGTACAGGGGCTTTGTATTCAAAGGCTTGTATTTGATCTTTTCCCACCGTCACTGCCTGTAAAGCCAAGGCGTGAACATCGTCCATAAATTGCCGCCCCATATTGATTTCTACGAGCATACCAAGATTGGTTCCTGCAACAACCTCATAGCCTTTAGGATAGCCAAGCTCAACGCTCACCTTAAAGGGAGCCCCTCCTGCTAAATCGCATAAAATCAAAATGGATTCGCACTCTTTTAAACGATCCATGGCTTCTTCTAGATGAGCACTGAGCTCTTCTAATGTTTCCAGCATATCAAAGTCCACGGCACAATAATATTGAGTTGGCCCTGCAATGGCTTGGAGTGCTTCGCTCATGCCACTCGCAAAGCGACCATGTCCTGTTACAATCAATCCAATCATGACTCAACCTTAGCCCGTTTTTAAAGATCTTGGTTTAAGCGGGCTTATTTCCTTTCTTTTTTAGGGAGAAATCTTAGTGAAGAATAGCATAAACCTTTTCCAGGATTAGCTTTGAAGGAAGAATCGCTTAAATTTTGTGAGAAATGTCTCAAAATTTAGGAGTCCCTGAAGAAGAAAAAATTTTTTTTAACAAAAAAACCATGCCTCAGCATGGTGAAAAGGTAAGATAAATTCATATCCATGGATCTCTCAAAAACAAACGTCAATATAAAACATACAGTTCTCTTTCAAATCTTAGATTAAGCTTTCGGCCGTTTAGTACTGGTCAAC
>CAZTNF010000006.1:0-31598 GCA_964615295.1 uncultured Erysipelotrichaceae bacterium | reverse complement strand
AGTGTTCACAACTTCCATATGAAATCTTGATCGCTTTACCTGGCTTTCAAGATGCGAACTTTAAAGTTTTAGAAAAAGCTTTTTCTGTGCGTCTGCTTCTCAAAGCCAATCAAATCAAAATTGAAGGTCCAAGTGATGAGGCCCTTGAAAAAGCAGAAAATGTTTTAGATGCGATGGTTCAAGAAATCGATCGCCAAGGTTTTGTGGAGTTAGACGAAGTGGAGCGTCTTTGTGGACTCGCTTCAAAGGGCCACAATGCCGCTGAAGATTTTTACGATGAAAAACCCATCGTGCGTACCCGCAGTGGAAAAGTCATCGTCCCTAAAACCAAGCATCAAAAAGAACTCGTGCAAGCGTTTCAAAATTCCAAAATCACCTTTGCTTCAGGAGTCGCGGGAACGGGAAAAACGTATCTCGCTGTAGCTTTTGCGGTGAGTGAGTTGAAAAAGGAAAAGATTTCTAAAATCATTTTGACCCGCCCAGCTGTAGAAGCAGGGGAATCCTTGGGCTTTTTACCTGGGGATATGCAGGAGAAAGTTGATCCCTATTTGCGTCCCTTGTATGATGCGCTCAATGAAATGTTAGGCCAAGAAAACGTGGAGAAATACAGAGAAAAAGGTATCATTGAAATTGCTCCCCTTGCCTTTATGCGTGGGCGAACCCTCAACGATGCGGTGGTAATTTTAGACGAGGCGCAAAATGCTACCAAAGCTCAAATGAAGATGTTTTTAACTCGAATGGGGAAAAACTGTCGCATGATGATCAATGGGGATATTTCCCAAATTGACCTCATTCGCAAAAGCGATTCCGGTTTAATTCAAGCCTGCACTATCCTGCAGGGCATTGATGGCATTGCCATTCAATACTTGGACCAAAGCGATGTCGTGCGCAATCCCTTGGTACAAAAAATCATTGAACGCTATGAGCAAGTCGATCAATAGAAAGACTTGCTTTTTTGTCTTTCCTAAAAAAGCCAGAAAAAAAAGGAGCTTACAAAGCTGCTCCTAATCGCTAAAGAAGAGAGCTTGAATAAATCCAAGCCTTTCATCCCTTCAAGAATCGATACTAACCATGATTTTGAGCGCTCAAAAAGCCCCACTTCTTTGGATATAAAGGGGCTTTATTTAAGCTTCACTCGCACAGAGGCAAGGGTGCTGTATTCCCGCTTTCGACGGTCAAGAGGAATCATAGTGGTGATTTCATCGTGATCATAGCCTACTGCCATAGAGCGTCTAGATAATAAGATAGGGCGCTTTAAAATGGACGGATTTTTTTGGATATAACGAGTGAGTTCAGAGATGGACATATCATCGATGATTTCTTTTAAAGCCACATACGCTTTGGAACGAGTGGATAAAATATCCTCAGTTCCATTTTCACAGCGAGCCATTAAATACTTGATTTCCTCCTCCGAAAGCTCGTTGGAAAAAATATTTTTTTCTAAGTAATTAATTTGATGATCATCTAACCATTTTTTCGCTTTGCGACAATTAGCACATCCAGGAGAGGTGTAAAACAAAACTGGAGCGTTCATTCCTTGATCGGGGCAGAGAAACCCGAACCTTCCTTTCTTCTGTTCTGCTTTCCTTGCGTCTAATCGGCATACCTCACTTCTTTCTAGATTCTTTTTTGAGGCTAGCTTTCCCTCATAAAAAGAATCTATCCTAAACACCAAAAAAATCTTTCTTTTTATGGTCGGGACAAAGGGCTAAGAAAGAATAAAAATACAATGGTAATTACTTGCTAACCTTGTGCCTTTTGCGGTATGCTTTTTATCTTTATAATGGCTTTATCCTACTCGGGTGATCCAGATTGTTCAATATGTATTTATGAATTGGAAGTTTTTATGAAGGTTTCCATTTCATTTTCAAAACTTTTTAAGCGAATTGAGGCCCATACTTCCTCAAGAAAGCCAAAACTTGAAAAGTCTGGGGCCATTAAAAGATCCTAAAAGAAGGTAGCAGAGATAAAAGAAGCTTTTTTCAAAAATGAAATAGCTTTCTAGCACTTCACTTGCCAAGATTTATTATTCTTGGCACAAATTAAGACATGAACCTCTATATTTGAATCGGGCTAGGGAGGGGAAGGATCTTGAGCTTTGCTAGGATTTTTGATAAAAAAGATGAGGCTCTTATAAGAGTTCTCCTCACCCGCTTTTGCGTGAACGCTTTTTAGGCGTTGGTTTGGTTCAAATTTAGGAAAAGAATTCATTCTGTCAATAGACTTTTATGGTCTGTTGTTAACTAGCCTTTTCATATTCTCCATTCCCAAAACTAAAGAAAAATCCCTTTAAATCGAGAGCCGAGTTTGAGGCTTTATCCTTTGAATGGGAAAAGGAGTTTTGAATAGGTGAATGAATACGTTACCGGTTGGATTTTCCTTCCATAATTGAAATTCCGGTATCCAATCCGCTATTTTTAATAAAAGCGAGTAAGTAGATAGTTTGTTTTTAATCTTTGAAAGGTGAATTTTATGGGAAGACATTTTGAGGTGCGTGCAGCAGCTATGGCCAAAACCGCTGCCGCCAAAGCCAAGGTATATTCAAGATATTCCAAGGAAATCTTAGTGGCCGCAAAAAGTGGTGTTCCCGATCCAGACATGAACCAAGCGCTTAAAAAAGCGATTGCTCGTGCGAAGGCTAACTCGGTTCCAAGTGATGTTATCAAACGTGCGATTGATAAAGCTAAATCTTCAGCAGATGAAAGTTTTTCTGAAGCTCGCTATGAAGGCTTTGGAGCTGGCGCTGGTTCTACGGTGATCATTGACTGCTTAACGGACAATGCCAACCGTACCATTGCCAATCTTCGCTCTTGCTTCAATAAGTCCCATTCTAAAATGGGTGTAAATGGCTCCGTTTCCTTTGGTTACGAAGACCTTGGAGTCATCGTTGTTCCATTTGAAGACGAAGACGCGATGTTTGAAGCGCTATTGGATCGTGACATTGAATTACATGATACCGAAGTAGAAGATGGATATATGACCATCACAGTGGATCCAACTCAACTCGATGAGGCCAAAGAAGCTATCGATGCGTTAATTCCAGATGTAAAATACGAAGTCTTAGAGCGTCGTATGGTTCCAAACGAAACTGTTGAACTTTCTGGTGATGATTTGGAAATGTTCAAACGTTTATTAACGCTTTTAGATGATGTCGATGATGTACAAAATGTATATCATAACGTCGCTAATATTTAATCTAAAAAGAAGATGTGAACGAATTCGTTTATCGTTTCAAGTTTCTCTATACTAACCGTGAAACTTCAAGTCTTTTTTAAGTATGAGATTTATTAGTGAGGGAGATACCAGCCAAATACTCTCTACTATAAATTAAAATAAGCTGTAACAACCAGTGTTGGGATATAAATTGGTTCATAATACTAAGGAATGAGTTTCCACAGTTTTATTCCTTACCATGCAAAAGAACCGGAATCTTGAGGATTCCGGTTTTTGTTTTGGCTTTAAAAATCTTCTTTTTCCCAGAGCTGATCTCCTTCACGATTAGAAAGAGCTCTTAAAAAATTATCGTGGGCTTCGGGATAGTGATCATATAATTCTTGAAGGAGTACTTTCATGTTGGAACGCTCGCTATGACCATCATTGGGACAGACAGGTTTGACATGGGGAATATTGTTTTGAAGGCAGGCTTGAACGATCTCCTCTTCCTTTAAATATACAAATGGACGAATCATCGTCATATCCATACGTGACATATATTGTAAGGGGCGAAACGTGGCCAAGCGAGAACCGTGAATCATATTCATCAAAAGCGTCTCCATCGCATCGTCCCCATGGTGACCAAAGACGACTTTATTGCACCCAAGTGCTTTGGCCGTATCCATCAACGTTCCTTTTTTCAAAGTAGAGCAAAGAGAGCATTGAATCTTACCATTTTTCTTATTTTGATCCATCTCTAAAATGTCATAAATATGCGTTTTCACAATGTGAAGATCCAAACCATATTGTTGAGCAAACTCCTCCATAAGGTGATTTTCTTGGTGAGCATTCCCTAAATCCACATGAATGGCGCAAAGAGAAAAATCTTTTTGGGGAAATTTTTGATACATGGATAAAGCCAAAAACAATAACATAGAGTCCTTGCCTCCAGAAAGAGCAACGGCAAGCTTATCCCCAGGTTGAATGAGATTATAGTCCTGATCCGCATGACGAATTGCTCGTAAAATGGGTTGTAATTTCATAAAATTCCTCCGTCTAAAACCAACAGCCAGTCACGAAAAAATTGTAGGAGGCCTCCTTAGAAAAGAAAAGTGTAAGGAGTTAGCCTGAAAACGATTGCCAAGTCAGAATTTTAGCATCCTTTAAATTCCTTCCTTCAGATTCATGCTTTTAACGTGATAGAGTAAAAACCAATTGAATTCAAACCGTTACAAGGGAGGAAGCTATCATGTGTGGAATTGTTGGATACATTGGCCCTCGGCAAGCCGCGCCGGTTTTGCTCAATGGCTTGCAACACCTCGAATACCGTGGCTATGATTCAGCGGGGGTTGCGGTACGAGAGCCAAATGGAAAAATTCAAGTGGTCAAAGCCAAGGGTCGCTTGAAAAACCTCGATGAGAAGATCGATGGTGGACGCACTTTAGAAGGACAAGTCGGCATTGGCCATACTCGTTGGGCCACCCATGGTGAGCCCAGTGAATCAAATGCCCACCCCCATGTGTCCATGAACCAAATCGTGGTTGCTGTCCACAATGGCATTATTGAAAATGCGGCGGAGCTTCAAAGTAAATTGGAAAAAGCGGGGTATGAATTTTATTCTCAAACCGATACCGAAATTGCGGTTAACCTCGTGGAATACTACTATCGTAAGTATCATCAAGGTCCTGTGGATGCAATTGCCCGAGCTATGATTCGCATTCGAGGAAGCTATGCTTTAGGGTTATTGTTTGAAGATGAACCCGATGTTCTTTACGCTGCACGTAAGGATTCTCCTCTCATCATTGGAAAAAATGAAGATGAAGCCTTTTTAGCGAGTGATGTTCCCGCTATTTTGGATCAAACTAACTCAGTTTACTACATTGATAATTTAGAAATCGCTAAGCTTACCAGTCATACCATTGAGTTTTTCAATTTAGAGCGTGAACCTATCTTTAAAGAGATTCACCATGTCGATTGGGATCCCAAATCGGCGGGCAAAGATGGCTTTGAACACTACATGATGAAGGAAATTCATGAACAGCCCAAAGCTCTCGAAACCGCCCTTCATCATTATTTACCAGAGCAAGAAATCGTTTTTGATGAGGAAGTACAAGCTTTGCTTGATCCCGAAAACATCGATCAAGTCGTCATTACCGCTTGTGGATCGGCCTACCATGCAGGACTCGCCGCCCAATACGTCATCGAAGAACTCGCTCGCATTCCTGTAAGGGTGGAGTTAGCCAGCGAATTTCGCTATCGCAATCCGCTCATTTCTCCTCGGACGCTTGTTATCGTTCTCTCTCAATCGGGAGAAACGGCCGATACCCTTGCTGCTTTGCGCTTAGCCAAAGAACATGGCGCACCAGTACTCGCGATCGTCAACGTATTAGGCAGCTCCATTGCGCGCGAAGCCACCGCCACGCTCTATACGCATGCTGGTCCAGAAATTGCAGTGGCCACGACAAAAGCCTATTCCAACCAACTTGTGCTTTGCGACTTGATCGCTATTGATTTGGCCTTCAAACGTGGAACCATTGATGCCAAACAAAAAGAAGAACTGTTGCTCAATTTAGCTAAATTGCCTGGGCAAATGCAGTCCATTTTGGATGATAAAGAGCGCATTCAATGGTTTGCGGCCAAGTACTCGCGCACTAAGGATATCTTTTTCATTGGCCGTGGGGTTGATTATGCCGCAGTCATGGAAGGATCGTTGAAGATGAAGGAGATTTCCTACATTCACTCGGAAGCTTATGCAGCGGGCGAGTTGAAGCATGGCACCATCTCCTTGATTGAAAAGGGCATTTTAGTTATCTGTGTTCTCACCCAACAGCCTCTTTTGGAAAAGATGATGTCCAATATGACCGAAGTGCGCTCACGAGGTGGCTATTTGTTTGGCTTGACCAAGCGAGGCAATTACAATATCGAAGACACCGCTGACTTTACAGTCTACTTACCAGTTAATCATGACTTATTCATGCCTTCCCTAGCGATTTTGCCTTTGCAATTGCTTGGCTATTACATCTCTGTATCCAAGGGATTGGATGTCGATAAGCCACGTAATTTGGCTAAGTCGGTGACCGTCGAATAATTTTTAAAATAAAAACCTTGAAAAGAGGAAGGAGTCCTTCCTCTTTTTGTGTGGACAATTGGGCGCACGGCTTTTTTTAAGGAGAAAATATTCCTAAAATAAAGTCGCCACGTCATTTAACGCGCTCTTTTGTATTCAAAGAAAGGAGCTTGGCTAGTATGAAAAATCAATCCCCTAACGCCATCAATGGCGTTTTGGTCATCAATAAGCCAGCGGGTATGACGAGCTTTGATGTCATTGCTAAACTGCGCAAAAAATACCATCAAAAAAAGTTTGGCCATACTGGAACCCTCGATCCTATGGCTTCTGGGGTACTTGTCGTTTTAGCCGGCGGCGCCACCAAGATTTTGCCCTACTTGCGCGATACCGATAAACGCTATATCGCGTCGATTGCTCTGGGGGCAAGCTATGATACCGATGATATTACCGGAACAATCATAGAGGAAAAGCCCATCCAGCAAGACTTTAATTTTGAACAGGTACTTCAAACTTTTCAAGGAAAGCAACATCAAAAAGTGCCAAAAGCCAGTGCCAAGAAAGTCAATGGTCAAAAGCTTTACGAACGCTTGCGTAATGCGCAAGAGGTTCCTGAAGTGTATAACGATATTGAAATTTATGACATTCATGCGTTGGATGAAAACGACTTATCCTTTGAAGTCTCTTGTTCGAGTGGAACCTATATCCGTTCTATCTGCCGTGATTTTGGAGAAAAAACTGGTAATGCCGCAGCGATGAAAAGTTTAGTGCGGACTCAAGCCTGTGGCTTTGATTTAGTCCAAGCCCAAGATCTTGACGAACCGTTCCATACAGTGTATTCCATTGATCAATTGCTCGACTATCCCCAAATCCAAGCTCAAAATCCAAGCGATGTGCGCAATGGAAAAGCAGTAAAACTAGCGGGACAACAAGCGGATCGGGTGTTGATGATGGAGGGGAAAAACGTTTTGGCGGTCTATTCACGCCAAAAAACGGGAAGTCCGTGGTATTCCTGTACAAGAGGACTTTGGTATGATTAGCTATTCGATTTCCCATACAAATTTCCCGAGCTTGCCTCCGTCGGTTTGTGCGATTGGCTATTTTGATGGTTTGCATACTGGCCATCAAAAGCTCATTGAGACGGCCAAAGACCAAGCCAAAAAGAAGGGCATTGCCTGTTCGGTTCTAACGTTTTTTCCCGATCCTTGGGCGATCTTAAAACCCGATGAACCCCTTCAACACTTAAGTGATTTGGAAGATAAAACCGCCATGTTAGAAGCCTTAGGGGTGGATTTGTTTTACATCGTTGATTTTAACAAGGCCTTTGCAGCTCTTTCCATCGATCAATTCCATGCCTTTTTAAAGGCTTTAAATATTCAAGCGATCGTATGCGGCTTTGACTTTACCTATGGCTTTAAGGGGCAAGGCAACACTCAAAGCCTTTTAGCCTGCGATGAGTTTGAAACCACTGTGGTTTCTAAGATTAGCGATGATCCAAAAGGTACGCTTGAAAAGATTTCAAGCAGTCGCATTGAAAAGCTCATCGCTCATGGTGATATGAAAAAAGCCAATGAACTGCTAGGGTACTTGTATTCCCTCAAAGGCACGGTAGTTCATGGGTATCAAAGAGGACGCGAACTTGGCTTTCCTACAGCCAACTTGGCTTTTGAGGAGGAGGCTTTCCTGCCTGGCAGTGGAGTGTATGCTGGCTTTGTCGAAGTGGACAATACGATGTTGCCAGCTATGATCAATATCGGAAAAAACCCCACTTTTCAAAACAAGAAGATCACCGTAGAAGCTTACATTTTGAATCAATCCCTTCAACTGTATGGACAACGGGTACGCTTTTTCTTTGTAGCGCGTTTGCGTGGGGAAAAGAAATTTGACTCTCTTGAGCACCTCAAAGCTCAACTCGCTTACGACGAAAAGCAAGTCATACCCGCTTTAGAGGCCTCTAAGAAGCTTTTTGCCCCTACAGCTCGAATATGGAGTTTGGATTGGGCCGATGGTATGATAGATAAGTAAGATGGCCTTGAAATAAAATGGATTTTAACCAAATTCGATAGGAAAAATGTCTTCTTTAAGGCTCAGCCTTAAGACGAAGGGTGAGGTGTTACACCCTTTTCATGAATGAAGAGTTGATTATCGCTTTATGCATGAGAGAATACACTTTCTACTCTTCTTAATATTTTTCTTTTCTAAGAGAATAAGAAATGTAATAACATCCAGTGAAAGAGATCAAAAAGTAAAGGTGAAACTATGTCAACTGAAGCAAGCGTGATGAAAGTTACGGACCAATATGGGTCCATTGTGTACAATCGCAGTGTTTTTTCCGCCATTGCTCGTAACGTTATTGACGAAACTAAAGATGTGAAAGTGGCAGAAAGCTCTAAGCTCTATCGCTCTGACAAGCTGTCTTGGGTAGAGGACGGAAAACTCTATCTTTCCATTCCTGTACGCATCAGCTGCAAAGCCAATGTCAGTGATACTTGTGCACAGCTCCAAACGAAAATTTTTGAAAGCATTTCATACATGACCGACTACAAACCCGAATCTATTTCGATTCAAGTGGTTGGCTTCATTTTCTAGTACGACCCGTCTTTGTGTATCCCAAGGGAAATCAATTGATTTCCCTTTTTTCAAAGTGTGAAGTCAAAGGCTTTTGACATTCATGAATTCAAAAACCACTTTCTTTTTGTGGCGTGGAAAGGACTTTTTATGACCGAAAAAAAGACGCAACAACCTTCTCGTCCTAAAACGCTTGCGGACGTTCGCCCCATGCGTAAAGAAGACTTGAAAGAAGCGTTAGAAAACCGTTTATCTCCTTTTGTTTACGATGCGATTAAAGACCGCTTGGACACCATTCCTGTGCATTTACAAGAAGCACTTGTTCAAAAAATTCGTCTCCCACGGCGGGCGATGATTGATTTTCAAATCCCATTTAACCGTCACCAAATGCGCGAAATCGCTTTAGAAGCCTTGTATCAACACCTCCTGTTGGATAAAGACATTCGCAAAAGTCTTTATGATGCCCTGCTTGGAAGCAACGCGGTTGATGGGTATTTGTATTCTTTAACCGTAGGTACTGTCGAAAACGAAGATCACTATAAAGAACTCTTGAGCCCTTACTTACGCAAGGACTGGGAATTTGATCGCCTTTCCTTGTTGGAACAAGCGATTTTATTGATGAGTTGCCAAGAAATTTTGGAAAACGAAACCCCAAAATCGGTTGCCATCAACGAAGCCGTCACACTTGCAAAAGAGTATTGCGATGATCCCTCACCTAAACTCATCAATGGTATTTTGGATCATTTGCCCGATTACTCTACTTCTCAAGCTAATGGTCAAGAAATTTCAAGCCAAGACGAAGACTTAGTCGAGTCCACTCCCGCACCTGAAGCAGCTCAAGACAGTCAAGATGATGCGCACGATTCCAGTTTCTGATTTGGTTCGTCAAGTTAACTCGTTTTTACGGCGCAGTGTCAATCTTTCCAATGTCATGATTTCTGGCGAATTGTCGAATGTGAAATACGTCAATGGGCATTGTTATTTTGATTTGAAAGATGAAGATGGACAGCTGTCCTGTACTCTTTGGAAATCGTATGCACAAAAGGCTGGATTTCGTTTAGAGGATGGGATGGCTGTTCTTGTTCATGGTGCACTGACTCTATATGAAAAACGAGGAAGCCTGCAATTGAGCGTCGATGCTATTGAACAAGCTGGTCTTGGGGCCCTCTATTTACAACTTGAGCGCTTAAAACAAGACTTGGCCAAACAAGGGCTATTTGATCAAGCGCGTAAAAAGCCAAAACCAGACGTAATTCAAAAAGTAGGGTTAGTTACAGGACGCTCGACCGCGGCTTTACAAGACGTTTTAAAGACCATTCGCACTCGTTGGCCGATGCTAGAAGTGCATTTGTTCAATGCTCCCGTTCAGGGGAGTGAAGCTCCAGCAAAAATCGTAAAAGCCCTCCAAGTAGCTGATCAAGCAAATCTAGATGCGGTGCTCCTAGTTCGAGGTGGGGGAAGCTTCGAAGATCTCTTTTGTTTCAACGATCCTCGTATTGTCAAAACTTTAGCTAATATGAAGACGTATACTGTAACGGGCATTGGTCATGAAATTGATACCTCTTTGGCTGACTTAGCGGCCGATCATCGCGCTTTAACACCTACGGCCGCAGCGCAATGGGTTACACTCGATCAACGTGAAATTCAAGCTCGTCTGCAAGCACTACAAGAGCGTCTTTTAAGCCAAACCAATCAAATCTTTTCCCAAACGGCCCAACATTTGATGCATCTACAAAGTTCCTTTCCTCTTTCCGATCCGTTGAAGTGGATTGAATTGCGCCAACAAAGGGCAGTATTATTGCAGCATCGCTTAGCTCAATTGGCCCTTACTCGCTTTTCGAATGTGAATCAGCACTTAAAAGAGTTAGATCAAAGTCTCGAATTGGCTTTACGCCAACGCCTCGATCAAGCAGACAAACACACCCAAAATGCCACCGCTACGCTTTGGATGCACGCGCCAAAAACGCGTCTGCAAGTGGAAAAAGCCCAGATAGCGAGTTTAGAGTTGGCTTTAAATCAAAATCTGAAGCGCACTTTTCAAAGCCAAAGCCAAGCTCTGAGCGGTCTTCAAAGCGTTTTAGAGGCGCTTTCCCCTGAGCGCTTGTTGCAACAAGGCTATGCCATTGTCGAAGTCCATGGTAAGCCCATTCGTCAAGCAAGCGATCTTTGTGTGGATCAAGAGGTGTTCTTGCGCTTTGGTCAAGGACAAGCCAAGGCTAAAATTATCGATTTGTCTTTGAAAACCACTTCCTAATTGATCAAGACGCCAATGAATCTTTTCAATAAGGTTCAAACGCAAACGCTTATAGTTTTTCTTTCGTTTGCTTGGCGTCTTGCTTTTTGTTTCCTCTTCTAAAAAGGCTCTCTTTCTTTTTGACCATTTTTAGGCTACATTGTGTCTTTGCCTACCTTCCTTTTTGATTTGGCTGATGGAAGAATTAAGCCAATCTTTTTCCCCTTTGGTCTTTTTCCTCTTTAATAAGAAGAGAGCTTGTTGTAAGAAAACCAAAAAAACAAGGAAAAAATCTTATATTTTTCTTGTGATTTAGAAAGAGAGGCTTAATATGGCCCAAGAAAAACTCACTTTCCAACAATCCCTTGATCGCTTAGAACAAATCGTAGCCCAACTCTCCAGTCCCCAAGTAGAACTAGAAAAAGCGATGGATTTGTTTAAAGAAGGATTAGCCTTATCGAAAAGCTGTCAAAGCCAACTTGAAGCGTTTGAAACGCAGATGAATGCCTTAATTGAAGAGGACATTTAAGTATGGATACCCATATTGAACGCTTAAACCAGCTCAAAGAAGAGTTTGATGCGCATTTAGCAACTTTCCTAGCTCCTATTGTCCCTTCTCGTTTAAAAGAGGCTATGAGCTATTCTTTGTTAGCTCCTGGTAAACGCATTCGCCCTTTGTTATTGTTAGCGGCGCTTGAGGCCTATGGAATTGATCCTCATATTGGTTTTCCAATGGCGAGTGCCATTGAAATGATTCATACGTATTCTTTGATTCATGATGATATGCCAGAAATGGATAATGATGATTTGCGCCGTGGCCGTCCTACTTGTCATAAACAATTTGGAACCGATGCCGCCCTTTTAGCAGGGGATGCGTTACAAAGCCTCGCGTTTGAAACCCTTTGTCAAACTCAAGACGTGTCTAAGATTCCTGTGCTTGTTCAGATGATGGCTCAAATGGCAGGAGCCAATGGTATGTGCTATGGTCAAGATTTGGATTTACAAGCCACTGGTCAAGCCAGTCTTTCCGAACTTGTCGCCATTGAAAGTTGCAAAACAGGATGTTTGATTGCTCTTCCTCTCGCGACCGCCGCCATTTTAGCGGAACATGAAGAGGATGTACCCACTTGGATTAGTCTTGGTAATCTCATTGGCATTCAATTTCAAATTCAAGATGACTTGCTTGAAGTACTTTCTAATGTGGAAGCCATGGGGAAAAGCCTTTCCGATACCCGTAACGAAAAGGCCACAATGCTTTCCCTATTCACGGTGGAAGAAGGCCAACGACAAGTGTTGGAATACGACAACCGCATTCAAAGCACCCTCGATCAGCTTGAACTCGAGGATGGTTTGCTTCGGACTTTGATTCATCAACTCAAAACGCGTACGCATTAATTTGGTTTTAAAGCCGATGCTGCCTCACGCCTTTTCTAAAATATCTGCTTTTCTCTAAGTTTTATAGAGGAAAAAACGATTAGAAAGGAGGGACTGTGTTGAGACTGTCACAACTTCATCATCCGCAACAACTCAAAACCCTTAGCCTTTTAGAACTTGAAGACCTCGCCAACCAGATCCGACTTTTTTTAATTGAGTCTATCTCCAAAACAGGTGGACACCTTTCCAGCAATTTAGGGGTGATTGAACTCACCCTCGCCTTGCACACTGTCTTTGATTCGCCCAAAGATAAGATCATCTTTGATGTAGGCCATCAATCCTATCCCCATAAACTCATCACCAATCGCCTCAAAGCCTTCTCTACCCTTCGTCAATACCAAGGTCTTTCAGGATTTCAAAAGCGAAGTGAAAGCAAGCATGATCCTTGGGAAGCTGGGCACTCCTCTACAGCGATTTCGGCTGGACTTGGGTTTGCAGTAGCCCGAGATTTAACGGGTCAAGATTATGAGGTGATTAGCGTAGTTGGGGATGGCTCTCTTGCCAATGGGATGTCTTTAGAAGCTCTCAACGATTTGGGGGCTCAAAAACGCAAGATGATTATTGTCTTCAATGACAACAACATGTCGATTTCTCCCAACCGCGGCGGCATTGAATCTTCCATTACACGTTTGCGGCTTTCTAATTTGTATCGCACCACCAAGCGAGATTTATATGAGTCGCTTTCTTCGAGCGATGTCGGTAAAGAGATTTTGGATTTTTTGCGCTATTCACGCGATCGCCTCAAAGAGCGGATGATTGATGCGCCTTTGTTTACTCAGTTTAATGTGGATTACATCGGTCCGATCGATGGTCATAACATCGGGGACTTGATTCGGGCCTTTCAAACCGCTAAAGAGCACGATGGTCCTATTGTGGTGCATGTAATCACCACCAAAGGGCAGGGCTATCCCTATGCTCAAGATGATCGCACAGGGGTGTGGCATGGAGTGGCCCCTTTTGACATTGCCAGCGGGCAATTTAAAATTACCAAAAAGACAGACTCCATCAGCTGGTCTCAACTCATTACTCGGATTTTAATTCGTTTAGCCGCCCAAGATGAACGCATTTGTGTCATTACTCCTGCTATGGCCACAGGTAGTGCCTTATTGCCTTTCGCTCAAAAGTATCCCAAGCGCTTTTTCGATGTGGGCATTGCTGAGGAACATGCTATCACCATGGCAGGGGCGATGGCTGCTGGAGGATTACAGCCCTTTGTTTCCATTTACAGCACCTTTTTACAACGAGGGTATGATCAAGTCTTACACGATGTAGCGCGTATGGATTTGCCAGTGGTATTTGGCATTGATCGGGCTGGTTTGGTCGGCGCTGATGGAGAAACTCATCAAGGTATTTACGACATTGCGTTTTTATCAACGATTCCTAATGTCATTGTGTGTCAACCTAAGGATGCCTGTGAAGCGCAAAATCTACTCTATACTGGCTTTATTTGTCAACATCCCTTTTTCATCCGCTATCCCAAGGGGAATGTGAGCTATCGTGTGCTATCTCAACTCGAAGAAATTCCCATTGGCTCTTGGACAAAAACCATCGTAGGGGATTCTTTACAATGTGAACAAATCGTCATTGCCTATGGCCAAGATGTCGATCGCATCATTGAACGGGCGCGCCAAGAAAAGCGCCACGTCATGGTAGTCAATGCGCGCTTTTTCAAGCCCATCGATACCAAAATGCTCGATGAACTCATCGCCTTAAACTTACCAATGGTCGTTTATGAAACCGATAGTGCTCAAGGTGGATTATCTAGTGCTATTGCTGCTTATTTAGGCCACAGCCATCCTCACTTCTCAAGGCTTTCTTTACGCGATGGCTTTGTGGGACAAGGCACCGTTTTTGAACTGCGCCAAGAGCAACACATCACCTTAGATGACTTGTTTCAAAAACTCGATAGGTTTAGCCTAGAAAAGCCCAAAAAATTTGAGAAATCTTCCTTCGACACCAAAACCCAAACAAAAAAGGAGAAACGCGATGCGACTTGACCAATATTTAAGCAATTCGCTTGGCTCTAGAACAAGAGCCGCAGATGCGATCAAAGCAGGGCGAGTGCAAGTAAATGGAAAAGTCGTAACTAAGCCAGCCTTTGAAGTTGAAGAACAAGATGAGGTCCAAGTGGCTCCCGTCGAGCACGATTACGTCTCAAGAGCTGGTGGAAAGCTTTTAGCTGCCATTGAAGCGTTTCATATCGATTTAGACAAGCAGTGTGTTTTAGACATTGGTGCGAGTACGGGTGGTTTTACCCAATGCTGCTTGGAGCATGGGGCCAGCAAAGTGTATGCCTTGGATGTAGGGCATTTGCAACTCGCTTTAAGCCTTGAGGCCGATTTACGTGTGGTGAAAATGGAAGGCATTAACGCCAAAGACATAAAAAAAGACTGGTTTAATCCTCCTATTGTTTTTTTGTGTATGGATGTAAGCTTTATTAGCGCTCTAGATATTTTGCGTCCAGTCTTCAAACAATTTGTCCCTGAACATATCGTGGTCTTGGTCAAACCCCAATTTGAATGTGGCCCAAAAGCTCTCAACAAAAAGGGTGTTATTCGCCACCCGAAATATGAAAAAGAAGCCTTAGACAAAGTCCTTGGCTTTCTCAATGCCTTTTATGCCACCACTAAATGGATTCCTTCTCCTGTGGTCGGACGCAAGGGCAACCAAGAATACTTAGTATATGCCACCAAAAGGAGGTCATGCGGTGATTGAACAACTGATGGTTCAGGATTACATCTTGTTTGAAAACGCTCAAATTGATTTTCGCCGCACCATGTCGGTGATTACGGGGGAAACAGGGGCAGGAAAATCGCTTTTAATCGATGCCATTGAAGCCATATCCGGCGGACGGGCCTCTAAAAATGTCGTGCGCAAGGGAAAAGATAAAGCCGTGTTGCAAATGGTGCTAAGCGATCCAAGTGAAGAAGTCAAAGCGATGCTTAACGAAAATGGCTTTGATGGCGATGAAGACATCATCTTAACGCGCATCGTTTCGGCCAATGGCAAAAGCCGGATGTTGCTCAATTCCCGCATTACTACTAACGCTTTTGTCGCCCAACTCGTGGCTAAAATGGTCGATGTGCATTCGCAAATGGATACTATACGTCTGCTCGATCCCACCTTACAGCTCGATTTGCTTGATCGCTTTGCTAAAACCGAAACGCTTCGCCAACAAACTGCGCAAGCGTATGCTTTATTGCACCAACAAGTCCAAGAATTGCGCAAACTCAAACGTGAAACGCTTTCGGAAGACTATTTGGATTCCTTAGCCACACAGCTTGAAGAGATCAAAAATGCTAACATTCAACCAGGCGAACTCGAAGAACTCGCCAAACAAATTCAAGAAGCATCGGCTGTTCAAGCCTCTAGGGAAAATTTAGCTGAAGCCTACTACGCTTGGAAAAAGGATCAAGGCATTTCCGATTCCCTATATCAAGCCATGCGTCTACTCGAAGCAACACCCACAAAAGAAGATTTTGGGGGCAAGTTACGCAATTTGTACTACGAAATTCAAGACATCTTTGAACAAGTCGAAGAGTTGCAACACGGGGCTTTAGAAGGAGCTAATCAACTCGATCATTTACAAGAGCGGGAACATCAAATCAAACAGCTTTTTCGCAAATATGGCGGCAGTTATGAGTCAATGATGGCGGCTTACGATCAAATCAACCAACAAGTGGATCGCTTCTTACATCGCCAAGAACTCTTTGAACAACTCGAAAAAGAGCGCAAAGAAGCTGCTAAGGTGTATCGCGATTTGGCCAGCCAACTGCACGCCCAACGTCAAGCGGTCATTCCCGAACTCAAGCGTCAAATCGAAGGCCACGCTAAAGACTTGATGTTGGAACATTGCCAATTTGACATCCGCTTTGAAAATAAGCCCGCTTCCAAAGATGGTATGGATGCGATTGAATTCATTGCTAGCATGAACCCTGGTCAACCGATGACTCCCATCAAACAATCGGCTAGTGGAGGAGAACTTGCTCGCTTGATGTTGGCCTTAAAAGTCGTTTTCCAAGCTGAAAATGGCATTGGTACTCTCATATTCGATGAAATCGATACAGGCGTTTCGGGAAAAGTCGCTTTGGCTATGGGCGCTAAGATGCATGCCTTAGCCAAGTCGTATCAAGTGCTTTGCATTACGCATTTACCAAGTGTAGCCGTATGGGCGGATGATCACTATCGCGTGCGCAAAGAGACCGATGGCTTAACGACCAAAACGGACGTGAAATTGCTTGATGAACAAACCCATTACGAAGAGCTAGCCATTATGGCCAATGGATCGGCTGATCCAACTGCAGTAGAAAGCATGAAAGAGTTATCCCTACGGGTGCGTGAGGAATAATCATGGCTAAAGTTCTCTTTCACATCGATCTCAATGCCTTTTATGCCTCGGCTGAGGAAATTCGCCATCCTGAACTCAAAGAAAAGCCCTTAGCTATTGGCATGGGCACTCGGCGTGGAGTCATCTCGACTTGTAACTACATTGCTCGAGAGTATGGGGTTCATTCAGCTATGCCAACCAAACAAGCCCAATCCCTGTGTCCCGATCTTGTTATTCTTCCCGCCGATCCAGAGTATTACCGCAAGCTGTCCAATCAATTTTTTGCCCATTTACGTCAATACACCGGAAAGTTAGAAGTGCTCTCGATAGACGAATGCTTTTTAGATGTAAGTGAAGTCATCACGCAGTTTCCTAGGCCTTTGGATTTAGCCGTCTCCATTCAACGTGGGTTGCTTGATACCTTGGGATTAAAGTGTTCCATTGGAGTGGGGCCAACTCGCTTTTTAGCTAAGATGGCCTCGGATATGTATAAACCAATGGGCATTAGCGTCTTACGCAAACGGGATATTCCCACTAAGCTTTATCCCTTACCCATTGAGGCCTGCTTTGGCATTGGAAAAAAGACCATTCCCCGCTTAAAAGAAAAAAATATCCACACCATTGGCGATTTAATCGACCCCGCCCATCAAAAAGATGCGCGGGTAATTTTACAAAATCGCTATTTGGAAGTGGAACAAAACATTACGGGATATTCAAGTGCAGAGTTGGTATATTCGACAACGCGCAAATCGTTTTCCCATTCTCGTACCTATGGCTCCAATCTCTACACCTTTGAAGAAGTCACCGAACAGCTTTCTGTTTTAACCCATCAACTCTCTGCTTCTATGATACAAAAGCATCAAAAGGGCTCCACCTTATCTCTGACCTTTCGGGATGGGGAATTTCATAATTCGGTTCACAGTATGCGCTTGCCATATCCTAGCAATGACTATTGTGTCCTTTATGAAGCTGTCTATGCTTTGGCCTCGCGCTATTTTGAACCAGTTGGCTATCGTTTGCTTGGCTTGAGTGTGGGATCACTTTTAAACGAAGAACAAATCATGTTGCAACCTACTTTATTTGAGAGCATTAAACCCACGAGTGAGAATGTCATCGCCTCTTTAAACAGACAAGGGGCTAATTTGATGAAGCTCAGTGACTTGCTGGCCAAACAGGAAAGTCAAGCAAAACAAGAAGTTCAATCCTTCAATCCCGAAAAAACAGAAGAAGCTACGGCCTCAAACTCTTTCAAATCATCCCTTTCTACTGATTTCTCGATGGAGTCAACTGAAAAAGAGGAAACACCACTATGAAAGAAAACCAACGCTTAGCTCAAGAAGCGCTTGAAGATCCTACTCTCCAAGAGCAATTGCGCCAGTGGAATCTTGACGAAAAAAGCTTACGCTTAGATTACTTTTTGGATCCCTCTTTTCTCGTCTTTCAACATGGCCAGCACTTTTGCTTCAATGCGGATTCGGCTGCCCTTGCCCAGTTTATCCACATTCGCCCTGGCCAGCGCGTTTTGGAAATTGGAACCAACAATGGAGCTATATTGGCTTATTTAGCCCGTTATGTTCCTGGTTTTCTTTGTGGAGTGGAAATTTTGGAACAACCCGCTAAACTCGCTGCTCTCAATATGACTCGACTAGTTCCTTCTGCCGTTCCTTGGCAAATCGTACAAGGATCTATTCAAACCTTTCAAAAAAGCCCTGCCTCTCTTTTCCAACAAGCAGAAGATTCAGAACAAAGACTCAAACCCATAGAGCCCCCTACGATTGTGAGTCAAAATCAAAAGAGCGAAAAGGAAGTTCAAGCCCCCTTCGATGTGGTTTTTTGTAATCCACCTTACTTTGCTTTGGAATCGAGTCGACATCACGAAACCCTCTCTTTGCGGCAACTCGCACGCTTTGAGCAAAATCTTGACTTAGTTGTTATGATACAAGAAGCAGCACGCTTGTTGCGGTCGCATGGTCGCTTCTTCTTTGTTCATCGTCCCAATCGTTTAGCCCAAAGTTTTGTGACTTTAGAGGAAAATGGGTTTTCCGTGGCACGTCTTCAAATTGTCTACGATAAACGTGACAATGAAGCCAAAGCCTTTTTAATCGAAGCCATAAAAGAAGGAACGTGTGAACCCAAAATTTTACCGCCGTTATTTCGCAGTTAAAAATGCAAAAAAGAAGCCAATTTCATGATTCCTGTTGGCTTCTTTTTTTAACAGATCTTTTTGCGTAAGATAAAATTCTACTCTTAAAAAGAGAGTCTCTTTTTTCATTCGACTAGAAAGGAATGCTTGCCAAGGAAAAGAGACGTATATCCTCTTGCTTAACCTATAACAAGATACAAGAGATGTAGGCAAGCGAAATTGTTTATGAGTTGTGAAGGATGCCCTAGCAAAGGCTCTTGTTCTAAAAATCCTGAATCGTGTGGAGTGAAAACGACTCCCGAAACGCACATCAAGCATATTGTCGCCATCATGTCTGGGAAAGGGGGCGTGGGAAAAAGCACTGTAACTGTCATGCTGGCCAAAGCTTTGCAACGCATGGGTTTACAAGTCGGCATTTTGGATGCCGATATCACTGGCCCTTCAATCCCACGTTTGATGGCTTTAGAACACGAACAAGCCTATGCTGATGCAAGACAATTTGTATACCCCATTGTCAGTGAAGATGGCATTAAGATGATGTCACTTAACTATTTATTGCAGGATGAAAACGAACCCGTGATTTGGCGTGGACCGATTGTTTCCAATGTATTGAAGCAATTTTATGGCGAAGTCATCTGGGGCGATTTGGATGTGCTTTTGATTGATATGCCTCCTGGTACTGGAGATGTCGCTCTGACGATTTTACAAGATTTTCCTGTAAATGGAGTTGTTATGGTTTCAACTCCCCAACCGATGGTCTCCATGATTGTTACTAAAGCCATTCGGATGTGTGAAAAAATGAAGATGCCCGTATTAGGCGTAGTGGAAAATATGGCCTACTTTGAATGCCCTCATTGCCAAGAGCGTACGAATTTTTATGATCCTGCTGAATTAGAGCAATTTAAAGACCAAGCCAATACCAAAATTTATGAAGTGCTGCCTATGATTGATCTATTGCGCAACATAAATCAATATGATACTTGGACTCTTCGTCAACAAGAACAGTGTAATGCTCTTTTTGATCAATTCGCCCAAGAGATCATGAAAGATTTAAGTGCTTTAGGTTCCAAGCAATAATTGACCTTGTCTCTTGGGGCATTGGTTTGGCTCAAGAAGAAAATGGTGTACTATAAAGACACTTAGTCTTTCATTAAAAATTTTAGAATCGACTTTTTTCTAAAACTTTTGCGAAAAGAAAATGGCATAAAAAAAACGAAAAGGAGAAGCCTATGGCCCCAAGTAAGAAGACCACTTCCCAAAGAAAGACGAAAAAAGGCACAGTAAACGTCAACGCCTCTGTGAATATGATGGAATTGATCTTAAAAGCAGCTCATGTTCCCTCTTATACCCTTTCCTCTCAGGAAGATTTAAACCAAATCCAAGATATGATTTTTGGGATACAACACCAAAAATTCAATGTTGAAGATGTTATTTATCTTCCTGTGGTAGAAGATAAGGGCTTAGAGGATGGCTTGACCATTGCCATTGGAAAACAAGGCTATATCTTTTTGACAACAATCGGATTTACTGTTTCGATGTCACTTACGCTAGAGGATTCTTCTATGGATCCCCAAGAACTTTTAGCCTACGCTTGTGAATGGCTGACCGCTTTTACTCGCAATGAGGTATATTGTTTAGCCTTCCACCATCAAGATAAGTCGCTTGTCTTCTTTTTAGGTCCTGATGGAATGAGCGAGGTTTCTAGCTATGGAGCGGGATTGGATTATTTTGCAGATCTTTCCCTTATCGGTACCAAAGCTTCTCACAAAGAGCGTGGCATGGATATTCAGATGATTCCCATCCATATTTTGAAGGAAGATGATCCGCGTTTCATCGCTAAAATGGAAGCAGCTAACCTTACAAATGGTTTTTTTGATTCTCTCACTAGCTCTCTTTACGAATCCTTGATGGATGATGAGGAGGACGATGAGGATTTGGACAGTGAATTTACGGAAGTTCTCGCCCATCTTTTTAAAGAGGATGAATCGGAAGAAGAGGATCTTCAACAAAAAAATCTCGATTCTTTGTTAGATCGCATCGAACAAGGAAATCGTAAAAAAGAAAGACGCGCTCCAAAAAAGAAAAAGAATCAACCAATCATCGATGTAGAATTTATTGAATCCGTGGATGAATCAGACTCCACAGATGGTTCTACAAACTCTTCTAAGAAAAACTAAAGTCATTTGAGCGATCCTATTTGGGGTCGCTTTTTTGTCCTGTTAAGAAACATAGGCTAGAGATTTTTGAGCCTAATGGCCCTTAAAAATTGTGAAAGGAAAGATTAGGGGAAATCATTTCTATTTGTTTTACCCATTTAATGTAAGAGTCATTAAAGGTATAGTAAGGAGCTTTCATTTTTGTTCAAAATGACTTTAAAATGCTCTATTTTTGCGAAAAAATTTTGAAGTTTACTTTGGTTAAGTTGCATGATTTTGGTAAAGGAGAGTTTTTTTTCTATTTAATGGTGTGGTTATTCTTTATTAGAGGATCTTCTAGGCTACAAAGCATAGTAAGGAGCCATTCACTTATCATTCCTAAAAATCGAAAGGAACATTTTATGGGATCGTGGTATACTTTGAAAAGAAAAGAGTCAAGCGGCTTATGGAACAAAAAACGGTTCAAGACAAAATTTTTGAAATATCTCAGGAACTGTTTCGTCAAAAGGGCTTTGATGCGGTTACTATTGACGAAATTTGTGTGGCAGTAGGAATTTCGAAACCAACTTTCTATGCCAAAAAATTGACCAAACGCACTTTGCTTCTTCAAGCCTATGAAGTAAAGGAAAGCTCTTCTTTTTCCCTCAACGAAAAGGATGTGTTAAGAGCCATTGCAATTTTGATCGATCAAGTGGCCCAAGCTATGCTTCGTCATGGACCAGAACTCTTCGGGGACTTTTTGAAGGAACATCTCAAAAAGCCCGCTTTTGACACACTTTTTGTCTCGAATTGGACAACTCGTTGTGCCCAACTCATTGAAAAAGGGCAACAAGAGGGTGTGATTTTAAATCAAGACGATTCCAACACGCTTGTAAAGATTATTCAAGCCTACTTATTGGGCTATGGCTTTCAATACGCTCTCGGCTCAACAAACGACATTGAAAAACATTTACATCGCAGTATCGCCGCCATTTTATTAGTCAGTCCCAATCAAACGGTAAACTTCACCCCCACAGCTTTATCTCTAAAGGACAATCCAACGTTCTCTTTAAATGGAACCTCATCCTCCTTGAATTCCAAGCAAAACAAATCATAAGCAAAGAGAGCTCCAAGAAAAAAGGCTTAGGTGCTGTTCTTTGAACGTACACTAAGAAGCCTTTCGTCTTCTTTTAAGGAAGAAAAAATTATGAACTCTGAAAAAAAGCGACAAGATATTGTGCAAGTAGCCATGAATTTGTTTTGGGAGTGGGGCTTTGATAAGGTTTCAGTTGATGATATTTGTAAAAAACTCAACATCTCCAAGCCTACGCTTTACAAATACGTTCCGAAAAAAGAACTTTTATTGGCCTATTATTATCAACAGGAGTCCATCGATTGTTTGCCAAAAATGTATGACTATTTGGATCAAGATCAGCCAAAAAAAGCCTTACAAAGTCTATTTTTGGATTTGCATCGCATTGCGATGGAAATGGGACCAGAACTGTATGGAGCCTATCGCATCTATACTCTTTCCGATCAGGAATACTTGGCCTATTTTCGATATCCTCAAGTTCGACTCATCGAAACGTGCTTGGAAAAACTTCAACAAAAAAAACTCATCTCTTCTCGAGTTCCTCCCCACAAATTAGCGATGATTTTAATGGATTTAAACGAAGGGCTGTGTTTAAGTTGGGCAAGTACCAAGGGAAATTTTGATTTGGTAAGTACATTCCAAGACTATGCCGATATCATATTAGGCTTTTCTACCCATTCCTAAGTCTTTAGTCAATCTATCTTATTCAAACCGCCTGTGGCGGTTTTTTCTTTGGTCAAAACTGTTAAAATCAAGTCATGAATCAATCCTTTTTAAAAACCTGTTTGCTCAGTGGCCTCGTTCTTTGTGGAGGTTTTACAGTGTTATGTTTTTTGGAAAAGCAATCCGTTTGGATTGGCTGGTTGATTGGCTTTTGTGTGATGTTAACACTCTATCTTTGGCGTTTTCATCCAAAAACGAGTCCACAAAAAGAGGCTGTTTTACAATCGGTATTGAGTGACCAAGCTAAAGAAAGCTTAGCTAGGCAATCCGTTCCCCCTTTAGAGAGTCTAGACTCTACCTTCCCATTGCAAGCCCAAGAACAACTCTTATGGGCGGATCAAATGCGTACCGATTACTATAACTCCAAACCGCATCTTGTCTACTTAACCAACAAACGCTTGGTTTGTTTTGAGCCAGACTTTTCGTTTTCTCAACCCGTTCAAGCTTTAAAGATCACTTTTTTGCCTGATAAGATCAAACTTCAAAAAAACAATAAGACCCTCATGTCCTTTAAAGTCGCCAGTCCCACAGCATTTGAGCAGGCCTGGTCTTTAGCCAAAGACCACTTGTAAATTTTTCAGGCAATAAATCTTACATTTTTTTTAGAGAAGTGGATGATAATTAGAACACCATCTTTTAAAAGGAAACGAAAAACATAATAAAAAAGAAGCTCTAGAGATTTTTCAACAAGGTGTTCGCAAAGATCAAAAAAGAGGGGAGCGTGGATTCATGGCTGATTTTCCTTATCCTGGAAAATACACATTTGTAGACGTTGAAATACCCAATTTGTTCAACGACTGTATTTGTGCCATCTCCATGATCGTGATTGAAGATGGTCAAGAAGTCGTGCGCGTAACAGAATACATCAATCCAAAAACTTTTTTTTCACCCAACAACATTCGCATCCATCACATTCATCGCCAAGATGTACAAAATGCCCGTACACTCAAAGAATTTTGGCAAGACTATGGAAAGTACTTTGAAAAGCCTTATATCATTGGAGCCCATAATGTCATGAGCGATGTAAGCGTCCTTAACAAGGACTTAGCCCGTTTTCATACCGAAATTCATGCCGAAGAAAGCATTGATACGATGGATGTCGTTGAACAGTTTTACTATCAAGGAGAACCGAAAAGCGGCGATTTAAAATTGGCCAATATCGCCACTAAACTTGGTATTGAACTTGAGCATCACAATCCCGAAAGTGATGTCAATGCGTGTTATGAAGTCATCCGCTACATGCATGATAAGAAAGGCATGGATTTAAAGCCTTTTATTAAGCCAATTCGAAAAACTCGTTTTAAACCTTCCAAACACAAGATGTCGAATTCCCAAATTCGAACATTTTATAGACAGACCAAACGCGAAATCGCTAAGCAATCGAAGTGGACAAAAGTTTCAATGAACGAAGCCAAAGTGCGTGGAGATGATGCGATGGAATGGAAGGATTATGAAGGGGCTATTTTTTACTATGAAGTGGCTATATCAAAACAATGCCCTAATTCCTCTGTTTACTTACGACTCGCTAAGATTTACGAAGAATTCAATTTGAATTATGAAGCAATTCAAGTGTTGGAAAAGGGTATTCAAATTCTTAAGAAAAATCACCAAAGCTGGTATGACTTATTATCGAGACAAAAGAAAGTTTCCAAGAAGATTTACGAGAGAAAACAACAAAAGAAAGCTCAACAAGCTAAAAAAATTTCCCTCGATTCTTCTCTTCCTCTTTCCCAACCAGCGGCTTTTGAGCCATCAAGCAGCTTAGCAGAAGTAGAGAAAGTGAAAGCTCCTGTTTCCCGTTCTTTAAAGCGAAGCAAAGCTAAGAATGAATCTTTGGAAAAAGGACGTACTAGCTCCTCTTCTTTGCGTTTTTTACGGTTTTCGGAGAAAAGATCTTTGGATAAAGGAAATCAAGAATCGCGTTTAAAACAAAAAGGTCCTACGAAACGAGTTTTGCAAACGGTTAAGGCAGTGTTTCACTTCCCTAAAAAGAAAGTAAAATAAGGCGATCAAACAAAAACACCCATCTTAGAATGGGTGTTTTTGTTTGATCGCCTTTAATCGTGTTCACGGGTAGTGTAATCGCAAATTTGATACAGATCATAGCGGTGATGTGTGACGGAATATTCAAAGGGTTTCCCATTATCCAAATACACCACTTGTTCCACTACTAAAACAGGTTCTACTTCTTCTAACCACAATTCTTCTTGATCTTTTTTTGTCGATCGAGCTGCACTGGATATGCGATGAGCAGCATCAATACGCAATTTGAGTTCTCCTTCAATATAGTTATAAATGGAGTGATGCAAAATCTCTCGAGTGATTCCAGGAATCAACGCCACAGGCATATAGGTTCGTTCCAAACAATACGGTTGATCATAAGCATAGCGGACACGCTCAATGTCATAAATGGCTTCTTGAGGAGAAATGTTTAAATGATGCCCGATTTCTTCTCCTGCAAAGGTTAAATCAAAGCGTAAAATTTTCGATCGAATAGGGGCTTTTTCAAGAGCCCGAGTAAAGCCTTGAAAGCTTCGCTTGATGATGTTTTCGGGGGGAACTGGAAAACCGCCTCTTGGAAGGACAAAACTCCCTTGGCCTTGACGACGATAAATAAATCCTTCCGATACCAACATATCGTAAGCCTTTTTCACCGTCATTCGCGAGCAATGAAATTGATCACAAACACTCAATTCATCTGGAATAGCGCTACCAATCGGATATTCTCCAGTTAAAATTTTTTCTTTAGTTTGATAATAAATGATCTTGTATTTTGGCTCCATGAATGGTTTTTCTTCCGTCTCTTTCTTTGTTGATAAACGTATTTTCTCATTTTAACGAATGCCTTGAAATTCAATCGAATTTTTGTATAAAAAAGATGATCAATTCACCAAAATGCAAAGGATAAATTTCTATAATTTATACTCTTCTTTTTCCAATTTCTCAAACTTTCTTTGGAATAATAAATAGATTAGAAAAAAGACCAAGAAAAGCCTAGAAATGAACTAGAAAAAGCTTAAAAATCGGCTTACCCAAAACCGTCTTTTCAAAGACAGGAAAGTCAAACTATGATAGATTAAGATCTTATAGCACTTCACAAAGATTCAAAAGACATGGCCGAAATAAGAAGAAGTTCGGCACTGGAGGAATTATGAGTAAAGTTTCGATTCTAGCGGCCAAAAGTGCCGCTCGATTGCTATCGTTAGCAGGGCGAGGCGGATCGCTCCCGGGAACCATCGCACTCAAATTGGATCCCAACACCCTTTCTTCTCTGCGGTTTAATGGAATCATTATTTTGGTTACGGGAACCAATGGCAAAACCAGTACAGCAAATATGATTGCAAGTACCTTTGAAAAGGCGGGATTAAAAGTCGTTTCCAACCGAAAAGGGGACAACTTAAAAGCTGGCATCACCTCAGTTCTCCTGCAAAACGCCAACTCCAAAGGCGAGGTGGATGGGAATGTTATGGTGCTCGAAGTGGATGAACTCAACATTCGCCATGTCTTGCCCTATTTACCCGTTCATGCTCTTGTAGTGAACAACTTCTTTCGTGACCAACTCGATCGCGCACGCGAAATGGAACAATTGATCGAAACCATTGAAAATGTTCTACCCGATTATCAAGGCTTACTCGTTCTCAATGGCAATGATCCCAATACTGTGCGCTTAGCATTAAAAGCTCCTAAAGCCAAAGCAATTTATTATGGCATTGAAGAAAACCAATACTCCTTTCACCAAGCTAAAGAAGCTAGTGAAGGAAAATTTTGTCCCGTGTGTCAAACGCGTTTAGAATATGACTATTATCAATACTCCCATATCGGAAAATTCCACTGTCCAAATTGTGGATTTCAAACCCCTACTTTGAATGTGGAACTCAAGGATGTCAATTTAGACAATCAAACCTTTCGGTATAAGGATCTTACCTATAAAGGCCCCTATGAAGGAATGTATTCAATGTATAACTACGCCGCAGTGCTTGGCGTATTGAGCACTTTTGAAAACATTGAACCTTTCTTTGCCAAGATGTTAGAAGATGCACCCCATCCAGCAGGACGCAATGAGCGCTTTGAAAAAGATGGTAAAACGATCATCTTAAATTTGATCAAAAACCCCACAGGAGCCAATGAAGTCATGAAAGTTATTGAAAAAGATAACTCCAAAAAAGCGATTGTCATTGTCTTAAATGATCACGAGCAAGATGGAACAGACGTGTCTTGGATTTATGATACCCAATTTGAAAAGTTCATGAACGATCAAACACAAGCGGTGATTTGTACGGGAACTCGAGCAGGTGATATGGCCCTGCGCATGTTTTACGGTGGATATCAAGGAAAAATGGAAATCGATTCCAATTTGGAACAAGCCATTCAAAAAGGACTCGATCAAGCCGATACTGTCTATGTGGTGGCTACCTACACCGCTTTGCTTCCTAGCCGTAAAGCGATTAACAAGATTCATGGTTAATCAATCTATAGAGCTAAACTGAAAAAACATAGAGAGGAGCCTCCTCTCTTTTTAGCTTAAAAACTTGTAATGAAACATTTAAGTTTTTTTTGGAAAATAATTAAAACTTGAATTCTTCCTCATCTTATATTTTAAAAAGCATCGCTGAGCAATCTATATTCTAAATTCATTTTTTATGGACAGGAGCGTATTAAAAAAACTACTTTAATTGTGGGAAAACCAAGGTCATGTGGTGTTTCTCTAGGTAGAGATTTCTTCAATATAGAAGGAAAAATTTAAGTTGAAATTTTAGAAATGCTCTATATTTTTAAACACTTAGACTCTTTCTAACTTAGAATTATTGAAAGCGACTCGTTTGAAATTAATTATTTACTGTATCATAATCTCAGATTTTTTTTAGATTAAACCTCATCATAAATTTTTAAGCCTATGAAAACAGAAGAAATTAATAATATTATTCAAAAAACAGAAGAGCTAAAAAAATGTGTAGAACGAATTGAAAATAATTATAAAATCGTTCATACCTTTATTAATAAAACCCAACAAGAAATACAAAACCTTTCAAATGAAGAAAACATCGATCACTCTTTAGAAAAATTGAATGCTTGTCTAGAACGCTTAAATTCTTATAAAGAGGAAGAGATAGTAGCTTTTTTCTTACTCACCAAAGAGTATGCCTCTATGTGCGCAAAGGGAGCCCAAGACCTTTATGATCCTTGTCCACCTCCTTGGTTTCCTTTCTTAGACTAGATTTAAAATAAGGAGGACTTATGAATCAAGAGGTTGAGTTTAAGCAGTGGATACAAAACGCGCAAGAAATAGAATCTTATATAGCGGAAATTTTAAAAGATTATGAAGCCCTTCAAGAAATTGAATGGTCTATTAATTCTCATCTTTTTTCTTCTAAAGGACCTTCTATTCTTTACCTAATTGAAAAGAAAGGCGATGTTTTACAAAAATTCTCCTATAACGCTTATGATTATATCCATAATCTAATTAGGATGTTTTATCTTTTGGAAGAAGAAAGATTGAAAAATGAATTTCTTTTCTCGGAGCTACTAGAAAATCCCTTTGAGGAGTCAAAAAAAATGATTTATAAGATGAGGAATTGGACAAGAGGATCAGAGTCCTTATTGGGTTTCTAAAGAAGAAATATCTTAATTGATACACAACTCCTAGATATTAAAAATAAAAAAAAGGGAAAAATTTTTTTGATTTAAAACGAAGAAAATTGAAAAGAGAAGACTTCAACAGAAAGGAAGGTAAAATCATGGAGAATGGAAAACAAGTCGATCAAAATCGTCAATCCAATTATACCTTGAAAACAGCTTGGATGTATCACGATATCATGGACCTCTATGGCGATAAAGGAAACATCATGACGCTTTCAAAACGAGCGCAAGCAAGAGATATTGATTTTCAAGTGACAACGGTTGGCATCGGCGAAAAAGCCGATCTTTCTTCCTTTGATTTGGTCTTTATGGGCGGTGGAGCCGATAAGGAACAAGAAGCGTTGATTCCCGATCTTTTGAGCCGTAAAGAAAACATACAAAAAGCATTACAAGAAAATACATTCTTTCTTTTGATTTGTGGAGGTTATCAACTTTTTGGTCAATACTACGAAACCGCCGATCATCATCAAGTCAAAGGTCTCCAATTTGCTCAGTATTACACCACCACAGGCGAACAAAAGTCGCGTTGCATTGGCAATGTCATTGTTGATGCTGACTTAGATGGTCGAGTGTTGCGCTTAGTAGGATTTGAAAATCATGGTGGTCAAACTCAAAATGTCATCCATCCTTTAGGAAAAGTGGTACAGGGCTATGGAAATGCCTTTCAGGCTGGATATGAAGGATATTACGATGGACATATTTTAGGAACGTATTTACATGGTCCTTTATTGCCTAAAAATGGGGAACTAGCCGATTTTGTTCTGACCAAAGCTCTTCAAAAACGATATCCTGATTTTCAATACGAAATGCTTGCTCCCCTTGAAAATCCTTGGGAGAAACCAGCCCGTCAGGCTCTTTTAGAGCGCTTTAAATTAAGTGAGCTGGTCTAACCCACTGGTATTTCCTTGTTTTTAAAGGAAAGCAAACCGTACAATAAAGCCATAACGGCCGCCAGGGACTTTACAATCACTGCGGTTATTGTGAGAAAGGAAATGTATATATGAATCGTTTAGCCGATAAAGTGGCCATCATTACTGGCGGTAGCTCTGGAATTGGAGCCGAAACAGCGCAATTGTTTGCGGAAGAAGGGGCAAAAATTGTGATTGCCGCTCGCCACAAAGATCGTCTAGAAAAAATGGCTAAGGATTTAGCTGAATCGGGTACGGAAGTTTTGGCCATTCGTTGTGATATTGCTAATCCTGATGATGTTAAGCGTCTAGTAGGACAAACGATCACAGAGTTTGGTCAGATTGATATCTTAGTTAATTGTGCTGGAATTTTAGAAAGCGGCTTACGCCCAGTGTATGAAGCATTAGACGATGATGTAGACGATATTATTGATATCAACTTAAAAGGTACTCTCTTTGTGTGTCGTGAAGTGTTAAAAGTCATGAAAGATACCCAACGGGGGGCTATCGTAAACATAGCTTCTTTATCAGGACAAACAGGAGCAGGGGCTTCGGTTTTTTCTAGTGCTAATGGTGGAGTTATTGCCTTAACTAAACACATCGCTTTTCGTTTTACGGGAACCAATATCCGTGCTAATGTCATTTGTCCAGGCAATACGGCTACGCCTATGACAGTAGGACAAGATTTGCACAATTTGAACTTGGAAATGATTCAATCCATGCGCAATCACTTAGATTTTTCCGCTCCTGTAGCCAATCCCATCGACATTGCTAATATTGCGCTCTTTTTAGCGAGCGATGAAGCGAGTGCCTTAACGGGACAAGTCCTTGTGGCTGATTTTGGTACTTCACTTTAGGATTCAATAAAAAAGCATTCCCTTCACTCTAAAGGAAATGCTTTTTTTGACGATTTAGCCCAAGGCCAAGGAAGATTCCAATCGTGAGGGAAGTTTCCGGCTGCTTTGAAGCTGACCTTGTTGGAAAGCTTGAATTTGATATACACCATAGAGCTTACAACAAACTGCTTGTAAAACGTCAACCATTAAAGCCTTTTCCCAAGTCGGATTTTGAAAAAAGTCATCATGAACTTGTTCTTGACGAAATACTTGATGCAAAATCTCTTCAAATACGCTCGCAAATCGATTGAAATCCTCCTGAATTTGTTGATCGGACTCCATAGAAGAATAAATGGTAATCAAAGAGGAAATTTCTTGCAGTGAAAAGCTCTGTTTTAAAACCATGACGACATACAAAAATGCCAAATGATACGCCTTGTATTTTTTCTTTTGAGGCGGTTTTACAATTGAATTTTTAACATAATTGTTGATCATACTTGGGGTAATACAAGGCTTATCTTGATCGAAATAAAGGGGAGCAAGCCAATGATTTAAAATTTCCACCACTTGATCCATATACAGATGAATTTCGGGAAATGCATCCCATCGCGGAGCCTGATAGTTCAATAAATCGTCCAAAATTTTTTGAGAAGATGGCATAGGTCTATTGTAGTACACCAATTCTCTTATGAGGAAAATCGTAGAGGTTTATTAGTCTAAGACGATACGATCGCTTTCTTCAATGGAGCGTAAGGGACGACAAGGATTTCCAACTGCCAAGGTATTAGCGGGAATATTTTTAGTGACTACACTGCCCGCCCCAATTACGCAATTGTCACCAATGATAATTCCCGGTAGAACAATGACATTGCCTCCAAACCAAACATTGTTTCCAATGGTGATGGGCTTGGCTTTTTCGAACCCCATATTGCGTTCACTTGGTAATAAGGGATGGGTAGCGGTATAAAAGCCACAATTTGGTCCAAAGAAGCAATGATTCCCAATGGTGATTTTGGCTCCATCCATTAAATAAGCGCCATGATTGAAAAAACAGGCTTCGCCGATATAGCAATTCCACCCGTAATCAGTATAAAAATTGGATAAAATCACCACATCTTTGGCAGCATGAGGCAAAAGTGCTTCCAAAATTTCCTTCTTTTTAACCTTATCCTTGGGATTACAACTATTGTATTGCCAACATAGCTCTTCAGCCTGCTCACGTAAAGCGAGAAGTTCCTCACAAAAATTGCCATCATACCATTGTCCCGCTAACATTTTTTCTATTTCTTTCATAAAATGCGGATTGGACACCCGTGACTTGAGTCATGACAGGAAAATCCGCTC
>CAZTNF010000005.1:0-33730 GCA_964615295.1 uncultured Erysipelotrichaceae bacterium | reverse complement strand
AAAAAAAATCTTATTTCAATGCAAAGAAATAAAATAACGTTTTTATGCCACCATAGACTCGTTAGTGGTTAGATAACTTAGGTATCCCTTATGAAGCGGTATGGAAGTTATGATAACTACAGATTTTGTGAAGATAATAATGTGATGCTCATGATGAAATATCTGGGACAGAATAAAGAAAGAGAAGTTATCACAGATAAAAACAGATTTCGTTCTTGGGCATTTGAAAGAACCGAACAAGGAAACCCCATTTGTCCAGGAGGACATGAAATGGAACTTTTAAGAGTTAAAGTTTCAAACAAAGGACTCTATCCACAAGAGGTAAGTCACTATGGATGGAGTCACTGTCTGTCCATTACGTTCGAAATATGGACGAAAAGTCTAAGTCTGCCATGACTTAGAAAGAATGAAAAGGACAGTTAAGAAAGATATGTCTACAGATGAAGGACATCAAATCATGGTAAGTCGGAGTATCCAAGCAGAAGGAACGTTTGGGGAAGTGAAAGAAAACTATAAATATAACCGTTTCAGACGACGGGGATTAAAAAACGTAAAATTCGAAGTCAATTTAGTGGCTCTAGGGCATAATGTTCGAAAGCTCATCAATCGAATGGATAAGAATTTAATGAAATTAGTATGGTAAGAAGAGGAGAGACACAATTTAAATCCTTATAAGATTAAATTAAATCTTGTATCTTTTTATCTCTTTTTAGTGCACCAATTTTTAGAAAAATGAGTTCTATTTATAGATCCACTCAAATAAAAGACGAAAAAAAGGGAGCTGTAAATTATTCTCGTTTAAAAAAACGAGAATAATTTAACAGCCCCTTTGGTGTCGTGTTGGTTGGTATTAAGCGATAGCAGCAAGAGCTTTTTCAACGATAGCGATTTTAGCAGCTTCTTCGTCAGCTTTAGCAGTGTCGCCTTCTTCGCGATGTTTCTTTTCCCAGCCTTTTAAAGAACCAAGTCTGTCATCGAGACGATCTTTTGCGTTTTGAGCATATTTGCCAGTTTCGTCGAAGTGAGCAACGAGATCTTCGATAATTTCGTCACCATAAGCTGTGCCGCCTACTGCAGTTTCAAGAACCTTTTTGAATTCATCTTTTGTCATGAGTACATGACCTCCCTTTTCTTTATGGTTTCATTTTACTCTGTAGCCTGTATTCTTCCTTTTTTAATGCTCTACTTTTTTGCGGAACTTTAATAGGTATAACCTTAGAAAGAATAAGCGCTTATGAGAAGCGACCATCAGGAAGAGCTCTATGAAACTATACTCAGTATATAGTATAAGTAAAGAAAAAAAAGCGGGAAATGCCCGCTTTCTTTATAATTTTTGGGAGCTAATTAAGCGATAGCAGCAAGAGCTTTTTCAACGATAGCGATTTTAGCAGCTTCTTCGTCAGCTTTAGCAGTGTCGCCTTCTTCGCGATGTTTCTTTTCCCAGCCTTTTAAAGAACCAAGTCTGTCATCGAGACGGTCTTTTGCATTCTGAGCATATTTTCCAGTTTCGCCGAAGTGAGCAACGAGATCTTCGATGATTTCGTCACCGTAAGCACTTCCACCTACTGCAGTTTCAAGAACTTTTTTGAATTCATCTTTTGTCATGATTGCATGACCTCCCTTTTCTTTACTTTATCAGTATACTCTATTTCCAAAAATTCTATGGTTTGTAGCACTCAAAAAATTAAAAAATTTTCATTTTTCCTCTGTTTTCTAACCTTTTAAGGTCCTTCTTTTCCATTGTTTTTCTCTTTATAAGAGCGGTTTCATTGAAAAAAGAGAAGATCACAAGAGAGAAAAAGCGAAGACTAAGCCTTCGCTTTTAAAGCATTGAACTTAAGCAATAGCAGCAAGAGCTTTTTCAACGATAGCGATTTTTTCAGCTTCTTCGTCAGCTTTAACCGTATCGCCTTCTTCACGATGTTTCTTTTCCCAGCCTTTTAAAGAACCAAGTCTGTCATCGAGACGATCTTTTGCGTTTTGAGCATATTTGCCAGTTTCGTCGAAATGCGCAACGAGATCTTCGATAATTTCGTTACCATAAGCAGTACCACCTACTGCAGTTTCGAGAACTTTTTTGAATTCATCTTTTGTCATGAGTACATGACCTCCCTTTTCTTTATGGAATTATCATACACTTTTTTCTTGTATCCTTCCGCTTTATGCACTGGATTTTTTTACGGAATAATTGAAAAATTTTTTAGACCTTTTATATCTTTGATTCGTTTTTTATTTATAGGAAGGACAAGACATAAACAATCACCAGAGCCATAACTACGATTAAAGTGAGAACAACCATCCAAGCTGGACGCTTAGAGGAACTTTCGTTAGAATTTTCTGAAAAATTTGACATGGTCAAAGCCTGCCATAACTCAAAAAGTGAGGCAAGATATCTGCTTAATTATAAGGAAAAGAAGTATAGTAACCGTCTTGCGATGATTTTGGACTACACTACAATTAGAAGGAGAATTTTTATGCAAGAAAACAAATGGATTGTCATTGCGATTTCCACTATGCTCATTTTGAGCGCTTTAGCTGGAATTTTAATGGGCCTTAAAGAAGAGCTTGAGCCCAATCAACACTAAACTCTTGGAGCCGCCGTAGTAGGTGGCTTTTTTGTCTTTAGCTTCTTTCTATCTGAAGTAAATCTTTATCATTCTTTGCTTTGTTTTGAAGAAAAATTAGTATAGAATTTTTTGGATTTAAATAGAGTGAGGATAAAAAAAGGAAAATGGAACAATATAAACAAGATTTTATCGATTTCATGCTGGATAGTGGAGTATTGAAATTTGGAATCTTTACTTTGAAATCAGGACGAATTTCTCCCTTCTTTATGAACGCCGGAGGATATGATAATGGTCGGCAATTGCGTAAATTGGGCGAGTTTTATGCTCAAGCCATTCATGACCAATATGGAGATGATTTTGATGTCCTCTTTGGTCCGGCCTATAAAGGAATTCCTTTAGCCGTCGTTACCGCAGAAGCCTATTATGACTTATTTGGCAAAGAAGTCCGCTATTGCAGTGATCGCAAAGAGGATAAAGACCATGGAGCAGATAAGGGAAGTTTTTTAGGAACAAAGCTTCAGGATGGAGATCGTGTGATCATGATTGAAGATGTCACGACTTCAGGAAAATCCATGGAAGAAACGGTTCCAAAAGTTAAAAATGCCGCTAATGTAGAGATCAAGGGATTGATGGTCTCCTTAGATCGCGCCGAAAAAGGAAAAGGGCAAAATTCGGCTTTACAAGAAGTGAAAGAAATCTATGGTTTTCCTACTGCCGCTATCGTTTCCATGCCTGAAGTGGCTTTGAGCTTAAAAGAACGGGGTTTATTGGATACAGATCTCGAAGAACGTCTTAAAGCTTATTACGATCAATATGGTGCTCTCGACAAATCCTTTGAGCTTTAATTCAAAAGCGCCTAGAAAGGCGCTTTTTCTTCTTCCTTTTTCTGTGTTGAAATGGTCTCTACACTATTAAATTAGGGGATTTTTCTCTATATGAAAAGGCTTTCTTTTTATGCTAAAATTCTATAAATAGAGGATGAACTCTTTTAAGGAAAAGAATCATCGCTTGTGATTGGTCTTTGGAAGAGAGATTGGAGGTTCATTCAAAAAATGACTGCTTCCGTTATTACCATTACCCGTGAATTTGGTTCTGGGGGTCGAACCGTGGGTAAAATGGTGGCTGACGCTTTAGGATATGATTTTTATGATTGGAATATCGTCGAGAAAATTGGAAAAGAAACGGGCTTTGCGACCAACTTCATTGAAGAAAACAGCGAAGAACAAAGTCGCTTTGCAGGCGTTCTCTCTTCCAACACGTTTGGATTTAATCTCAACGAGCAGCTCTTTGAAGCGCAAGGACGAGTTATTTTTCAATTGGCTCAAAAAGGGAATTGTGTCATTGTAGGGCGCTGTGCCGATTATTTACTCCGTAACGATCCAAATGTGCTAAGTTGCTTTGTATACGCCAATGAAGAGGTACGAAAAAAACGTATTTTGCAAGAATATGGAGAAACCGACGTACCTATTGAAAAGCGTTTACGGGAAAAAGATAAGCGTCGAAAAGCGCATTATCAGTATTTTACCGCCCGCAAGTGGGGAAAAGCTTTCTACTTTGATCTTTGTATTGATACAGGAGGTTTTTCTTTAGGAGAGGCCTCTAAGCTCATTGTCCTAGCCGCTCAAAATTTTGAACCACGACTTCGCAAAACGAAAGAAGATTAAAAAGCCCTGGGCGTTGACCAGGGCTTTACCTTTAGAAAAGGCGAAAAGACGATCCTCTTATTCTTCTAAATTGTAGAGTTTTGAATATTTGTCTTTGAGATAGTTAGTATAAATATAAGGATCAAATGGTTTTCCACTTACCTCTTCAACGATTTCTTTCATAGGTTTTAAGGCTCCATAATGATGAACATTTTCTTCGAGCCACTTTGCTATGGTTTCAAATTCGTTTCTAGCAATAAGTTCAGATACATCGAGTTCTTTGGCCATTTTTTCATAAAGCTGGGCGGCAAAAGCGGATCCAAGAGCATAACTAGGAAAGTAACCGATATCTCCAGCAGACCAATGCATGTCTTGTAAGACACCCTCTTGATCGTTTTGGGGACGAACGCCAAGATATTGTTCGTATTTATCTGCCCAAATCGTAGGCAATTCATCGTAATCAAGGCTTCCATCCGCCATCATCTTTTCAATTTCATAGCGAATGAGGATGTGTAAAGGATAGGTGAGTTCATCCGCTTCTGTACGAATCAAACCACACTCGGCCGCATTGATCATACGGTACAGCTCTTCTTTAGAAACATTTTGAAACTGAGGAAAGAGTTCTACGATTTTAGGATATAAGGCATCCCAGAAAGCTTGAGTGCGTCCTACATGATTTTCTAAGAATCGAGATTGGGACTCATGAGCCGCACATCCGATCGCCTCGGCTAAAGCTGTTTTATCAAAGTCTGGATTGGTTTGAAGAGCATATAAGGCATGGCCATATTCATGAACCGTGGATAAAACCGCACTCATCAAACGATTAGGATAATAATGTGTAGTAATGCGGACATCATCATGGCTTAAAAAATTAGTAAAGGGATGTTCGGTGGTTCCCATATATACACGATCCCGATCCGCTTTTAAAAGATCTAAGACATACTGACCCAAAATATCTTGTTTTTGAATGTCACAATCTTGGGCCATAACAGTGGTATTGATTTGTGGGGCCTTTCGAATTTTTTCAATGAAAGGAATGAGTTCTTCCTTTAATACCTCAAAGAAAGCATCGTATTGTTGAGTATCCATTCCTGGTTCAAATTTATCGAGAAGTAGATCATAGCTGTTAGAGCCATTAAAACGAGGGGAATAGCGCTCTAATTCCAAAGAATTGTTGACGACATTTTTCAAGTGAGGTTTAAACAATTCATAATTCGATTTTTCCTTTGCCTCATGCCATGCCGTTTCCGCATTGGCGCGCTCTTGAACCGATCTTTGGTAAATCTCATTAGGAATGGATTTGGTATCCTCTAAAGAACGTAAACGCAAATTTAACTCTTTCTTTTCTAAAGAATCTTCTGGTAAAGAGGCTGCATAAGCTTCTATTTTTTTTACCATTTTCGGATCGTTTTCAAGTTTAAACGCCATTCCCGATAAGAAAGCTAAGGCTTCATTAGCACGCATAGCCCCTTTTTTAGGAGCAATCGTCATCTGATCGGAATAAACAGTAGAAATAGCCAAAGTATAAGCAGCCAATTCATCAAGCAATTGTTGATAAAATGGTTCAAATTTAAGTTTCATATATTCTCCTTTTTCTGTTTGGATTCTAGCATGAGCCACGAAATTATAAAAAGAGATGAGTATACTTAAGTCTATTTTCAAAAAAGCTAAACCCAATCGTTTATCTAAAATAAATTTTTTAGATATATTTGGAAAATAAAGAAATTCAAATATTAAATAAAAATTTAATAAAAATCCTCTCATTTCTTTTTTTTAGAATTAAATGTGAGGATTTTTAAGCGGGGTCTTTATGAAGGAGAGTAAAAAGAAAAGAAACGGTTGGGGGAAACCGTTTCTAGATGGATCAGGGCAATATTCTATATTATTAATGAAGTTGTTTTGTTAATTGAGCGCAGACAACCGATTCGTTCAGCCAATCATTCGCATTGAAATAAGACAATACAGTAAATAATTTTGCAAACATAATTTTTATCCTCCATGGGCCGCTTGCCCTCTAATTGACCCCATTCTATAAAGAGATTTTGACACAATCAAGCTTTTTGACGCTTTACATTACTTACAATTTGGGAGTGGTTTCAATGAAAATGTACTTGAAAGTTTCTATGAAAATGTTCGTTCACAGTAAACGTTTTCATTTTTATAACCATTAAAATGAAAAGAATTTCTCTTAGTTACACTGAATTAAAATAAAAAAGAAAGTTTTTTTGAATTAGAGATAAAAATTATTCATTTTCCTTTCTCTCTTTAAATATTTATGAAATTTCTCTAAATCTGAATTTCATAAATATTTATTTTATTATCTATGTATTTATACTTTGTTTATCTGGTTAAAAAGGGCTTAAAAGTATTTAGAGATTATGCTCTATAGATTAGCTATGGTGATTGCGTTTTTAGTCAGTATTGAGAATAGGAGGCAAATTCTTTTCTCTTGTTTTTGAGATATCTAACCTTATCCATTTTAGAAACCAAAAGAAAAAGGTGTGAACTTTGAAGAAAAGATAAGTTCACACCTTTGGTTTGTTCCAAAATTTTAGATTAGAAAACCCAAAAAGAATTTAAGAATCGGTATTGAACGAGATGCCTTGTTCAATCTGACTTATTTTCCTTTCTTGTTGGTCTTCCACCAATATCCTCCTAAACACAATACGACTAAAGAAATAAGAGCAACAATGATCCAAGTAGTGGTGTTGGTATTGGTTCCTGTTGTGGCGTAGGTTCCTGGCTTAGTGGCTGGATTTTTGGAACTACTCGAGGTTTCAGGATTTGGAGTATTGTTGGTGTTATTTGTATTGGGGGTAGTCGGAGTATTGGGTGAGTTTGGAGTGGTATTAGACGTATTGGGTGGAGTATTTCCAGAGGTACCTGGGTCTTCACGAATGTCCACTTCATTGGAAGGCACTTCTTTGTCGGGATGATTTGGATCTTCACCATAGATAGCTGATCCAATATTTGGCCATAGCGTAGAAGCGCTTACCGCAGGAATACGAACTTGGAAGAAGACACTCACCACTTCTTGAGGAGCCATATTTCCGATTTCCCAAATGAGGATATGGCCATCAGCTCGTGCGGTCCCTTTTGTTGTCTTCTGATCAATAAGTGTCAATTGAGCATTGCTGCCTGAAGGCGAGGGGATCGTATCCTTTACCACTACATTTGGTACAGAATGAGCTGTTTTATTGGTTACAACTAAGCGGTATTCCACAATATCGTTGGCTTGGACAGTCATCGGATTGTCTCTGCTTTGAGTGTTCCAATCTGATGTGACACCATTACGAATTAAGCGTTGTTCTTTAACGAGCGAGATATCAGGTTCTCCTGTATTGGGGCCTTCTGCAATCGTCACTATGTTAGAAGAAATGGTTTCTTCTGGATTATTTGGATCTTCACCATGGCTAACGGTTGCTACATTAGACCAAAGTGTGATTCCTTCGGTCTTTGGAACTGAAACTTGGAAAGTAATGCTTTGACTTTCCCCTGGTTGCATCGTGCCAATATTCCAAATAATTAGACCATTGTCAAAGGTCGCATTTCCACTCAAAGAGGTTTCATCCAAAGTGAGAAGTCCTGGCGAACCTTCATAATTCGGAATTTGATCGCGAATGACGACATTATAAAGAGGTGCTTGGCCTTGAGCGCTAGCAGTAACACGGTATTCTACTACATCTCCGCCATTGACCATCATTGGATTGGTTCGATCTTGTGTATTCCATTCTGAAGCTACGCCATTTACAATTTTGCGTTGTTCTTTGAAAAGCTTAATTCTAGCCGATTCTGGGTTTTCCTCGATAACAACTGTATTGGAAGAAATGGTTTCTTCTGGATTATGAGGATCTTCCCCATGACTCACTGTAGCTATATTGGCCCAAATGGTTTGTCCTTCTGTGAGAGGTACGACGACTTGGAATGTTACACTCTTGCTTTCACCAGGCTGCATATTTCCAAGATTCCAAGTGATACCACCATTGTTGACATTGACTTCTCCACTCAAAGAGCTAGGAATCAATGTTAAATTACCTGCTGCCCCTTCAAAGTCAGGGATTTTATCTTGAATAATGACATTGGAAAGCGTTTCTTGCCCTGATACCGTAGCGGTAAGGCGATATTCAACGATATCTCCTCCCGCAATAATCATGGGATTATCCCGATCTTGCGTATTCCATTCAGAAGCTGTCGTTCCCGAAATCTTTCGTTGTTCTTTAAAAAGGGTAATATTAGATTCACCCTGAACAATTTCCCCTGGATTGGTTTCACTCACTACTGTATTGGAAGTGATTGATTCCAAAGGACTACTAGGATTTGGCCCAAAAGTGGCCGTTGCTGTATTGGGCCAAAGAGTATGACTTGAAACTTCAGGAACATTTACTTTAAAGGTGACACTTTGACTTGCCCCCGAAGTTCCTTTTCCAGTTAAGTTTCCAATATTCCATGTGAGTTCTCTACCTTGCAGAGTAACATCTTGTCCTTGTAGAGAAATTGGATCTAGAACAAGCTGGGCCTCTGTACCTTCTGGAATGGGCAAAGTATCTTTGATCACTACATTTTGGGCGATGGTATCGGAAGTATTGGAAACCGTAATGCGGTATTCAATTTGATCTTCAGATATAACGTACATCGGATCGTCCCGATCTTGTTTATTCCAACTTGAAGCGATACCATTGGAAATTTTACGTTGCTCTTTTACCAAAGAAATGGAAGGATTAGGGATTTCTTCTCCTCCGCCTCCTGGAGGAGTAGTGGGTGGAATATACATATTGATAAAACGAGCGATATTATCTGGGGCAGGCTTTTCAAGCTTTTCATCGAGAAAATATTCAACCGATTTCACTTCAAAAGCTTTCGCCTTTTCGTCACTATTTTTAGACACTACTGTTACCTTTACCCAATATTTCTCCGAACTATAAGCAATAGTAGAGTCCTTTAAAGTAGGAATTTCTTCGCTTAACTCATAAATATAGACTCCAGCCTTTTTAAAGCTAATTTCTGGAAAGCTAAACAATCCCGTATTATCCATAACATCATTAATTGGAATAATATATTCATTGTTTTTGCTTCCCGCAGGCAAAGGAGGAAGTTCAACAGCTCCTCCCACTACGCCTACCCCTCCCTCTTTCAAAGAAGGGTTAAGATTAAAGCTAGAATAAATTTTTTCCAGAAATAAATTTGGATGAGAAAGCATTTGAGCCAACTGGGGAACAATATTTATACTCATGGGTTGAATGTATTTATTCATTCTCTTCGTCAACTGAACTGGCTCTTGAGAAGACATGCTCTCTTCCAAAGAAGGACTTTCGCTCGATTCAAAGGTAGATTCTAAATTATTTTCAATAGATGAGTTTTCTTCCTCTGTTTTAGGAGAATCTGAATCGGTTTCTAGGGATTCAAAGTCATTTATAGATTCAGAACTATTTTCCGTATTACTGATGGTCGAAGAGGATTCCTCGCTCGATTCAGAAACGTCTGGTGAGTCTGATGAGGAAGAAGAATTTTCATTTGAGTTAGACATCGATTCTGAACTCATTTCCACAGAAGAATTCATATCGGACTCAGTGGTTTGAGAGTTTTCTTCTTCTGAGTTATTTTCTTCCCCAGTTTCTTCATTCTCTTCCTCTTGATACGAAGCGGAAACGCCTTTAAGAATAAGATTAAATTCCCCTTCTTTTAAGTCTGTAGGACGATTCCCAGCCAAAATTTTAAGGCCACCTGTATTATTTGGATCGGGTTTGATATTGACAAAAAGAGCTTCAGGAACCCCATTTTCTGAATTTAACGTTCCAGAATTTTGTTCTTCCCAACTTAAGAAGTAAGTGTTATCAATCTTTCCATTTAATTCAACAGGTTGTCCTTTATTATCTAATTCCTCAATTAACCATTGAGTATTGGGAGGAAGATCATAAATTTCAATTTCCTCTGAATGTTTGAGAGTAAAATATCCAACGCCATTCTCTAAAGCAATTGTACTTTCCGTGGCATTTCTTGGAGTAAGGTACTTAAAAGGAACCTCTTCTTGTTCTAAAGGTTGATCATTGTTCGTTAAAGTAATTTTGAAACTAAAATCATAGTGCTCATCAGTAGAATCTAACATCGTACCTGATGCAGGACGAAGTAGCTTACGAATGCGAAGTTGATTGAGCTTTTCTAAAAGATTCGTATAGACTGCCGAAATAGAAGTATTAATATCTGTTTCTTGATTCAAAGATTTAGAAACGGTCTCTAATTTTCCCGTTACGATCTCTTCATTTATGGTAGCCTTACTTGCATCCGGACCTGAAGTGATGAGATTTTCAAATGAATAGGTATAGCTTCCACCATTAGAGATTCCTATTTCTTGAATCTTAAATTCAGTTTCTAAAGGAAGTCCATACAGTGTAACTGTTTCTTCTGGTTTTAAAGATAGAGTGAATAAGCCATCATGATTTACTGAATTTAGAGTCCCCGGTTCATTTTCCCCATTGGAATCATTACCTATATGGGCGGAATCTGAACTAAAGTAAGGAACTTTAATAAAACGATATCCATCTTTATCTTTAAGTTCTATTTGGAAATTGAACAGTCCAGCAAAATCTTTCGGAATTTCTCCATCCAATTGTTTTGTTAAGCTCAAAGAAGCAGGTGCTCTAGAATTGACAAATTCTACAGCATTTTGAGAACCAATCTGGTCACTAAAAGAAACATCCTCTTTAAAATCAGTGATCCAGTTTTCCTTTTCAAATAAATCGCTATTTGGATTGTTCGAAAATTCTCCACTGCGGAACGTTGTAGTTGTCTTTTCATCCAGTTCTGAATAATTGTCTTTGGAATATAAATCTCTTCCAGTAGAACTAGAAGGATCTCCTTTATAAATACCCACTTCCGTGATGGTAAAAGTATAGTTGGTTCCATACGGGCCTTTTCGAGGTAATCCATAAATATAGGCGTGTTGGCCTGAACTTAAAGTAAATCTTCCCGTATCCGTTATCGTTTGATATTGATTTCCTAGTTCCCCTTCTATAGTGGGTATAAGAGAGTTCGCATTTGTGTTTACGATGGCATTGGCTAAATCTGGTTCATGCGCTTCATTGTGAATAACGATAGGATAGACGTTGGTAAAACGGCTATCATCAGCGTTTTTCAAGTTTAACTCAAAGATATATTTTTCTTTTTCTATTTCCACAGATGGAGTCGATTGAACCAATTCAGCTGTTTTGACTTCTTTGCTAATTTTAATTTCTCCATCTTGAGCTCGGGATACAGTAGAGAGTCCCTTAAAAGGAACCGTAAAGCGCATGTAGCAACTCGAACCAGAGGCACCACGTTCCGTATAGAAGAAGGTCAAAACATAGTCTTGATGAGGTGGAGCTTTTGGCGTTTCATCCTCATCTTCTTCACTCATTTCCGATGTATGAGAAGCAGTCGAATCCGTTTTATAGTAATAAATATCTTCCCGAATCCCATTTCCCTGACGCGTGTTAATTTTTACTTTATTCGCATTGGGAATAAAGTTCCATAAGTTAACATAGGTTCCGATTGAACTATGAACTCCACCTAAATCTGCAATTTGGACTGTTGACTCATAATCTATATCAATTATGGTTCCTTCTTCATCATCAGCACGAGTGCATTTTGATAAGAAGACAAACATGTCATCGTCACCAAAGAAGAAATAGTTTAAATGAGCCGCATAACCATCTTCCAATGTAAAAGGGATTTGAAATTTCATCCCAAAATAAGAGTTATGGTCTTCACCATCATCACTGGGAGGAAAGCTCTTATCATCAAAATTAGCAGTTCCCGAAGAAATATCAGGTTGATCTTTCTTTCCAACGGCTTGACGGGTATCAATTCCCTCGTTTTTGGCATTACTTTCCCCAAATTTTAAGTCATGTCCATTGGTACCATAACTTGGAGCAGAATCCATCGGCCAAAATTGATTGGTTCGAATATTAGAATGAACTTTATTACTAGGTTTTCTCTTTATTTCAAGGAGTTCTTTAAGATTGGTTTCGGCATCATCTAAGTCTTGTCCAGATTGGTTTTTATGTAACACTTTATCTAAAACGTAGGTTCCACCCGTTCTTTCAAAATAGAGCGGAAAGTAATCTGTATTTCTCAATTTTTTGGAATATACCGTCATTCCTTTTTGATTGGTCGTATTGTAAATATCAAAAAGAAAAGGAGCATCGATATTGTTTTCCCAATTAAGAATGATGTTATCTTTAGTGACTCCAGTATTATCCTCATTTGGACCACTCGCAATTATCGTGGCAGTCGTGGTATTGCTTTCAGCGGGCAAATTATAAGTCGCTCCTAATAAATTTGGACGATTAGGATTGGTTTTGGAAAAAGAATTGTAATGATTATATTTATTTAAGTAGGCAATATAGGTTTTCTTTTGTTCTTCACTAATATTTTGGTCTTTAGAAGAATCCCCTTGTTGAGCTCCAAAGAAGTTCCACTCTAGCGAACCAAGCCCAGTTAGAGTGTTTACATTGCCAAAGGCATAGGTGTAATGACTAGGGATTGTATCTTCGTTTGAGGTTTTGGGTCTAACCTCATTAATGCCTTGCTCATACGTTAAAGCAAACCACGTCTGATTTTTTAAGAGAGCTTTTCCTTGCGTATCGGTAGGAAAATAATAGTCATCTAACTCTGAAGAATCCTTTAGTTTATTAGATCCATTTTGGAGAAGAGAGGTTAGATTCTTCTCTTTATTTGGAACGTATGATCCATCTGGATTTTGTAGATAACTCGACCCACTTTTTGTAGCTTCATAAATGTCATTGCCATCTACAACCAACAAAGTGAGATCTTTCTTATTGAAAGCATTTTGAGCTGCGTTTTTAGTAGGATAAATAAAGCCATCACTGATATCGTAATCAAAAAAATCCACATCTTCATTTATGTAATCGTTTCCAGTAGTTGGATCAAAGACAAAACGAATAATCAATCCATCTGGAACATAAATCATAATCGATCCTATCGGATAAATGACATCCTCTTCTGCCCCGCCAGAAGAAGTTTTTTTAGCCCATTTTAAATTTTCATTGGAGGTGGGCTGAGAAGTCCAAGCTGGATTATTAAATTTTGCGTTCTGTTTATCATTTGTAAAATAGATTTTAGAAGGGTCATGATGGTTTTCATATCCTTCAGCTTCGGGAACTGGAATCACTGTAAAACCACTGTCCTCTATCTGGTTTTTTAAAGAGCCCAAAAATGCAATAGAGTCTCCTTCATCAAAAAGTGCTTCCTCTTCTGTCGCATTTTCTCCTTCTAGAGGTTTTTCTTTAATTTGGTTAGAATCTTCGATCGCAAGCCAAATTTCTTTAAGTGTATAGTTTTCATTGAATTCAAGCTGGCCATCTTGATTAGCATCCAACGAATTGAAAAGCTTATTCATATAACGCATTTGAGGCTTTTCAAAATAACGAACTGGATCATCTTTAAAAAGTCTATATAAGATAGGAGTAGTTAGAACTTCTCCGACATTAGGTTTGTTATCGGAACTACTAGAGTTTGGATTTTCATCCTTAAGCATCAATAAAAACTTTGGATCCCCTTGGCGAGCCTCACCATAAGTAAATCCCGTAGTAGGAAAGTTATGGGGCCTTAATTGTAAAGGATCAACATCATTTTCAGCATCCTCGTGATTATTAGTATTCCAAACAACTTGTTTATTAGTTAAGAAGTCTTTTAATTTTCCACTATTATCATCTTTTTTATACTCATCGTCGATACACTTATTTAATCGAGTCCGATTTTCGGGGGTATCGGCTATATTCTCACAGGCATTGATGGAGGGTGTAATAGTTTCTCCTTCAAATTCTCCGCCTTTTGCAAATAACTTTGGAATGTATCCAAGTTCTTGGTAAGGATAATACAAATAGTGTTGAATTAAAATTCTAGGATTGATTGTAGGATCATTCATTCCAGTATAGGAATTATCTAAAGATCCAGCTTCCGAAACGGTAAAATTTTCTTCAGCTCTTACTTCTTCTCCATTTGATATAGGGATGGTATACATCATCGCCATACATAAAAGAGAAGAGAGGGCCTTTTGCCAAAATGTCCTGAGCGTTTTTTTCGTCGTGACATTATTTTTTCCTTTCTCCCATATATATTTAATTTCTATATATCATTCTCTTGTTAGAAAGGATTTGGTCGTAAATTGTATGGAAATCATTTATTTCCACTTTTTTATTTCCTAAGCATTAGGAAAGTTTTCTTATTTATTTTTCTCCTAATTGAAATTAGAAAATAGTAAAAATTGAATAAATCTTTTAAAAATAGTTAATTTAGAAAATAACTATTAAAATCATTCTCCTTTCTAAACTTGTTATTGATCATTCCTTGTTGAGCTTTGAACTAAATTAAAGAAAGTAAAAAGAGTCCAAAAGTTCAAATAAAAGAAGGAATAAAAATTAGATTGAATTCATTGCCATCTAATAAATTCATTAGATTATAGATAGATTTAATTCGAATTCACTTCCAAATTTTTTTAACAAGAGATTAGCTCATTAAGCTATGATTCATATTTTAAAACCGTATGATTCCAATCGACTTTTAAAGAGCACATTTTTTTTAATGATTTGCGATTTTTAAGTAAAATAAATATTTCTTGAAATTTTGCGGTTGAAAAATTAAATTTAATTTCATTTTTTATTTCTGGGATTTAAAAATATATTTCTTTTTTTACTCACTTTTAAGAGCTCTTCTTTAGTTTTTTCCTTTTTTCTTATTCAAAAATCCTTTCACAAAATGGGCTTAAAAACCTAGGAATTTATACTTTTTTCTTTCGAATGTTCCATAACACTATGGGAAATTCTTCAAGAAATGGGTGAAGATAGAACTCTAGAGGCAGAGATATTTTTGCTTGTCGATTTTATTAAGTCTTTTTGATTGAGATAGGTTTATGAAATTAAATTTTGTTGTTTCAAAAAGAAGAAAAATTTCGAGAAAAAAGGAAACATTTCGGGCAAATTAAGTGAAAAGGAATGTATGCCCTTGCAGAAAGCGATTGAAAAGAAAAATTGGCATTGATAAAATTATGGAACAAGACGTAGTTTCGTTTGAGGAGGAAAGAAATGAAATCCAAAAAATTGACAGCTGGGTTTGCGTCTCTTGCAATGGCGCTTTCGCTAGTTGGATGCTCGGGTGGTGGCTCCACAGCGGGTAGTATGAGCAGTGCTGATGTCTTAAAAGTGGGAACGACACAAGAATTGTCGGGTGTTTTTAACCCAATGTATGCCTCTTCTGCCTATGACCAATGGATTGTCAACCTTGTTTACCAATCCATGACGGCTTACAATGCTGACAATGAATTGTATCCTGTCATTGCTTCTGAATTGCCAGAAGTGGCAGCGGATGGTATGTCGGTTACTTTTAAACTTCGTGAAGGCCAGAAGTTCTCTGATGGATCCACTTTGGATGGAGATGATGTAAAATACACCTTTACGCTTATGGCCGATCCTGAATACATCGGTGGTTATAACGATGGATCTTGCGATTTCATCAAAGGCTGGTCTGAATATCAAAATGGGGATGCCAAAGACGTTTCGGGTATTGAAGTATCCGATGACAAATTGACTGTTACCTTCACCTTTGAAGATCCAGATATCAGTGCCGCAGAAACCATTGGCAGTGTGGCAATTATGCCAGATGATCAATTCGAATACACAAAAGGGGATTTGGATCAGTACAAAAACTTAGATCCAACTCAAATTGTGGGTTCGGGTGCTTATAAACTCAATAGCTATGATAAATCAGCTGGTGCTTCTGTGGTTTTGAATGACAACTACACTGGTGAAGGCACCTACAATATTAAATCCATCATCGTACGCACGATTGCAGATGGTACAGAAGTGGCTTCTTTACAATCTGGTGATATCGATTACATCTCTGATGAAATTCAACCTGATATCATCGGGCCTGCTTCGATGCTTGACAATGTGACTACCAACCATTACTTCCGTGCAGCAGAAGGCTACTTTGGTTTCAATTGCCAAGCAGAACCGACGAATGATCAATTGGTTCGTCAAGCGCTCTCTTATGCGACTCCTCGTGCGGAATTCGTGGATGCTTACTATCAATGGCCAACTAAAGATGGAGTAGCGCAAGTCGATTCGGACATTGAAGATGTAACAGTTGGATATGTGCCCACGACTTTCTGGAACCCTATCAGTAGCTCTCTTGGAGCGGTAGTCGTTGGAGAAGAGCAACTTCCAGGTCTTCAAAAATACGAATACGATCTAGATAAAGCCGCTGCTTTATTGGATGAAGCTGGCTGGAAAATGGGATCCAATAATATTCGTGAAAAAGATGGAAAACAACTTCAAATTAAATTCTTGGCTACGGAAGGAAACTCCATCTTAAATATGTTGATTCCTATGATTAAATCGTCTTGGAACAAAATTGGTATTGATCTCGTTCAAAATACGGTTGACTTCAACACCATGACTACCACAATTGATCCATCCAATGAAGATGCCTCAAGCGACTGGAATGTCTTCTTCATGGCTTTGTCCTTCACGGGTCTTAGCAATACTACGATGAATCTCGCTCTTGGCTATACGGGAACGATTGAACATCCTGTTCCTGGCTCGAACAACTATCCACAGCTTTATAACGAAGAACTCAACAACGATCTCAATGCTGGAAAAGCCACTGGTGAAGAATCGGTATCCGTTGAAAATTACAAGAAAGCGATGATTCTTGCTTCAGAAGAAGCTTCCTTCTTGCCCATTTATGGTAACAACCTCTTCAACCTCTACAATAAGCGTGTTAAAAACTTGAACACTGGTTCAGTATGCAACTGGTCCCAAGCTTTAGAAGGCGCTTATCTTGAATCGGATTCGGCGGATTCAGAGACAGAATAACCTCTTTCATCATCCAAAAGACGCACTTTGCGTCCATCGTCCTGATACCCAAAGGGAAGCGTGACACGCAATTGGTCTCGCTTCCCTTTTTTGGCTTTGTTTATTTTCACTAGAGATATATGGATGGTTAAGGACGCATTGGATCGATAAACCAAGGTATAACAAGAAAAAAATAAGCGAAAAGATTAAGAGAGGATTTGAAAGGGCAAAGTGACAAAAAGAAGGAAGTTAAAATAGGGAAGAAACATTTCTAAAAACTTTTTTCTTCTTTAATTTCTTTCCCATAATTTTCAAATCATTTTTCATAAATTTTCCAATATTTTTCTCTTTGTTATAATGACAACGTTTTAAGCAATCTTTAGGGAAAAGGAGATTAGAAAGATGCTCAAATACATTTTAAAGCGCTTGCTAACCTCAATCCCCGTTCTATTGATCATCACGATGGTCATCTTCGGTGTTGTCAAAGCGATGCCTGGAGATGAGCTGACTGCTTATTTAGGACCGGGAACAAAGGCTACGCAAGAAGTAAAGGAAAGAGCAAGAGAAAAACTTGGTCTGGACAAATCCATTCCTGAACAATACGTTCGGTGGATGGGCCGTGTGTTGACGGGGGATCTTGGTACATCCTTCACATTGAAAAAACCAGTTGGAGAAATCATTGGAACTTATGTTTGGAATACCTTCCTCCTCAATGTGGTGGCGATGATCATAGGCCTAGCTCTTGCCATACCGGTGGGCATAAGGCAAGCTGTCAAAAAGGGATCGGCCGAGGATAACTTCTGGACGATTCTTTCCTTACTTGGAATCTCTGTACCATCATTCTTCTTTGGTATGTTGTTGATCTTCTTTGTGGGAATGAAGGTCAGCTGGATTCCCATTAGTGGAATGCGCGATTCGATGTATGCCAACTTCGGCTATCCGGGCGGCTTTATGCAAGAAGTCGGCGACGTGGCGGTTCACATGATCTTACCGGTCATTGTTTTAGCCTTCTCTGACTTTGCCACCTTCTCACGCTATGTGCGCAACTCCATGGTTGAAGTCATCAACCAAGACTATGTACGCACCGCGCGGGCTAAAGGATTAAAAGAGAAAACGGTTATTTACAAACATGCGTTTAAAAATGCCCAAATCCCACTCGTTACGCTGCTTGGAATGTACATTCCCTCTTTATTTGCCGGCGCGACGATTTTGGAAAGTGTATTCGTTTGGCCAGGAATTGGTAAAGTCTTAATCGACTCCATCAACCAACGCGATACCTCTTTAACCACCGCTTGTCTTGTCTTCTCGGCGGTGCTGATGATTTTAGGCAACTTGCTATCAGATGTTTGCTATTCACTCGTGGATCCACGCGTGAAGGTTGAATAGAGGAGGAAGAACGATGAAATCCAATGAACAAGCTTCCAAACCTCTCAATAAGTATCAACAGGAAGCGATTGCACAAAAAAAATCCGATGAAAAAATTGATGCCGTTGGCCCATGGATGATTGCCTGGCGTAAATTTAAAGCTAACCACGTAGCTATGGTTGGCTTGGCCATCTTTTGCATCATTGTGTTACTCGTCATCTTTGCACCCATCTTCATGCAGGTGGATGTCAATGCTTACGATACCTCGATCATGAATCAACCGCCTTCGGCCGAACATTGGTTGGGTACGGATGGCTCCGGTCGTGATTGTTTGTTCCGTTTGTTTTTAGGCGGACGCATCTCCATTTTGGTTGGGGTATTGGCCGCGGTATTAACGGTTATCTTTGGTTGCTTAGTGGGTGGCTTGGCTGGCTACTATGGCGGTATTGTGGATAACTTACTCATGCGTTTTGCCGAAATCGTCTATTCTTTACCTTTTACCCCAATGATCATTGCCGTAGCGGCCACGATGCTTTGGGTGCCTTCGGATCAAAAAATGTATACCGTGGCTTTATTGATTGGGTTGCTTTCTTGGCCTGGACTGGCGCGTTTGGTGCGTGGGCAAATTTTAACCCTTCGTGAACAAGAATTCATGCAAGCTTGTGAAGCGCTTGGCTTTAGCGATGCTTCCAAAATTTGGAAACACTTGATGCCAAACGTCTTCTCTTTAGTCATCGTCAATGCCACTCTGCAAATGGCGGGTGCGATCCTAACCGAAGCGGGTCTTTCTTACTTGGGTATGGGAATTCAACCTCCTCAACCAAGCTGGGGATCGCTGATGAACTTAGGACAAAATGCCCAAGTTTTCCAAAACTATCCTTGGCAATGGGCTCCTGCTGGTGTGATGTGTCTTTTGACGGTTGTATCCATTAACTTGATTGGTGAAGGCTTGCGCGATGCCTTTGACCCGAAAGAAATTCAATAGGAGGGCATATGGAAGACAACAAACAAGCGACAACTGCCACGGATGAAAAACAAACCATTTTGGATGTTGAAAATCTTAAGATCTACTTTCACACTAAAAAAGGAGATTCTCGAGCTGTTGATGGCAACACCTTTAAAATGCGTGAGCGCGAAACCTTAGCGATTGTAGGGGAATCAGGATGTGGAAAATCCGTTACGGCTATGTCTATTCTTGGTCTGGTCGCCAAACCTGGTGAGATCATGCCTGATTCCAAAATCGTTTATACTGGGAATGGATACAATGTGGATTTGTCTAAAGCGGATGATGCGACCATTCGTAAAGTGCGCGGCAATGAAATCTCGATGATTTTCCAAGAACCGATGACGGCTTTAAATCCAGTCTATACAGTCGGGGATCAAATTGCGGAGAACATTCGAATTCATGAAAACGCCTCTCCAGAAGAATGCCGCGAACGCACCATTCAATTGTTGAAACAAGTAGGCATCTCTCGACCAGATCAAGTTCTCAACAACTATCCATTCCAACTCTCTGGTGGAATGTGCCAGCGTGTCATGATCGCGATGGCACTTTCTTGTAACCCAAAATTACTCATTGCCGATGAGCCTACTACCGCTCTAGATGTGACCATCCAAGCTCAAATCCTCCAATTGATGAATCAATTGAAGGAAGAAACAGGAACCTCCATTATGTTGATTACCCACGATCTTGGAGTTGTGGCCCAAGTGGCCGATTGGGTCAATGTCATGTATGCGGGAAAAGTTGTGGAAAGCGCTCCAGTGGATGAACTATTTAAAAACCCAAAACATCCCTATACAACTGGATTGATGAGTTCGATGCCTTCGCTTGCTCAAGAAGGAACACGCCTCAATGTTATTGAAGGGTCCGTTCCCAATCCCTTATATTTACCTGAAGGTTGCTACTTTGCAGACCGTTGCACCAAATGTCGGGAAGAATGCTTGCATGCTCAACCTCCCGTTATTGATGTGGGCAATGGCCACACCGTCTCTTGCTTCTTATACGATGGAGAAGGTAAGACGGTTCGACCATCCTTTAAGAAGGGAGAAAGCAAATAATGGCCGAAGAAAAAGAAAAAATTCTTGAGGTCAAAAACCTCAAAAAGTACTTTCCCCTTGGCAAAGGCAAACTCAAACCCGATAAACCTTATGTCAAAGCGGTAGATGGTATTTCCTTAGATTTATACGAAGGCGAAACTCTAGGCCTTGTTGGAGAATCTGGATGTGGAAAATCCACTTTAGGGCGTACGATCCTTCGTTTGCATGAACCTACTTCTGGAGAAGTCATTTTCAAAGGACAAGACATTTCTAAATTGTCTAAAAAAGAAATGCGTAAACTGCGTGAAGACATTCAATTCATTTTCCAAGATCCCTACTCCTCTTTGAATCCACGTATGAATGTCTTCAATATCCTCTCTGAGCCTTTAATTGCGCATGGAAAGTTTAAACGTGGTCCCGAGCTAGAAGCTTATGTAAAAGATTTGATGGAAAAATGTGGATTGCCCAGCTACTATTGCTATCGCTATCCCCATCAATTCTCTGGTGGACAAAGACAACGCATTGGTATTGCTAGAAGTCTGGCCTTAAGTCCTTCCTTCATCATTTGCGATGAGCCGGTATCGGCTTTGGACGTATCCATTCAATCGCAAATCATCAACTTGATGATGGACTTACAAGAAGAACAAAACATCTCCTACATCTTCATTTCCCATGACTTGTCCGTCGTCAAACACATATCCGATCGTGTAGGGGTGATGTATTTAGGAAGCATGGTGGAATTAGGCGACAAAGATGAAATTTATGCCAATCCCCAACATCCCTATACCCGCGCTTTGATGGGAGCCATTCCCATTCCCGATCCCGATAAACGCTCGGACATGAAGTTGATTGAAGGGGAAATTCCCTCCAACGTCAACACCCCTAAGGGATGCAAATTCCATCCCCGTTGCCCCTTTGCCAAAGACATTTGCAAAACGGAAGTGCCCGAAGTCAAAGAGATCAAACCTCGCCACTTCGTACAATGCCATTTTGCTGGTGAATTTTAATGGATCGTTTTCGCAGCATTGAAGAGTCCGTGAAGGACGATCATCAAGTCAAACAGGGAAAAGAATCTGAACTGGAAAAAGGCGATTTTCTCGCTTTAATGGAAGCCGCTTGGGCAACCATTGGCAAAACCGCCCTGTTGGTGATTCTCTTCTTTGCCCTAGTGATTGCACTTTTAGTGCTTCTTTGGTTCCATTAATTCCCTGCCCCAAAATCCTTTGGATTTTGGGGTTTTTTTTGTGTTTTGCTAAAAGTTGCGTTAAAACCAATATGAGAGATTTTTAGGATGGCTCCCTTTTTTTCTTAGTGCTGGTCATTTTCTTTCAGAAAGGATAATGGATATGAAGTTTCAGGAATTTGAATACAAACGGCCTGATTTAGAGGCTCTTTTACAAGAAATCGAACAATTAAAACAACGTTTACAAAATGCCCCATCATATAGCGCTTTTCTTGCGGCATTCAAGGATTATGATTCACACTTGAAGTCTCTTAACACGATGGCAAATCTCTGTTATATTCGCCATACTATCAATACCGCCGACCCTTTTTACAAGGAGGAACGGGAATGGTTTAACGAGAACAGTCCCATCATCTCTAATGCTCAAGTTGAACTCGTCAATGTGATTTTAAAGTCTCCTTGGCGTCAAGCTCTTGAAGACGATGTACCCAAAACGTGGTTTTTGCGTAATGAATTCGATTTGAAAACCATCTCCTCAAAAATCATTGAAGAGATGCAAGAAGAAAATCGTTTAGAAAGCGAATATCAAAAACTCATCGCTTCCGCTCAAATCCCCTTTCATGGCAAAAATTACACTCTTGCAGCCTTAGAAGAACCCATGAATGATCCCGATCGTTCCATCCGTAAGGAAGCCCATCAAGCCTATTGGAACTGGTTTGATGAACACGAAGACCAAATTGGACGCATTTATCACGATCTAGTACAAGTGCGCACCAAGATGGCGCAAAAAATGGGCTATGAAAACTACATTCCGTTTGGCTATTTGCGTATGGCGCGTATGGATTATGATCAACACGATGTCGAAGTTTATCGTCGCAATGTACTAAAAGATGTGGTTCCCGTTTGCCTTGATCTCTATACTAAACAAGCCCAAACCCATGGATATGATGGCTATCAACTTCCCGCTTGGGATGAAAAAGTTGAATTTGAAGGAGGCAATCCCACTCCTAAATGCGATCCAGACGAAATCGTTCAGCGGGCGCTTATGATGTTTCAAGAATTGTCCCCTGAGACGAAAGAATTTTTCCAAATGATGGTGGATCAAGATCTCTTGGATTTAGTCGCCAAGCCCCATAAAGCGGCGGGGGGGTATTGTACCTCCATTGAAGAGTATGGAGTTCCCTTTATTTTTGCTAACTTCAGCCACACCCAACACGATATTGAAACTCTCACCCATGAATCGGGACACGGTTTTCAAGCGTGGTGTAGTCGAAATATTTTTCCCAGTGAATGCATATGGGCCACAATGGAAAGTGCAGAGATCACTTCTATGGCCATGGAATTTTTTACTTGGCCTTGGATGCAATACTTCTTTGAAGAAGATGCTGATCGCTATCGTCAAAGCCATCTTGGCGGTGCCATCAAATTTATTCCTTATGGCGTCTTGGTCGATCACTTTCAGCATGAAGTATATGCCAATCCTCACTGGACTCCAGAACAACGAATGGAGTGTTGGAGGCGGTTAGAAAAACAATATTTGCCGCAAAAAGATTATCAAGATATTGATTTTCTGGAACGAGGGGGTTGGTGGATGCGCCAGTTGCACATCTTTTTAGATCCCTTCTACTACATCGACTATACCCTAGCTCAAGTGGCGGCCTTGCAATTTTGGAGTCGTATGCAACATGAAGATCCAAAAGCCTTTGAAGACTATCAAGCTCTGTGTCAAGCGGGAGGAACCAAACCCTTTAAAGAACTCATCGCCCTTGGCCATTTGAAAGTTCCCTTTGAAGAGGGATGCTTGCATGAAACTATGCAGGATGTTGAAAATTGGTTTGAAAAACAAGAAGCGAAAGAAAAAAGCGCTCTTTAATCAATAAGGACTTTAATTTTTTCATAGCTCGTCTGTTGAGTAAGCTTTTCTTCCCTTTGTCCGAGGGATGGCTAAAATATTGGTATTTTTATGGGTTTTTAATGGGTGTTTTCTTGGTGATTTGTCTTAAAAATTGGTATGGTTTTTTAGGATTATCGAAATCGCTTAGAAGGCGGATTTTAAACCATTAGAGATTAAAACTAAAACCAAACGATTCTATTTTTTACCTTTTCTCTCTTAAAAGAGACTTATATACTATCGAGCCTGGCATTTATATAAATCGCTCTTTGGATGAGGATCTCGAGTTTCCTTCTTTCCCTTTTCTAAGGGAAAATTTTCAAAAAATCCTTAGGAAAGATTGATTTTTTTGTCTTTGATCCCGATTATAGAAATAACATTCATTTTGAATGGTTTACAGGCTTGTCCAAAGAGGTTAGACAAAGGCCAAGGCATCCAAGAAAAGATCCTTTCGCTTTTTTTGGTGTCTAGAGAACAAACAAGAAGGGAATATTTTCCGGACCTACGGGACGATCAGGAGGAGAAAAAATGAAAAAACTTTGTGCTATATCCTCTGCTCTTGTTTTGAGTCTACTGATGACTGCACCAGTCATGGCCCAAGAAGATGTGCTTGCGCCCCGCAGCGCGGAGCTCGTTGAAGAGGGCATCCAAAATGAGAGTGGTGGTGTTTTACTTATCGATGGCGATCCAAATACACCGCAAACGGTTCAACAACCCGATGCGATTGGCTTGTATCGTCTGTACAACGAAAATTCCGGTGAGCATTTTTACACCGCCGATATAAATGAAGCCAATACACTGATTAGCTATGGCTGGTTACCTGAAGGGATTGGATGGTATGCTCCTAAATCTTCAGAGTATCCCGTATATCGGCTCTATAACCCTGTGGCAGGGGATCATCATTACACACGCGATCCTATGGAGCGTTCAGCCTTGATTCAAATGGGTTGGAAAGATGAGGAAATTGCTTGGTATTCAGCTGCCCCCGATGGAAAAGCCGTGTATCGTCAATACAATCCTTATGCCGAGACGGGAAGCCACAATTACACCTTAGATGCGAATGAAAACCAAGAGCTCATCAAAATGGGTTGGAAGGGGGAAGATATCGGCTGGTATGCTGTTAAAGCCGATTGCCCACCCGAAAACAACATGCGTGAGTTGGAAAATTTAGTGAAGCAATATCAATCTCTTTTAAATGTAGACCGTTCTTCGAATGGAGCGCTTGATGGCTTACGCGATCAAGGAATGCGCATTGCTTCCATTCTAGGTTCCTTCAGCAATCAGTTTGATAACCGCTACTTTGTTTTCCAAAACGGGAAGCTTATTGGAAATTCCGATCCTGGCCAAAAATCCATCACTCTTCAAGGCGTTGGTGTGGGTGACGTAATGATTATCCAACCTAAGGAAAAGAAAGTGCAGTTGGCGAGTCAAATTGGTGATGGCAAGTTGCAAGGACAAGGTATCTTCTTTAGAACCACAGGTGGAAGTACTAAAGTGCAAGCCGCTTCGGGAAAAATTGGCAATGGAGCTTTACAAGGCGAAGTGGCTAGCTACGTCTATATGGAAGAACCAGAAAATGACTATGAAGAATACTCTTCTGGTCCAGCTTATGATAACTTGATGAATGGAGTAATTCGTAAGCATACTCACTACTTCCGCACTAGTTCTGCGCGCTTAAAAGAATTTGACTGGACTCTTGAAGTGGAAAAGGGAAAAGCCAAATACGAAAAAATTGGTGACTACTACTACGTTTGTCGCACTCCTGCGGTGAATGTCTACTACAGTTACATTCCAGAAAACCTTTCTTTCTGGCCCATTGGCGGATAAGCCCTAGGTCCCTCAAGAAAGAAAAAATCTTACGGGCAGTCCACGTGGACTGCCCGTTTTATCTTTAAAAAGAAAGAATTGGATCATGGAAAGAAGGCAGATATGGAACAAACCTCATTGTTTGATGATTTTGTAGAAGAGGAATCCCCTCCTCAAGAGATCTATCGCCCCCTTGCAGATCGTATGCGACCCGAAAGCTTAGAAGAGTATGTGGGGCAATCGCATTTAATCTTTCCTGGCTCTTTGCTATGGAATTTGATCAAAAAGGATGTCGTGCCCTCGATGATTTTTTGGGGCCCGCCAGGAGTAGGGAAAACGACCTTAGCAAGCATCATTGCCAACCAAACCCAAAGCCGCTTTATTCCCTTTTCCGCTGTGCAAAGTGGAGTCAAAGAAATCAAAGCAGTTATGGCCCAAGCAGAAGCCGATCGACGGATAGGGAAGAAAACCATCGTGTTTGTCGATGAGATTCATCGCTTTAATAAAGCCCAACAAGATGCCTTTTTACCCTATGTCGAAAAGGGAAGCATTGTTCTTATTGGAGCAACTACCGAAAATCCCAGCTTTGAAGTCAACTCTGCCTTGTTATCGCGATGTAAAGTATTTGTCCTCAAAGCTTTAGACGATGGAGCCATTGAATCTCTCTTACAAGCAGCCATTCATTCGCCTAAGGGCTATGGCGCCTATCCCATCGATATTTCTTTTGATCATTTACAAGCCATTGCTCACTATGCCCATGGAGATGCTCGTTTGGCTCTCAACACTCTTGAAATCATTTTGTCCAATTCCAAAGACGACATTCATGGATTGCATGTGGATGAAGACATCGTCAAACAAGTGTTGGGTAAGCGCACCTTGATGTATGACAAAAAAGGAGATGGGCATTATGATACGATTTCGGCTTTACACAAATCCATGCGCAATTCGGATGTTCAAGCGTGTCTTTATTGGTTAGCTCGTATGGTCGAGGGAGGAGAAGATCCCCTTTACATCGCAAGACGTTTGGTACGAATGGCTAGTGAAGATATTGGAATGGCTGATTCTCGAGCCCTTGAAATCTGTATCGCTGCCTACCAAGCTTGTATGTATTTAGGGCTTCCTGAGTGCAATGTACATTTAGCTCATGCAGTTGCTTATTTAGCTCTAGCCCCCAAAAGCAATGCTCTAGAAGTGGCTTATATGGCGGCTAAACAGGATGCCTTGGAGACTTTAGAAGAACCCATTCCATTGCACTTACGCAATGCCCCTACCGCTTTAATGAAAGAGCTTGGTTATGGGAAAAATTATGAATACAGCCATGATTATCAAGGCCATATGACAGATATGCCCTGTTTACCAGAAAAATTACAGGGAAGACGTTATTATATTCCAAGCCAACAAGGCTCTGAAATCAAAGTTGCTCGCCGTATGGAGAACATTGAACAACAAAAAGCCCATATGGCCAAGGCACGTCAACAAGGACATGCTTTAAAAAAAGAGAAAAAATAAGAAATAAAAAGACGTCCTGCTTAGACGTTGTAGAAAAGTACGCTATGGCGTAGAAAAAGGAAGTTAGCTTCCTAGAAAAGGAGAGATGGACACTTGTCTTGTATCCATTTTGTACTGCAGTCTCTTGCCGATACCCAAACACTCGCTCAGGCTTTAGCTAAGGTGCTTGAAGGGCAAACGATGACCATTACCCTAGATGGCGATTTAGGGGCGGGAAAAACCGCTTGGACGCGTTTTTTTGGCCAAAGTCTCGGAGTGAAGCGCACCATCAATTCCCCAACCTTTACCATCATGAAATCGTATAAAACGGCTAAGGGGACGCCACTTTTTCATATGGATGCGTATCGTCTAGAAGGGGCGCATCAAGACTTAGGCTTTGAAGAGTGTTTTGAAGAAGGTTTAAGTGTAGTGGAATGGTCGCAATATATTGAAGATCAAATTCCTAGCGATCACTTCGCCATGTCTTTAGTGGAAACTGGAGAAACTAGTCGTAATGTTACCCTTCAATCCACCGGATCTAAAAGTGAAGCGTTGCTTCAAGAACTCTTGGTCGATTTTCCGTTTTCAAAGGAGGAGTTGGAATGAAGACGCTTGTACTGGATACCGCTTGGAAAAATTTGGTGATCGCCCTTTTTGAAGACGATCAATTGCTCGCAGGGTATCGACAAGAAGCCTTTAAGCGTCAATCCGAAACGCTTTTTGTTGAACTTAAAGACGTATTAAAAAAAGCGGAATGTACCTTAAAGGATATCGATCAAGTCATTGTGACTAATGGGCCAGGCTCTTATACTGGACTGCGTATGGCCTTGACCACTGCTAAAATTTTAGGAACCCAAGCCCCTATTCGTGTGGGTACTATCACCACATTTCAGCTTTATGCAGGAAATACCCCAAAAGCCAATGTTCTTTTGGATGCGAGAGGAAATCGTGCCTATGTGGCCCATCTGGAAAATGGGGAGGTGCAAGAGATGGGAATCTTCGCTTTAGAAGAGATTCCCGCTTTTTTACAAACCCATCCAGGTGAGTTATATGGAGAAGCTGAACTCATCGGAATGGAAAGCCTTCCTTCCGATTTTTTGGCGAATGCGAAGAATTTGCTTTCAAAAGCCACTTGGATTGAACCAGAAGCCATCCATGCCTTGGCTCCTTTATATATGAAAAATACGGAGAGTTACTTGGTTTCTAAGCCAGAAGCCATTAAGGCTTAGGAGATGGTGGAATGAATGATTCTTGGATTTTACGGCCTATGGAAAAAGACGATTTAGAAGCCGTAGAAATTATTGAACAACAATCGTTTGATGATTGTTGGAGTATAGATAGTTTTGAGTTTGAAATCGTGGGCAATGAATTTTCGTATCCTATGGTGCTTGAACAAGAAGGAGAAATCATAGGCTTTTTGGTGTATTGGGTGATGTTTGAGCAAGCCCAAATCGCCAATATTGCAATCTCTCCCGCTTTTCGTGGCCAGGGCCTTGGCCATGTGCTCATGGAGTATGCCTTAAAGGCGGCCAAAGAGAGTGGAGCCGAAACCTTTACGCTTGAAGTTCGTCCAAGCAATCTAAATGCAAAGCGCTTGTATGAATCCCATGATTTCACTTTTTTGCATCGCGTTAAGGGTTACTATAGCGATGGGGAAGATGCTCTCGTCATGATTCGAATACTTTAAGAAAATAATAAATAAAAGGAAAAGATATGAACGTATTTGCGATTGAAAGCAGTTGCGATGAAACTGCGGCTGCAGTGGTCAAAGACCAAAGAGATGTGCTTTCGAGTGTGGTTTCTTCGCAAATTGATACCCACACTCAATTTGGTGGCGTGGTGCCAGAAGTGGCCAGTCGCCTTCACGTTGAAAATATCTCGGTGGTGATTCAAGAAGCCATCGAAAAGTCCGGTTTATCGTGGGACGATATCGATGTCATTGCAGTTACGCAAGGACCAGGGTTGATTGGTTGCTTGCATGTGGGGGTACAAGCAGCGAAGACCCTAGCCATGTTGTATGAAAAGCCCTTAGTCGGAGTCAATCACTTAGCAGGCCACATTTATGCCAATAAACTCGACACCACCCTTCAATTTCCTCTTTTAGCCTTGTTGGTTTCAGGCGGAAATTCAGAACTGATTTATATGAAGGATGAGCAAGACTTTGAGATTTTAGGTGAAACCCAAGACGATGCCATTGGCGAAGCCTATGACAAAGTAGCGCGTGTCCTAAATCTTGGCTATCCCGGCGGACCAAAAATCGATAAGTTGGCCAAACTTGGAAAACCAATTTACAAACTGCCCAAACCAAAAACCCCTGGAGAATATGATTTCTCCTTTTCGGGTTTAAAATCAGGTGTTCTGCAATTCGTAAAACGGATGGAGCGTCAAAACGAGAGCTGGAAGATGGAGGATTTAGCGGCTAGCTTTCAAGAAACCGCTTTGGAAGAGATCTTTGAAAAAGTGCGTAAAGCACTCAATAACCATCCCGAAATCAAACAGATGATCGTTGGCGGTGGGGTTTCGGCCAATAGTCGTTTGCGTCAAAAAGTTGAGGAACTCTCTCTTCAATATCCCGATGTGAATTTTAACGTCCCGCCTATGTCTTGTTGCACGGACAATGCGGCCATGATTGCTATTGCTGGCGAAATTGCTTATAACCATGGAAAGCGCAGCGATGAAAGTTTAACAGCCGATGCGAGTATGGAGTTAGGGGAATGATTCGCTTTTTAAGGCCAGCCGATTTACCTCAAGTGTATGCGATTGTCTCCTATTGGATCGAACACTCCACCGCCAATATGTGCTATCAGCCCATTCCTTATCCGCTCTTTGTTGAGGAACAATTGTCCATTGCTAAAAACTACCCCTACCTCGTAGCGCAATACGAAGACCAAGTCATTGGGTTTGGTTATGCGCATAGCTTTATTGCTCGCGAAGCGTATCAATACGATGCTGAACTCACCATCTACTTCCAAGATGGTTCTCATCATGGCTTGGTGATGCCCCTTTATCAAGCTCTTGAGGCCATTTGTTTGAAGATGGGCTTTTGCAACTTAATCAGTTGTACTACTGCCGATAACCAAGCCAGTCTGGCCTTTCAAAAACGCGTGGGGTTTCAATCTTATGGTTTGCTTGAAAAAGCGGCGTATAAAAATGAAGCGTGGCATGGTGTGGAGTGGTTATACAAACCGATTGGTTCATATCAAAATCCTAGGCGCTTCACGCTTCAAGAGGTGTTGACTAAACAAGACCTCGAAGAATTTTTAAACCCACTCAGCCAACGATAAACTAGGCTTAGTAAGAGGCAAGAAAAAAAGAATGACAGAAAATAAGGACGTCAAAACCAAGAAAAATGTTTCAAAATTGAGGAAGCGCCCACAATTTTTGGCTATTTGAATTTTGCTTTAGTAAACCTATAGCCAATCTTTGTTTTCAAAAGCGGCTTCATTATGATGGTAAAAAGGGGGATCTCTAATGCCAGATAAAATTGTCGTATTGGACTTTGGCTCCCAATACAATCAATTGATTGCCAGACGTATTCGTGAGTTTGGCGTGTACTCGGAACTGCATCCAAACACCATGACGCTCAAAGAGATTGAAGCGCTTGGTGATGTCAAAGGCATCGTGTTTTCCGGGGGTCCAAATTCAGCCTATGCCAAAGATGCGCCCCAATGCGATCCAGCCATTTATGAAAGTGGAATTCCTATTTTAGGAATTTGTTATGGAATGCAATTGGTGATGCTCAATCTTGGCGGCACTGTAAAGGCCAGTTCGAGACGCGAATATGGTCGGACTGAAATCGAAGTGGTCAAAGAAAATTTGCTTTTTGAAGGCTTACCCACCAAAGAAACCGTATGGATGTCGCATGGTGATCAAGTGGCGACCTTAGCGCCAGGCTTTGAATGCATTGCCAAAAGCGATACCTGCCCTTATGCGGCCGCCCAAAATACAGAACGCAAAATCTATACGCTTCAATTCCATCCAGAAGTCCGTCATACCGAATATGGGAACGATATTTTAAAGAACTTTGTCTTCAAAGTGTGTCAAGCACAAGCCAACTGGTCGATGCAAGACTTTATTGAAACACAAAAGAAGAAAATCAAGGAGCAAGTTGGTGATGATATGGTTCTGCTTGGCCTTTCTGGTGGAGTTGACTCCTCTGTTGTGGCTGCCTTATTGCATGAAGCCATTGGTGACCAGCTGATTGCGATGTTTATCGATCATGGACTGTTGCGCAAAGGGGAAAGCGAATCTGTCATGGAAACCTTTGGGCGAAATATGAACTTAAACTTAGTGCGTATTGATGCTAAAGATCGCTTTCTTTCCAAACTAGAAGGAATCACGGATCCTGAAAAGAAACGTCAAATCATTGGAAATGAATTCGTGTATACCTTTGATGAAGAAGCTAAAAAATTGACCGAAGGCAAAAACGTGAAATGGTTAGCTCAAGGAACGCTCTATACGGATGTCATTGAATCGGGTACCCATTCCGCTCAAACCATTAAATCTCATCATAATGTTGGCGGATTGCCTAAGGATATGGATTTCAAACTCATTGAACCACTTAACACCTTGTTTAAGGATGAAGTGCGCGCTCTAGGAGAAGAGCTTGGTTTGCCTCATGAAATGGTTTGGCGTCAACCCTTCCCTGGACCTGGTTTAGGCATTCGCATCATCGGCGACATTACCGATGAAAAGCTACAAATCGTGCGTGATTCAGATGCCATTTTGCGCGAAGAAATTGCCAAAGCGGGTTTGGAACAAGATATTTGGCAATACTTTACCGCTTTAACTAATATGCGTTCCGTTGGAGTCATGGGCGATCAGAGAACGTATGACTACGCCGTAGCCATTCGAGCTGTCACTTCTATTGATGGGATGACAGCCGACTGGGCGAAAATTCCTTGGAATGTCCTTGGTCGCGTATCCGATCGCATCATCAATGAAGTCGGTCATGTCAACCGCGTCCTTTATGACATCACCTCTAAGCCACCTGGAACCATTGAATTTGAATAATTGCTCAAGCCGTAAGATTTTTCTTACGGTTTTTTTGTGTGAAACGCTAGAGATATTTCCAAGGAAGGCTAGCCTTTTTTAGCCATTTTCATCTATTCATCCCTTTGACCTTTTTTTCATCTCAACATGAAAAGCGTAAGAAAGCAAAATAGTTGATAATGAAAAAGATGAGATAAGGAGAAGAAATATGGTATTTACCGATTTACTCTTTCTCTTTGGATTTTTACCCTTGACTTGGGCGTTGTATGCGTTTTGGATCCGAAAAAGGCGGTGGGTTCATTGGTATTCGTGGATAGTCAGTCTACTTTTTTATAGCTTTGGTTCTTTACGTTCTCTTTTTTGGCTTTTGGGCTTATTGGGGTTTAACTTCATCCTCCAATATTTATTAGGTCTTCTCGCTTTCAAAAAATCCTCTCAAAAGGCCAAACGAGAAAACCAAGCCTCAAAAAAAACACCTTCTTTTCAAAAAGTGCCTTCCAAAAAAGATCCTTCTTATTGGATTCTTCTTGTCGGAGTCGTTGGGGATATAGGCCTACTCTTTGTCTTTAAATATTTTGGTCCTTGGTTTCAAGGCATTTTTCCTTGGTCCAAAGGACTTGTGAGTACCATGCCTTTGGGGCTATCGTTTTATACGTTTTCATGCTTATCGTGTCTTTTTGATGTCTATCGTCAAAAAAAGCCTTATGAATCCTCCTTTGTTCGTTTTGGCTTATTTGTAGCCTTTTTTGGATGGGTTAATATGGGACCGATCGCTAACTATGCCCAACTCAAAGACCAAATCGCGCATCCTAAATACAGCCGAGCTAAGAGTGCTAAAGGAATGGCTCTTTTTATTCAAGGTCTGTTTCGTAAAGTCGTCTTGGCCGACAATTTGGCCTTAGTGGTGACGAGTTTAGCTAATGATCTTACCTGGGTGGGTCAAGTGGCCTATGGTTTTGCTTACTTTTTACAGCTCTATTTTGATTTTTCAGGTTATTCGCGCATGGCAAGGGGGTGTGCTGGCTTATTTGGTTTTTCCATTCCCAAAAACTTTGATCTGCCCTTAACCGCTTTGAGCATTCAAGACTTTTGGCGCCGATGGCATATCTCCTTAACAAATTGGTTTCGCGAATATGTCTACATCCCTTTGGGAGGTAATCGAGTATCTAATCTAATTTGGATGCGCAATTTATTTTGCGTATGGCTTTTAACGGGTATATGGCATGGGCCTTCTTCGAGCTACATCGCTTGGGGAGTATATCAAGGGCTTTTAATTGTATTGGAAAAGTGGGTCTGGAAAGGCTCTTTACAAAAGCTTTCCAGATGGATTCGTCATACATATGTTTTAATCCTTGAACTTTTCGGTATGGCCTTTTTTTCGGCTAACACCATTAGTATGGGATTTTGGCGTATTGGTCACTACTTTGGTGTAGGCTTAACCGGTTTTTGGAATGCGGGAACGCTATTTTGGTTAAGCAATATGGGAATTTACTTTGTACTCGGAGCATGGCTTGCCTCGGGATTTTCCAAGCGCTTTAGCCAGGTCTTTTTCAAAAATTTGAAGCATTGGCGTTTGTGGCAAATCCTTGGGTATTTAGTGATGCTATTGGTATGTGTGATTTTCTTAGTCAGTGCTTCTAGTCAAACGTTTTTATATGCACAGTTTTAAAATGGTTTCTTAGCCAATACAAAAAAGGTCAGAATTTCTTTTTCTTTGGAAATTCTGACCTTTTTTGTATTGGATGAAAGTCACATCCTGCCGTAACTCAAAAGAGCGAAAATTCAGAAATCACTATTTTAAGATTATGTTTATGGTTTTTAAACCATAGTTAAGTTCGCTTGGATATTTCCACTCAAGTGACATCCTCCCCCGCCTAAAGAGGCGGGGGCTTCCTTTCGCACAAGCGAAC
>CAZTNF010000004.1:0-34642 GCA_964615295.1 uncultured Erysipelotrichaceae bacterium | reverse complement strand
AAACATGTTCTCTGTTCTGTACTTCTATTTAGCTACTTCTAAAAGCCTGATACAGCTAATGCTCCCGCTTCCAAGACCTGTTTGTATGGGACGACACCTGAACATGCCTTCGCTCATCTTAGAACACGGCCAGAAACTAGCAGATGATAACAGGCCTCATCCTTTGTAAGGCCAGCTTCTTTGCGTGCAGATCCTACCTAATTCTTTATCTGTTTGCCTTAAAGAATCGCCCATCACAGCACCATACTGATTGAGGCATGGAGCTAATGCCGTTCTATTTAGAATAAAGATAGTTTCGGCAGCGCTGGTATTCTCAGACCTCATAGGCAAGAAGCAAGACAGAGCTCTCTTCCATGAGAATGGAGAGCTATTTTACGTCCTTCTTAATATGTCTTTTCAGAAGACTTAGGCTTTTTTATTCGGCCTTTTTCAGATTTCTTCTTTGATCTGCGGGTCTTCGAATTCTTTAGCTTTGCCCTGGGGCATCTCTTTATCCTCTTTGATCTTTCCTACATATTTTCTCAGGCCGTAAATGCGGCAGGAGAAAACATGTAGGATTGAAATGATATCTTGGACCATTTCTTCAGCCGGAGAGAGGTCTTCATTGACCGCCACAATTATTTTAGTGCCAAAACGCTCAAAGAGCTCTTCAAAAAAGGAGAAGCCAAAGCGGACAAAGCGGTCTTTATGGGCGATATATACGGTATCGATCTTACGATCCAGTACGTCCCAGATCAGATTCAGCCAGTTCTTTCTTTTGTAGTTCAGTCCACTGCCGATGTCTTCAATAACCTGTTCCACAATAACGCCTCGGGCATTGCAAAAGGTTCTGAGAAAGTCTTTTTGGTTTTTCAGATCATCTTTCTGGTTTCTCGAGGAAACCCGGCAGTAGATGACATTGATTCTTTTTTCTTCAGAGGCATAAGGGTCCTTTCCCATCATGCGCTGGACATCATCTTGGGTATAGTACCGTCTTCCGGTAGGTGTTCTTCTGGCAGGGAAAACTCCCTTATAGTCCCAGCTTTGGACGGTTCTTGAAGAAACGCCCAGCATCTTGGCCACCTCACCTGGGCTGTAAGCATTTTCACCATTTACTTTCATGCCCTTATTGTACAGAATCTGTCATTTTAATCCAAGTCATCTTTCATAAGAATGTTCAATTCGATACAGATTTAAAGAACGAAAAAGGCTCCATCCAAGTTTTTGAAGTGTACCAGTCAAAAGAAAAGGGGCGAACCTTAAACAGTTAGCCCCTACCACAATTTTAAAATGAAGTCAGGCCACCGTTTTTCCGATCAAGGAAACTTTGCAGAATTTGCACAGCAGCCATCTTATCTATGACTTTCTTGCGCTTTTTACGCGATACGTCAGCGGAAATTAAAATCCGTTCAGCTGCTACCGTCGTTAAGCGCTCATCCCAAAGATCGACATGAATTCCATGGTCTTCGAGCATTTTGGCGAAACTTTGCGAAATTTCACCACGAACGCCAATGTCGCCATTCATATGTTTGGGCAAGCCGAGAACTACATTTTTGACTTTATTCTCTTCACAAATTTTGAGGACCTCCTCAAGAGCTTGCTCATAATCATCTGGTGCAAACCGTACGGTCGTTAAGGCTCTCGCAATCATACCAAGGGGATCACTAATGGCAATTCCACAGGTGACAGAGCCAAGATCCAGTCCAATTATTCGTTCCATAGACGACTATTTATCCAAGTAATCCTTTACGAGTTCTTCGATGATCATATAGCGTTCAAATTTTTGGATGTTGTTTCGGGCGTCCTTATATGAAGAGATATAAGCCGGATCTCCACTCACGAGATACCCAGCAATTTGGGTTCCTGAATTGTATCCTCGCTCTTCAAGAGCTTCAGAGACTTCCCGAAGGATTCGCTTAATGTTCTCACGACGAATTTCATCCGTCATAAACATCATTGTTTCTGTAATATGAGCCACTTCAACGCCCCCCTTTTAGTAAAGCGCTTTTATCATACACCCATCCCCCATCCTTGAAAAGGAAAGAGCCATTTCCCCACTTTTGACTGATAAGTTACGCTAAAAGCGATCAATTTTGGGATTCCCTTGTGCGCCAAGCGAAAAGAAAGCGAAGGACAGGTTTTTAAATACCTTAACAGGGTTTTGGAAATTTGCGATAAAAGAGGACTTAAATCCTCCATTTTCTCTATTTTCCCGAGTCAAGATAGGCTTTTTACCATAGCTTACCTTGAGAATTTTCGCAAATAAGAAGAGCTAAAAATTTTTGGACTTTCTAAAAAAAAGGCCTGTTTGTCGAAAACAGGCCTTAAAGACACATCTCTTTTTAGATTTTTTCAGGTTGAGCAACGGAAAAGATTAAAGGGCTTGACTTAACTCTTCTACTTTAGCCAAAGCCTCTTCAATTTTAGAGACATCGGTTCCACCTGCTTGGGCTAAATCGGGTTTTCCTCCACCACGACCATTCGTGATGGCAGCGACTTCTTTTACCAATTTCCCAGCGTGAGCCCCCCGTTTGATGGCTTCTTTTCCAGCTCCTGCTACAATGGTAAGTTTGCCATGATCGGAAGAAATGAGACAAACGATCATGTTTTCATCTGCTCCTTTTAAGGAAGAAGCGATGTCTTTAAGCGCTTTTCCATCCATACCACTTATTGATTTGGTCAAAACGTGAAGACCATTGATATTTTTTGCTTCGCTTGCCCACTCTTTGGATTTAAGGGTAAAGATCTGATTTTTCAACTCGGTAATTTCTTTTTGCATCTCTTTCATTTGATCGAAGGAAGAATCAATCTTAGAATCGAGACCTTTTAATCCATTAGCTTTAGCAGTTTTGGCAATGTGTTCCAAGACTTTTTGTTGAGACGCGAATTCATCATACGCCGCTTTTCTAGTCTTTGCGGTGATACGCCGGGTGTCACTACCAATGGATTCTTCCCCTACCACTTTTAATAGGCCAATTTCTTCCGTGTTGTTGACATGACATCCTGCACAAAATTCTTTGGATACATCTCCCATTGTTACCACACGGACTTCGTCTCCATATTTTTCATCGAAAAGCGCCGTAGCCCCCGTTTTTTGGGCTTCTTCTAAAGACATGATCTCCTTGGTTACTGGCCAAGCATCCTCGATCATGACATTGACTGCATTTTCAATGGCAGAGAGTTGTTCGGGGGTGAGTTTATCGCGATGGTTAAAGTCAAAGCGCAAATAATCAGGACCTACGTAGCTACCCGCTTGATGAATTTGGTCACCCAATACAGATTTTAAAGCAGATTGCAAAAGGTGAGTCGCAGAGTGGTTAGCAGTGGTATCCATACGGCGTTTAGCGTCAACACGTTGTAAGACTTTGTCTCCTTTGTGCAACATGCCTTCTTTTACTTCCACTTGCAACAAGTGTTGTTTGTTGCGGGTTTTAATACCATCCATTACATTGGCTTGAACGGTATCTGAGCTAAGCGTTCCTGTATCTGCTACTTGACCACCAGATTGGACATAGAAAGGCGTAACATCCAAAATAACTTGGCCTTCGTCTTCTAAAGAATCAACCATATGACCATCTTTAAAGAGCGCAATGATCGTTCCCTCTTCTTCTAGATTGTCATATCCATTAAATTCACAAAGCTCAGTAAAATTCATCAGCTCTTCATTTTGGCTAGCAAAAGAATCTTGCTTACCACGAGCTGCACGGGCTCGGGCTTTTTGTTGGGCCATTTGGACATCAAATTCCTCACGAAGAGCTTTTAAACCGCTTTCCTCCACAATTTCTTGGGTCATCTCAAAGGGGAAACCATATGTATCATAAAGTTTAAAGGTAACTTCTCCTGAGAGTTTATCACGGCCATTTTCTTTGGCTTTGGCAATTTCTTCATCCAATAAAGCTTGGCCATTTTTGAGAGTCTTTTTGAAAGATTCCTCTTCTTGACGGATGAGCTTTTGGTTTTTCTCTACGCTTTCCAATAAATAAGGATAGAAGTCTTTCATATTTTCCGCTACCACTGGAACAAGTTTATAAAGGAATGGTTCATCTAGGCCAAGCTTCAAGCCAAAACGAACAGCCCTGCGTAATACGCGACGCAACACATAGCCACGTCCAGAATTGGAGAAGCTTGCTCCATCGGAAAGAGCAAAAACAAGAGTTCGGATATGATCTGCAATGACGCGATAAGCCATTTTATTGTCCCCAGCATAGGGTACCCCTGAAAGTTCCTCTGTAGCATAAATGATGGGTAAGAACAAGTCAGTATCAAAGTTGGTTTCTCCACCTTGAATTAAAGCCACTAAGCGCTCTAAGCCCATACCTGTATCGATATTTTTCTGGGGCAGTTCTTTATAATCATGGCGATCGAGTTCCGGATCGCAATCGTATTGGCTAAATACCACATTCCATACTTCGATATAGCGATCGTTTTCCATTTCCTCAAAGAAAAGTTTTTCGCCTAATCCTTGCGGATCGTATTCGGGACCACGATCGAAATGGATTTCGGTATCTGGTCCTCCAGGACCCTTTCCGATTTCCCAGAAGTTTTCTTTCGTCTTTAAAATATGACTGGGATCTACGCCGCACACTTCGGTCCAAATGCGATAGGCTTCATCATCATCGGTGTAAACCGTGATATAGAGTTTATCTTTATCAAAGCCGATCCATTCTGGACTCGTTAAAAACTCCCAAGCAAAAGGAATGGCTTCTTTTTTGAAGTAATCTCCAATAGAGAAATTTCCCAACATTTCAAAAAAGGTGTGGTGACGCGCAGTTTTTCCTACATTTTCAATGTCATTGGTCCGAATGGATTTTTGTGCGTTGGCAATGCGATTTTTCTTTGGTTTTTCGGAACCATCAAAATATTTTTTTAAAGCAGCTACCCCTGCATTGATCCATAACAAAGTTGGATCATTATGCGGAACTAAGCTAGCTCCAGGTTCGATCATGTGATCTTTGGAGGCAAAGTAATCCAGGAACATTTGACGTACCTGATTTCCAGTCAATTGCTTCATATTAAATCTCCTTTCAAAACAAAGTTATTGGGCTTTTGGGTAAAAAGGACAAGCATAAAAAAAACGTTCCTGTCATCCAGGAACGTGAATACGCGTTACCATCCCGGTTTGCCTTTGCATGGGGCAAAGACACCCTTAATTCATCCGCTATCGCTGGAAGCGGCAGCTCCAGGGCGGCCTTTGGGCAAGTTCCGGTCAGCTTTTCACCAAACAGCTGCTCTCTTTTGCGCGGAAGTCCTGCTTACTTTTCCCCTTCTTGACTGCAAAAGCGATTATAGACTTCTTTTTTGAGATAGGCAAACCAGTTTTTCACTCTACTTTTATTTCAAAGCCAAATTTTTCTCAAAAAAAAGCTTCTTCGAGTTGTCTATTTCTGTTTTTTGGGGGTCTCATTTGTTGGTTGGACTTTTAGTCTTGAATCTTCCTTTTGGAAAGAATCAATTGGTTGGGGAACGATTCCACCATTTTCCCAAGCTTGCTCTATACGTTCTTTTAAAGAGGTTTGACGCAAATCACTATTTTGAGTACGAGTTCCTTGAATAAAAAGCGGCTTACTTCCAATGATGTAAAGATGCTTTTTAGCTCGCGAGATAGCCGTGTACAAAAGCCGTTTACGAAGCATATAGGCTCCATTTTGATCGGCTATGACACAGGCTTTTTGATATTCTGAACCTTGCGATTTGTGAATAGAAATGCACCAAGCGTGGGTAAGAAGGCTTAAATTGGTGGAGTCATCTTCCAAATCAAAGCGCACAGGATCTTCTTTACCAAAGTCGACTTCAATCCAACGGTCCTTAGGATTGAGACCAATAATGTGACCAATATCTCCATTGTAGACACCCTCTTGAATCAAATTTTGGGTTAAAAGAACTTTATCCCCCAAACGGAAATATTTGTATTTATGCCCAGTATTTTCCTTTTTGGTTCTTACTGTCATCTGCGGCTTGGACACATCAAAGGGATTAACAAGTTCTTGAATCATGTAGTTAATTTCATCGATTCCGCTTTCTCCACGGTACATTGGAGCAAGAATTTGAATGTCTTCGGGATTGTCTTCTTTCTCTATTAATTGTTTGATATTTTCTAAAACCTCTTGAGAGCTTTGCGCTTCTAGGAATTGAACAGGATCCATAAACTGAATGGGTTCTTTATAGCGAATAGCATGGGCTAAAAAAGGAATTCCACTGCCTTCCTTTTGGCGATGCAAGGTTTTAAGATTTGCCACAGGAATTTTATTGGAGGCGATTAAATCGCAAAGCACATTACCAGGACCTACACTTTCCAGCTGTTCTTCATCCCCAATCAACAACACACGACAATCATCTTGAAGGTGTTCAAGTAATTCGGCAAACAAAGCACAATCCACCATAGAAAACTCATCTACCACCAAAATTTCACAATCCAGAAGATCCTTTTTAAAAGAACAATTTTGGAAATTCCAACCAAGAATGGAATGAATCGTACGGGCTTTATAGCCGGTCACTTCGCTCATTCGTTTGGCTGCACGTCCAGTCGGGGCGCACAGCACTATACGCTTTGAAGGAAAGATGAGCCCTAATAAGCGCAATAGCCCTAGTAATATCGTACTTTTTCCAGTTCCAGGGCCTCCATTTAAAATCATAATGGATGAATTCAAAAACAATTGAAGAGCAGCTTTTTGTGAGTCATCATAAACAATCGCTTGTTCTTCTTGAGCTTTAGAAAGTGCTTGTTCGAATTCTTGTTGAGAGACTTGGGCGACAGGAAAAGAATGGGCATATAACGCTTGGGCAATAGAAATTTCTGCCCTATATTGTTTTTTGAGATAAATGCGTTCTTGATCAATTAAAATGAGGTTTTTACGTTGGGAAAGCAACTCTAAGCCTTGATGAATTAAATCAGAAGAAAAATTGGAAAGTGAACGCAGTTCTTGAAACGAAATATAGGTGCTCCCCTTGGTCCATGTGGAATGGGACAACGTATCGAAAATGGCTCCCTCTATGCGTCTTGGATCGGTTTCAGATAATCCAAAGCCATTGGCTAAACGCACTGCCCCAGTATATCCAAACCCCTGGTGATAAAAGTAAGGATAAAAGGGATCCACACTAAGACGTTTAAATTTTTCAGGATATTTCTTGGCAAACTCGCTTAACTCATGAATTTGGGGAGTGGTCAAATCCCATTTTAAAAAGAGATCAATAACTTTCCCACTGAGACCCAAGTCTTTGAGTCGAGTTGAAATGATCTCAGCTTGCTTAGGTTTTAAATCACATTTTGTGGTCAGAACCGACGGTTCTTTTTGAATAATGTTGAGGGCTTGAGGTCCTAAAGCATCAATAATCTTTTTGGCATGCGTTTTTTTAATGCCTTTAAATAAACTTGAACTCAAAAAGCCAATCAGTAAATCACAAGGTTGGTGGGGGGAAAGAGTCGCTTGATGGATGGAAAATTGGCGTCCATAGCGAGCGTTGTTTTCCCATCCACCCTCAAAACTCCAACGTTCCCCTTCATGAAAAGAGACATTGGGAATGGCTCCGACACAACGTACAGGAAGATGATCTTCTTCATTAATCAACTGGCCGGCAAAAAAGCCATTTTGCGCATAATAAATCGTGGAAATTTTTCCTGTAATCGATGTAGATGGGGAAGAAGATTCATTGGAATTGGCTTCAACCATGCCGCACCTCTTTGGCTTGACTTTTAATCGTTTCAAACAAATCCGCCCCGTTTGACCATACGGTTTCAATCACGCCTCCTCCTAAACAAACCTCTCCATCATAAAAGACCGCTTCTTGTCCAGGGGTGACAGCCGCACTTTTTTGTGGATAAATAGCGCGAACGCTCTTTCTATCTTCACTTACCTCTAGGGAAATGGGAATATCCTTTTGACGATAGCGGAATTTTACGGTGCATTGCGAAGGCAAGGGATAATTTTCATCCACTAACCAACGCATGTTTTCTACAATCGCCTCATCAGAGTCAAGCCAATGGCGTTTATCCGTACGGGCCACATACAATTCGTTTTTCTCTACATCTTTTCCAGCTACAAACCAAGGTCCAGCAAAATGGTCGATGTGTAAACCTTTTCGTTGTCCAATGGTGTAATAGAGAACCCCTTGATGTTGCCCAACCACTTGACCAGAATCTAAATCAATGATTTCACCCGATTGGGCGGGTAAATAGTTGGATAAAAATTCTCGGAAATTCCGCTCACCAATAAAACAAATTCCTGTAGAATCCTTCTTAGTAGAAACTGTATCCAAATTGAGTCGTTGAGCAATTTCTCGAACCTGCGATTTATCAAGGGTTCCTAGTGGAAAAATCGTTTTCGATAGGGGTTCCCGTTCAATTTGAGCTAAAAAATAAGTCTGATCTTTGTTTTGATCGTGGGCTCTCGTTAAAAGAGTAGTTCCATTGATATATTTTGAAGCCGCATAGTGGCCTGTAGCAATGGCATCAAAGCCTTGCTTCATTGCATAGTGATAAAACGCATCAAATTTGATGAATTGATTGCATAAAATATCTGGATTGGGAGTTCTTCCACGGCTATATTCCTTTAAAAAGACGGAAAACACATCATCCCAATACTCCCGAATGAAATCAACGCGCAACATCGGCAGACCTAAGGCTTCAGCAACAGCTTTTGCATCTTGATAATCTTGTTCTTGAGGACACACATTATTCAATAAATCGGGATTGCCGGCAATATCATTGTTGGCAAAGGAGTCCCAGTTCCGCATGAAGCAGCAGGTTACATCATAACCTTGTTCTTTTAAAAGACTTGCAGCCACAGCGCTATCCACTCCACCACTCAGTCCCAATAAAACTTTGACCTCTTTTGGATCTTTTTCACGCCACGAGGGCTTTAGAGCTTGTTGATCTGTCATATCCTTCACCTTTCTTCACTTTTTTATTAAAATTTAGGTTTTATCTAAATTCTCAGTATAAAGATAGGAAAGAAGAAAACGCCAAAAACAAACATAAATCGTTTTAAATGGCTTAAAAAATAGATTTTCTTAAAAAAGAAAGCCGTTTTTATTCTCCTTTCTTTTCCAATTCATATTCTTAAAATTAGATGGATACATAAAAAAGAGCAGAATCGCTCTGCTCTACAATCCAATCTTTAAAGATTATCTTTAAAACTTCGAAGAGGTGGAGATTTAGAAATCTTCCCAATTGTTTTTCCCTAAAATTCCTTAAGGAATGACTTCTCTACTAGGTTTTTATCATGTAAAGAAAAACACCTATTTCCTTTTTAAAAGAGATGGAATTTTTTCTTAGGCTTATTTAGGATTCCTCTTGGAGTTGTCTTTCAATAATCGCTTGAGTATCGATCTCATAAGTTAAAGCATAATAATTTGAAGCGATGAAAGGCAGCTTATTAATAGGAACATAGGCCTCTGTGGTAAAGATGATCCTTCCGTCCACATCCCATGTTCTTTCGGGACCGTAAGTATAAAAACGATCCTCTTTCTGATTAAGAGAAGTAAAAACTTTCCACTTTCCTAGAGGAGCTCCTCCGTATACTTCTTTATAATCCTTTAAACTGAGCCTCTCCTCTTCATCGGCTTCCCATAAATTTCGGAGTTTATTTAATCCATTGGAAAGGTCATAGACGGAGGTAATAGCGATTCCATCTTCTTCAGATATATCGGTAAACTCGACCAGCCCTTCTTCTCGAAGTTGGTTTAAAGCATCCAAAAAAGAACCATTATCTTCTAAAGCTTCAACTAAAACAGTCGTTCTTGTGGCTTTAATTAATTTGATTTTTCCATCTTTAGTTATTTGAGGAACTTGAGTCATTTCTTGATTTCCAAATTCAAAAAGAATCTCATCTATTCCTTTGGCTGTTTGGGAATTTTGAGTGGACGAGCTAGAAGAAGGAGTGGCACAACCGATTACAAATAAAGGCATTAAGGTAAGACCAATTATTGATTTGATTCGATGTCTCATAATCTTTCTCCTTTTATTGTTTATAATTATAATCGATTTATTTTTCAATTAATTGTTTTTATTTAATTCTAATTTTTAATTAAAAATTTAATTATGATAAATTAATAGTTTTTATCCATCCAAGCTCTTCCTTCATTTTTACCACTATTAGAAACTAAAATTCCAATTAATTCTTTCCTTTTTTCCATCGAAAACACACTAGAATATCTTTTTGGTTAGGATCAGCCGTGTAATGATGATCGCCTACCTTGAAGAATTCCCCTCTGATATCCAAAGAGGGTATGAATAATTCAGGGAGAATATTGAAAAAAATAAAAAACCGGAAATATCTCCGGTTAAGCTTGTGTAATGGGGTCGTCTGCCGTTTTGAGATCTTCTTTTGAATCTTCAATGGGAACAAAAGAAATTTTTAATTCCATCCCAAGACCTCTTGCTAAACGTTTTAATAATTTTAAAGAAGGATTACGAGTCCCTCGTTCTAATTTTGAAATGTCCCCTTGATCAATGCCTGTGCGTCGAGCTAATTCGGTTTGAGTAATTTGAAGTTTTTCCCGTGTCTCTTGAATGGCATGAACTACCGAATATTCAGGGCTTCCTTCTTCCAAATCAGCGACTACAGAGGATCTTTTGCGTAAAGCCATATCTCCATTCTTGCTTCTCGATGGTTCCTTAAAGCTTGGAACGTGCGATTCATGCTTCAAACCTGCCAGAAAAAGAACAAGAAGCAGTCTAGCAGTCCACATGCGTAAATTCCCGTACAGCCTACGGTACATCCCTTCAGGCCTAGCTGCTATTGAGCCTGAACAGTCGTTCCATTGAAACATGTTCCAAACGAGAAGCTTATCCTTTCCGTATGAATGACTTCCCTCTTCATCAAGACGAAGAAGTGGCTGGTGAGAACATGAACTCAAAAACGGAACTAAAGAGCTTACAAGGAAAAATAAAAAGCTCTTTTCAATTCTTCACTTTTTTGGGTGAGAAAGATATAGGGTGTTTTTAAGAGCTAAAAACGAGTCCCTATGTGTGAATGAACACCTGAAACCAATAAGGCCCACGCTCCTTTGCTTAATTTAGAAATGGATTTCAAGAAAGCGATGATGAAGACAGGGATTTTGGGGTTTAGAGATTCAATTCTAAATTTTTCCTTAACTAGTCATCATCTTACACGCTTTTAATCTAAAAATTTTCTCTTTCCAAGATTTAGATATTTTTTAAAAAGAAATGATGAAAAAACGGCATTTTTTTTATTACTTATAATAAAAATTCCATCAATTATTTATGTAAAATATTCCATTTTTTGTTTGTTGAGATTTTATCTTTTTATAAATGGTCTTCCGCTCTTGAATAAAGCTTATTTTCCTTCAAAGCTATTTTTCTTTTGTTTTCTGTTCTTTATGACTCGCTCAGCTTTCTTAGAGGAGGAAGACGTATACTTGAAGCACAATCGGAAAGGAATCATCATGGCGTATTATCCCTTATTTTTTGATTTCACCGACCAACCTATCTTAATTGTTGGAGGTGGAAAGGTTGCTTTCGAAAAAGCTAAACGCTTATTGAAGACAAAAGCCCAAATCGAAATCATCGCTCCAGAAATCCAAGACAACGTATTAGATTTACCCCTAACTTGTACTCAGCGCTCTTGGAAAGCAGAAGACGTAGCCAATAAACGCCTTGTTATTGCCGCCACCAACGATCTAGAACTCAATCAATCCATCTCTAAAGCCTGCCAAGAGGCCCATGTGCTTTGTAACGTGGTGGATAATGCCAAGCTAAGCGATGTTATATTTGGCGCGGTGGCTTTCAAAGACAATATATCGGTAGGAGTATCCACTTCTGGGGCTTCTCCTAAAGCTGCTCAAGACATACGAAACGTGATTGATCAAGAAATTTTGAACGATTCCTTGATTCAAATTGTGGATTGGCTCGGGAGTCAACGTAAATTTTTAAAGCAAGAAATAGAACCTTCTTTGCATTCCAAGGCATTTAAGGAATTGTGGATGGCTTGTCAAGCTAAAGGTCAACCTCTTTCTCATCAAGAATATGCTCTCTTTTTAAAGAAATATCGCCGTATAGACTCCATTGAGTTTGAAGATTCAGTAAAATTGGAACCGATTTATGAGGTGTGATTTCATGGGACTTGATTTACCTTGGGGTCAAGTAACTTTAGTGGGAGCTGGCTGTCACGATGCTTCTTGGCTCACCCAAGCAGGATATGAAGCCTTAAAACAGGCGGATGCAGTAGTATATGACGATTTAATTGATCCAAGTCTTTTGGACATTCCTAGTCATGCCATTCTTTTTTATCGAGGAAAGCGGGGACATCTTCCTAGTGCGAAACAAACTGAAATCCAAGACTTATTGCTCTCTTTATCTCAAAAGTATCGATATGTGGTGCGTTTAAAGGGGGGGGATCCTATGGTCTTTGGAAGAGCGCTGGAAGAAATTGCTTTTTTAGAAAAACATCATGTTCCTGTCCAAATCATTCCTGGCATTTCGAGTTTTCTAGGGGTGTTGGCGAAAGAACAATTTGGACTCACAAAACGCAATCAATCCAACGGATTTATGGTGTTAACGGCTACTTCCGCAAGTCAAGAACGTTCTTTAGAAGAGTGGAAACATCTAGCCGCATTTTCCGGTACTCTTGTATTTTTAATGGGGATGTCTAAGATCAGCTCTATTCAAGCCCATTTAATTGAAGCAGGAATGGATCCTAAGACTCCAGCGGCTATTTTCACCAGTCCAACCATGACTCTTACCCAAAGCTTGAAAGCTCCCTTAGATCAATTGGAGCAGGAAGCTCAAAACCATCATCTTCAAAGTCCGGGACTCATTGTGATTGGAGGAAGTGTTCAAAGTTTTACTCCCCTTCAATCCATTCGCATTGGCCTTACTTCTTCAAACTCCTTTAATCAAAAACTCAAATCGCTTTTTCCCCCTTCATTTCAAAGTGTAGTAGTCTTGGAAAACCACTATCAGGACTTCGAATTGCCTTTAAAAGATGTGTTAAAGATTGATTCCATTTCTCATCAAGGATGGTTGGTTTTTACAAGTGCCCATGGGGTCGAACGATTTTTAGATCTATGTTGCGATCAAAAAATCGATTTACGTAGCCTTACTTCGTGGAAATTGGCCACCATTGGACCGGCTACGGCTAAAGTTTTTCAAGATCGTGGTCTTTGGCCAGAACTTATCGCCAATTCCAATAGCATTTCTTTAAGCCAAGCTTTGTTAGATAAAAGCTTTCCCCAAGAAAAAATTGTGCTGTTTCAAAGCCAAAATGCTTTGCCTACTTTGTTTGAAACTCTTAAAGAAAAGCGCTGGGTAAAACAGATTCCTCTTTATGCTTTTTCTTGTGCTTCTGTTCATGAAAAGATAAAGCTGGATTACGTTCTTTTGGCTAGTTTAGAAGCAGCCAACTCTTGGCCTATAGAACGTCATCAAGAGAATTTAACATATATCTGTTTATCAAAGCGCATTGCCCACGGGTTGCAAGAGCGGTTTAAAAGCCATTCTTTACGCATTCAAGTGGCTGCCCAACCCACTGCCTTAGCGCTCGCTCAAGCTATATTTGAAGATCAAAAACAAAAAAAGAACTCCTCGGAGTTCTTTAATGAAAAAGATGAACGGAAAGTCCCGCTTGTGTAAGCGGGCTTTTTTTGAGGTAAAAGTACATGAGAAAAAACGCCATAGCGAGCCAAACCATGGGTTCCGTAAAACAAATCCCCAGATAACCTGTAGCTGGAACAATCCATTGCGTAAAAATGATCTTTCCCAATAATTCAATTACAGAAGATAAAACGGGAACCACATTCATCAACATGCTTTGCAACGAGGTGCGCAAATTGAGGACTAAAGCCAATACCACAAAAAAAGGAGAATTGATCCGCATATACAAGCTCCCCGTTTCGATCACAAGGGGATCATTCGTCGCGGAAATGATTTGAATCCACCATTCTGCACTTAAATAAATCATAAGAGTGGACACAATAGAGAAGTAAAGACCACAGCGATTGGCAAAAGCGATTCCTTTTTCGGTTCGTTCATATTGTTTGGCTCCCATATTTTGGGCGACATAGGAAGATAACGCAAACATCATAGCAGCTAAAGGTAAATTGAGTAGTCCAAAGATTTTACGCGCTGCCGTATGCCCAGCAATGCGTAAAGAGCCTTGTTGATTGAGACCCGTCTGTAAAATGAGACTTCCAATTGAGACAATGCTTGACATCAACGCCATAGAAAGTCCCATCCGCATCAACAAGCTAATTCTCCCCCAATCTAAGCGAAAATCTGTCCGATGGGGAACTAAATTCTTTTTGCGCCATCCAATCCAAGCTATACATACGATCAAAGAAACAAACTGAGCGATCAAGGTAGCCCAAGCCGTAGAAGCCACACCTTGGTGGAAAGTACCAATAAACAATACATCTAGCCCGATATTTAAAAGACTTGAAAAGATGAGTATATATAAAGGCGTTTTCGAATCTCCCGCAGCCCGTAAAATTCCAGCACATAGATTGTAAAAAATGGTGATTAAAATGCCAGCTGCGATGATAAAGATATAACTATAAGCTTGGGTAAACAGCTCTTGGGGAGTTAAAAGCCAACGTAAAATCCAAGGCAAGGCGCTGCACATTCCCAAAGCCATGCCAATCCCTACTAAAAAACAAAGAAAAATAGATAAAGCAATGCTTTGACGAAAGCCATCTTCATCTTTAGCTCCATAGCACTGAGCCACTACAATGCTACACCCTTGTCCAAAACCAGTCGAAAATCCCACAATTAATTCAAACAGCGCAGCCACACAGCCTACGGCAGCTAAGGCTTGATCGCCTAAAAAATAGCCGATGATAATGGTATCGGCTGTGTTATAGAGCGTCTGAAACAATTGAGAGAAAAACAGTGGAATCGCAAAAAATAAAAGCACCTTACGAATCGATCCACTTGTTAAATCAATGTTCATGTCACACCTCCATTATGGATTCTTTCTAAGCACCATCCCTTTTAATTGTATAAAGAATAGAAAAGCTTATCCCTTCTCTTTTCTTTCTTTAAAAGAAAGAAATCTCCTCGATGAAATAGCTAGAGGAGATCATCTAAACCTAAAGGAAAAAGCTTTCCTGTTCGCGTTAGGGGATCCCAATCGCGAAGTTGTAAGGAAAAAACGCGCTCTAAGATATCCTGATTCACCAATTCAAAAGGTGTACCTTGAAAGACTAAGTCTCCATGATTCAAAACTAAGATGAAATCGGCATATCGTAAAGCTAAATCGAGGTCGTGAACAACGGCCACTACAAAGCGTTCAGGGGAACGCAAGGCCAATAAATGCTCCATCAATTCAAAGCGGCTCCAAGGATCAAGAGCACTTGAAGGTTCATCTAAGAAAAAACCCAGTGGATTTTGAACGAGTACTTGAGCAAAGGCCGCACGCTGTTTTTGACCTGTGGAAAGTTGATCCATTGGCTTTTTAGCCCATTGCTTTAAATGCATTTGATCGAGTACTTTTTGAACATCTTGATGATCGGCTTGGGTATAGTTTTTCCACCAACCGTGCTTGTGATAAGCCCCCAACAACACAAATCGCTCCAAAGGAAGGGTTACATCGTCTAAAGAGGTCGCAATGCGTCCAGTATATTTTGCTTTTTGATGAGCAGGTAGCGTAGCTAAGTCGTGATCTTGAATGAAAACTCGTCCTTTTTTAGGGGTAATCCAGCCGCCCATGACATTTAAAAGTGTGCTTTTCCCCGAACCATTTGGACCCAAAATCATGCACAACTGGTTGGGAAAAATGGAGATCGAAAATTCGTCCAAAACCATATGATTCCCATAGCCAGCTTGAATGGAATCGAGTTTAAGCATCTAAATGTCTTCTTTCTAAGATCATCCACAAAAAGTAAGGGCCTCCTATTAAAGACAATAAAAGGCCAGCCGGCAATTCCCAAGGTAAAAAGAGCAAACGCCCCAAGAGATCCGCTACTTCACAAAGAAGGGCTCCCAATAAAAAGCATTGAATTAAATACAAAGGCATCGATAAGCGAAAGCGATGCAAATAGGCGGGAACAATCAACCCTATAAAACCAAGCATCCCACAAAAACTCACAACACTCGACGCTAAAATAGCGGCAAGTCCTAAAAAGACCAAGCTCCATTTGGCCAAGGGAAAGCCAAGAGAAGTGGCTTGAAAAGAGCCAAGGGAGAAAAATTCAAGCTGTTTCGATAGGGCAAAGACAAGACAAAGAGTAGGAATTAAAACACAAGCCCCTATCCCCACCTTAAAAAGAGAAAGAGAAGCAAGAGAACCAATTTTAAAGGCCGCATACCCACTTAAGGCATCGGGATATAAAATCGTAATCGCATCCATCCCAGCCGATAAAAGCTGACTCAAAGCAAGACCCGCTAAAAGAATGGTGAGCTTTGAAGCGTGATGGCCCCGGACCAAAGCCAAAATGAATCCTGCACAAAGTAGCGCACCCAAAAAGCTTCCGATTTCGTTGATCCATAGAGATTGGGGAAACCAAACGCTGGCCAGTAAGCCAAAAAAACCCGCTCCTGCGTTGATCCCTAGGATATTGGTGGAAGCAAGAGGATTGGAAAGCACCCGTTGAACTAGGGCTCCACTGATAGATAAGGCTCCTCCGGCCAAGAATCCTCCAAGCGCTCGAGGTAAGCGCAAATGCACCACAATGCTACGCATAGTTTCATCTTCTAAAGAAGGAAATCCCGCAAAGCCAAGCCCTAAGGAGGCCAAAAATGCTAGAGTGCAAAGAATGGCTAAACCTAGCGTCATCCAATAGACAGTATGGTTTTTATTCTTGACCATAAATCAAAGCCTCTAAATCGGCTAAGGCTTGAGCCCAGTGAGCATTGGGTTTTAAGTTGTATAAACGCTGATCTAAGACATAGACCTTCCCTTCTTGAACGGCACGTAAATGGCTCCAAGTGGGATTGGAAAACAAGGTTTTGGCCATCTCTTGGGCCGTTTCTATATCTTTGCCTTGAGCGACGTACAAGATGATGTCGGGATCTTCCACTTGAATGACTTCCATCGAAAGGGAAGAAAGCCCCCCTTCTTGAGCGATGTTTTCGGTTTGTAAGGCCTTTAACATCTCCCCAAGCACACTGTTATCCGCTTCTAAAGCGCTCACCCCTTTTCCCGTTTCTCGTAAAGCCAAAACTTTAGGTGTGGTCGCCCGTTTTTTTTGTTGAATGGCTTGAATTTGGGCTTCTTGCTCTAAGCCATATTGAATATAGGCTTCTTCGTTTTGGGTGATGGTGCATAAGCGCTCAAGTGTTTTTAAGTAGTCATCAAAGGACGAAACATCAAAGTACACTACAGGAATATCAAGCGCCGTTAAAGTATCCAATAGATCTTTTTGGCTTTCATTTTTTGCACTCGCAATCACCAAATCGGGCTGCGTAGCCACAAGCGTTTCCTGAGCAATGGCTTTTACATCCCCTAAATCCGCTACCCCTTCCAAATCCAAATCAAATGAGGTCCACGAATCGTGGGCTGCAGCGACCAATTGATCTTGTCCCCCCGCATCCAAAAATGAATCCGTAAAGCTTCCAATCAATACAGCCACTCGTTTGGGCACTTCAAAAGAAACAAGGCGCCCCAAATCATCCTCCATCATAATGAGACTTTCTTCCTTCGAAATAGAAGAGATCTCTTGGTTTGAGGGAGTCAAAGAATTACAACCAAGTAGACTAAACGTGGCCCAAAGAAGAAGTCCCTTTCGAAAAACTTGGGTAAAAGAGTTCATATTATTTATTCCTTTTTAGTCTTTCTAGACACAATAGCCTCATTTTAATCGAAGAATGGTTTATTTCTCAATTTCCCAAAGTACTTTCCCTATTCTGCCTCTACAAAAAAGCCAGCTTCTCTAAAAGAAACTGGCCAGCCATTAAACGAAATAATTTGCCGCAATTTGAGCAATGCCCTCTGGATTTTGACGTACCCATTCTTCAAAAGCTAAATTAGAAGCACTAATTTGACGGCCTAAATCCACAAAGAAGGAAGGCACTTGATCAAGGGGAATCACGCCGAGTTCTTCCCCCATTTTTTCATATCCTTGTCGATCATCGCCTCCTACAAAGAGACTAAAGCCGGCTATAGGCTTGCGATCCACTACTTTTATCGCTCCCCGTAAGCCAATGGGAGCCACTTGATGCGTGGCACAAGAAGAAGGACAACCAGAAATAAAGATCGCTGGCAAGGCATTATCAGCAATGTCTCCAGCTTCTTCGACAGCTTTTAACACTTTAGACAACATATCTTGCGAATCACGGAGTCCCACTTGACAAATGGTGGCCCCAATGCAACTCGTAGACGCTTCAAAGGAATTATGAGCTGCTTCTTTATCAATAATATCGAGAACCTTGCGAGCCTCATCTGCAGTGAGGTTGATGATGAAACTGCCTTCATTGGGTTCTAAACGCATTTCGACTAGAGGCATATCTTTAAAAGCTTCATCCAAAGCTTTAAGCGTTTGCCAAGAGGGGATACCACCTTTGGGATGGAAAAGAATGGCATATAAGCCATCTTGTTTTTGTTTATGGACTAGGTAAGATTCTTCTAGGGGTTCTCCTTGAGGTTCTTTTTCATAGATGGGAATGTCGACTTCGATATCTAAATTGCGCTCTGCTTTGATTGCTTCAAGTTCTTCGCGGAACGCTTTTCGAATGCCTTCGGCTCCTAAGGTTTCTTGTAAAAAGCGCGTTCTCGCTTTGCGCCGATTTTCATAGTTTCCATATTTGCGAAACATGCGAATCATCGCCTCAGCATAGTAAAGAATGTCCTTAGGATCCACATCTCTTGCTACTTCCACCCCTAAAAGCGGATCCACGCCAAGTCCACCACAGGCAAATACATCAAATTTGCCGTGTTCATTGGCAATAAATCCCAAATCGCGGAAGGTCGCGTGGGTGCGATTGGCATCATTATTGGAAAAAGCCACTTTCAATTTACGTGGCATTTTTTCTTCGTCGATAAAATCGATAAGAAAGTTAGCCATGGCATCGGCATAAGGAGTGACATCAAAGTATTCTTCCTCCACACCAGATAAAGGGGAGCACATGACGTTACGTGGATAGTCTCCACCACCACCATACCAGATTACATTGACATCCAAGGCTTTTTCCATGATGTCCCACAAAGGTTCTAATTCCAGATTGTGAAATTGGACGGTTTGACAAGTGGTAAAGTGGATGGGTTTCACATCGTACTTTTCGGCCATCTTGACGATAAAATGCAACTTTTCAGGAGTGAGGCGCCCCGCATTCATGCGCAGACGCAACATGCTTTTCTTTCCTCCACGTTGTGAGTAAGTACCATATTTTCCCGAAAAGCCCTTATACTCTTTCATATTCATTTTTCCCGTGAAGTATTCTTCGGACTTTTCCTTGAACAAAGGAAGAGTCTTTTTGAATTGTTCACCAGAAGCGGGTTCGATCTTCATCATTTTTTCTACCTCTTGAAAAGAGTATAACGCGTCCTACGGGTTTTCTTGGAACCAAGTCAAGAAAAACCCGTTCGTTAAGCGCAAGAAAAATTTTAAAATTTTTCTTGCGTTTCCCTAAAAAGTAGTTTATTCTAAATGAGCGTTGCCCGGGTGGTGAAATTGGTAGACGCAGTGGACTCAAAATCCACCGGTAGTGATACTGTGCCGGTTCGAGTCCGGCCCCGGGCACCAATTTGAAAGTTCAGAGTCACATCAAAAGATGTGGCTCTTTTTTTATTTCCACCTAAAAAAAGCCGATCTGTTATCGATCAGCTTGTAGGAATAAAGCGAACATATTGAATGGCTTGGGTTTTCGTCTCAAAAATAACCTCTGTTTCTTCATTTAAAGGACGTCTTTCTATGGTTTGGTAATGAAGACGATGAAAGAGATGAATGAACTCTTCCAAATGTCCTTGGGGATATACGATTTGATGAAGAGCCCAACAATCTTGAAACATTCGAGCCAATCGTTTTAAAGACGTTTTTTGAAAAGAAGCGAGGTTTAACTCTCTCAATAAAAGGCAATCCCAAAACATCTCTGTCATATCAACTACACTTTTGGTATTCCATCCAGATAGATCCAGGCTTTGAAGCTTAGAACATTTTGCAAAAGTCCTATTCATAGTGGTGACTTCTGAAGTATTCCAAGAAGCTACCCTTACTTCTTTTAATTGAGTACAGCCCTGAAACAGGCCAATAAAACTTGTGGCTTGTTTTGTATTCCAAGTGTCTAAATCTAAGGTAGATAAAAGCGCACAATCGGCAAATACTTGGTCAAAAATTTCCACTTTCGAAACATCCCAGTGACCGATAGATAACTCCTTTAAAGCGCCACAACCTAAAAAGGCTCCACGCAGGATTTTTAAGCTTGATGTATCCCAATTTCCGATCGGCAAGGATTTAAGAGTTTGACAATTGGCAAAGAGTTCTTCAAATGAGTGAACCTTTGAAGTATTCCAATGTTCAATCGAAAGCGTTGGTAGGCTATTGCAACCCGAAAAGAGATGAGACATGTTGGTCACATTGGAAACATTCCAATGAGCGATCTCTAAATTTTGTAAACGAGAACAATTCGCAAAGAGATAGCGGAGATCTTGGGCTTGGTCGAGTTTCCAATTGGAAAGATTGAGTTTTGTTAAAGAATAACAATTGTAAAAAAGGAAACTGAAATCTTGAATTTGACTTGTATCCCAACCCGATAGATCAATGGATTGCACATGATAGAGATTTTGAAATGCTCCCTGACAATTCCCCTTTAAAACAAAGGAATCGAGGCTTTCAATGGCTTTAATGTGGGAGCTATAGTCTTTCCAAGGGGAAACAAAGCGAGAATTGTTATTTTCCAAATACCCTGTTCCAATTTGAAGAAGACCACTTTCATACAATGTCCAAGGAGCGCTTCCAAGGCTTCCTTGCGCAAGAATGGGTGAATTCATATAGATCTCTTTCTTGGCCAAAATCGGCCACTAATCAAGAAAACCGTTGCTCAAAAGGCAACGGTTTTTGTATTCCCAAATCATTCCTCTTCATCTTCTTCAAGAGAGAATTTGTTGAGCCACTTAAGAAGTTCTTTTTTCGCTTCAGCATTTAAGGTAGAAGGCATTAATTCTTGGGTAAGAGAAGACATTGGCGGATTTGACATGGATTTTTGTTCTGACCTTAAAGATTGGAAAAAAGCGTTTGGATCTTTAATGAGCCACAGACCAGGTTGGGCCTCATAGGGAATACCAAGCGCTTGGCTTTCTTCTTGGGCACGCGCTTGCGCATTGGCCTCGGTAAAGAGCCGAACTAAAACTTCTACCTGAAGACTCACCTGGGTTTCGATATCATAGCACGTTAGGGGAAAAAGATTGTTTGGATCCTCTTCTTGGCCTAGGTGTTCTTGAAGACGTGCTTTTAACGCAGCATAGTGTTCAAGCCTTACCTTTCGGCGCTTGGAAAAATCAGGGCGACGGGCAGAACGCGGAAGACCAAGTTTTTTAAGGCCTTGTTCTAGATTCTCACGTTGTTGGCGAACTTTTTGTAAAAGAGTACCATCATACACGGCCATTTTGCACTTTTCCTCATACAATTCTTGGGCGAGAATTTGCGCTCGTTCTTCGATTCTAGCTTGAATGGCCAGTTCTTCTTGGAATTCTTGATCTCCAGCCTCAATTTGAACTTCTAACAAATCCCGAATCATCTTAAATTGGTCACGCTGAATGGTGCCTGCATATTCGTAAAGGGAAATGACTTCCACCTGAGGGAAACGCTCATGGCCATTGGAAACCAAATCATAAACCGAATGAACAAGCATCTGGCTTTCCAAAGGATGTTGTCGTTTTCCATGGAAGATATAGAGACCCGTAATCTTATCTTCAATATTTTTGGGACCCAAAGAAAACAAGTATTTATACAAAAGCGGAATGATTTTAAAGTCGTGGACATCTTGATAATGGGTGTACTTCGCATCCGCAATAATATAGCGCGCCCCTTGCCAGTTTTGGCGTTTAATTCGAATCACATAGTCTGGAGTATAGTAGCGACCCCGAATGGATTCATTCCAAGATCTAGAATAGGACAACGACACCGTGCGGCATAAGCCACAAAAAGAAGGTTTACCACTGGCCTCTTCCCAAATCACTGGCTGGTAATAGAGAGTGATTTCTAAATCTCCTTTTTGATAGACAAAGACGTTATTGATCTCTGGATTGCGATAAAAGGCATCCGCTTCGAGTTCATAGTGAACTTGATGGGCTTCAATGCGTTGAAAGCCCCAATCCTCCAAACACTCTCCTAGTTTAGTGAGCACATACACTTCATAAAGCGTAGTGGTGTGTAAAAAGGAGCGGGTAAAGCGTAAATCAGCGGGATTGACAGAACGCATAAAAAACCATTGTCGCATCGCTTCATAGACACTTCGATAGACTGAAACACTTAAAAAAGTCGGGGTGGGTAAAGGCAGAGTTTGAAGGGGAATCGTATGAACAGCGAGCTTATCTTGATAGAGACTGTATAGTCTTGTGAGCTGCTTTTGAATGTTTTCTAAGTCTTGAAGCATGCTTTCCAGGGTCAAGCGCATGGATTTGGTCATGTAGGATGAAGAGGATACCCATGTCTGTGAGCCTTGGGATTCGGTTAAAACCGGCATTTGGGGCAATTGGTTGGATATGGTGCGAATCGATTGCCGTAAATAGGGAATCTCCTGCATCGCTTCACGAATAAAGGAAACAATTACTTGATCTTCATACAATTCGCTTTCGACCTTAGGAGAAAGCTTGGATGAATCGGGAGCCACATTTTGAAATCCTACCCGTAAGCCTTGTCCAGAGGGAACTTTGGTAAACAAATCCGGTCGCCGCATCAATTCCTGAATGGAGGTCGCATCAGGTTGAAAATGACCAATGATTTTACGAGGTGTGGTTTTAGAAGCAAGGACAATTTGCGGCAAGTCTTTTTCCAACAAATAGAGGATGTACTTTAAATGACGCAATTTGTCTTCCATGGAGTACTGATGTTGGTTTTGGATGGGATGAGGACACAAAATATCATCTTGGTATTCATACAATAGTTTCGAATTGTGATTGGCAGTAAATTGGCCCATGAGATTGACATTATAGGTATCCCATCCCGGCTTCACCATGATTTGAAAGTAATCAGAAATCAGCGTATACGTTTTATGGCCAAGACGCACTTTTAGCAAAAAGTAGGATAATCCAAACGAGTTGGTAAACAACCCCTTTTGAGTAAAAGAATCATTGAGGTAAATGCGACCCGAGTTAGCGCGGAAATTGGTTTCAATTGGATAACCATTCAGTTGCAATTCCAAACTTTGGACTTGCTCCACTTGAGGACCTAAAAATAAAATTTCATATCTTCGATTAAAATAGACCTTTACTTCGGGGGGATTAAGAAATTCGGATAAAGGCTTTTTTTGAGAGAGAGGATGCAAAGCCAAATCATAAATCTTTCCATTTCCCGGATCATCGAGCCGCAGCTTATAGCCTTTCATCAGCTAAAAAACTGGTAATACTGCATCGCGGCATCCCCAGTGGCCATGATGTGTTCCAGTTTCTGTTTTGACTTGATCAAATTATTTTCCTCTAGTACCTTACGAATGGCTTCTAACCCATTGCGATAGGTCAAAGATGAACCATTGATTTTAGGCAACAAACGTTGTAAAACCGCATAGTCTAACGCCACAGTTTCGGCGGATTGCTCTTCCGTACCATGAAAGAGACGGGCTCCTGCGACCACATAGGTGCGAATGGCACGTTGGGAGCGAATGGAGACTGGCATTCCTGCTTCTTGGAACGCTTGCAAAATCTGCATAAAAGGCCATTCGTTTTCTAACATGATCAAATCGCTTCCAAGCGCTCCAAATGCACTTTCAAGTTGTTGCTGAGTTAAAGATTGGATAGGCGCAAAGAAATTGGAAAGCTCAATTAAACGCATATTTCCCACCTCAGGCATCGAGATCACCCAAGCGCGGTCTAAAAGCCGTGGGGATAAAGGTTGACTGGTGTGATCGGATTGAATGGAGGCCATGAAATGCAAGGTGTTGGGCACTTGAACTTGGAAGTTTTGTCCTAAATTCAAGGTGCCACAAATGGCGTGGTCCTCATTCATCGATAAAAAATCCGACCAATAGTATTCCATAGAAGACAAGTTAGCGTTATCTAAGAGCACAAAAGCTGGGAAAACGTCAGTGGAATTCATACGGCTTTCAGCATCTAATATCAACAATAAATCGTAAAAATTGGGATTGGCTTTTTCAAAGGATTGGCTCAGGGCATTGTAGTAGCCAATTAAGTCGCGCCGACTACTCCATCCTTTTTCCACTCCCACTTGGGCAAAACGAGTTAAATAAGGGGAATCTGGCAACAAGCTTTGTAACTCACCTGGTTTCATCAAACCAAGGCTTTCTGCGACGATTTCACAAATGGTCGTTTTTCCACTTCCCGAAGGTCCGCAAAGCAAGGTTAAAAAGCCTTGGGAAAAACAGATTAAGAAATTTAAGATGTCATTTTCGCTGTATTCAGGACGCTTTATTTGAATGGCTTGGACAATGAGAGGAACAAGTTGCTCACTGTCTAAATGCGTGCGAGAAAGCGATTGAAGACTTTGAGCTGCATGTAAATATCTCGATTCGCGTTGTTCGCGTTGGCGCCGTTCACTTTGACTCGTTAAATGCGAAGCAATGAGCGTATCAAAATTCATTTCTAATGCTTTTTGGGTAGAGCGCTCTAAAATCGCATCAACTTCATTTTGAAGGGTTTTAAGTCGTTCTTCTAAAAAGACGATTTCTTGCTGTTTGGTTTCATGTTCTTGATGCAAAAACTCCGATTGACGTTGTAAATCTTCAAAGCTTTGAACGAGATTGGTGTGATCGATAATCGCTTGGAGTTTTTGTTCTGATTGTTTTTTAAGGACTTCGAGCCGTTCAATTTGTTGATGAGCTTCCTCTAAGCGTTGTTCAGGATTTAAGCGAGCTAACTCTTGAACTTGCTCATAGAGTTCCTCTTTGCGCTCTTGAAGCTCGGCGAGTTCTTTTTTGCGCTTTTCTTCTTGTTTGGTGAATTCACGAAAAGAAGGTAAATGTTCTAAAAAGACTTCATCTTTGGCTAAAGCGTCTACGGCTGCTCGAAAGACGGATTTTTCTTGTTGGTTATAAATGAGATTTCCTGCTAAGGTTCCCATCTTCTCTTCTGTTTGATCAAATAAAATATTGGTATCGAGAATTTGCCACAGGCGGTCCACGCGGCTTTGAGCATCCTCATCGCTAAAGCGTCCAAGCAAGGAGCGTTTATAAATCGCAAGCATTTGTTGAGCATTGTTCATGTCAAAGCGAAACGCTTTTGGCCCTTTTGCGGCTAAAACTTCGCAGAAGTTTTCCATTAAGTCTTCCGTAGAAATGCGATCGTAGGTATAGGGAACAATCTGATCAGAGCTATTTGTTTGAACATATTTGCGAATAAAATAAGAATTCATCTGAAAAACTTGCAGATGGTTATTTACTCCATCTAAATAGCGAAATCCTTTGATAACATGGCGTTGACTACTATGGGCATTGATCAGACGTACATAAAATTTTTCTTGATCCTCATCCCAATGTACTGGATAAGGACCAATTAAAATATCGGGATTTTTTGTTTCCAACATCACTCGCATATCCTCTTTAAAATCATTCAAGCTGAGATACACAATTGAATCATTTTGCCAATCGCCTTCTAAGCAGTCCAAATCCACGACATAATGGTAGCCGAGATCTTCCATATGCCGAAAGGCGGGCTGAGGAAGTTTGGACAAATCTAATTTCCAAGAGGTCTGATAGTGGGTTCCGTCAGGTCGACGATTTTCTTGAAGATCTTTAAAACTAAAGTCGATTAAAACATCATCTGTATCTAAAAAATAATCATCCATCGAAAAGAGATAGGATGCCGAAGAATATATATTGATATTTTCATAAAAAGATCCAGGCAATAGCTTCTCCTTCTCCTCATCCGTAAGTTCTATAAATTTTCCATCCACCAATTCATAAAGTGGATAAAAAAAGTAATTCGGGTAGGGATAAGAAGTTGAAATCACTCTAATTTCTCCAAAATACGTTCCCATAAAAAGTATCCTTTCTTATTCTCATTCCCCTAAATGGGTTTGGATTTATTATAAGCATTTGCCTTTTTAAACTGAAAATTTTCAAAGTCTTCTTAAGCTTCTATCCTCTTTTTAGAGCAGATCTGCTATTTTTTACTCATCTTTTTTAGGTGTCTTTTTATCCTTTCAAGGATTAAAAAGCTTTTATATACAATTTGATAAAGAATTTTTAGTAATTAAATGACAAAATAACCTCTAATTTTTGTCTCTTTGATTAGAAACAAAAAAACGCCAAGCTTTTTAAACTTAGCGTTTTCGATTTTTAATGAAGTTTTTAGCTTTAAAAAATTAATTAAGGCTACTGTTTACATCCACTTTTTCATCGCGCACCACCACATCATGGGCACCACCTTCGGTAATAGAGGTAGCCGAAACAAGCGTAACTTTCGCATTTTTTTGAAAGTCCGGAATATTAGTAAAGCCACAGTTGCACATGGTGTGCTTAATTTTGGAAATAGTTAATCCTACATTATCCGCTAAAGATCCTGCATAAGGAACATAGGAATCTACCCCTTCAACGAAAGACATTTTACCTTCTCCACCTACATCATAACGTTGCCAGTTACGAGCCCGGGCAGACCCTTCACCCCAATATTCTTTCATGAAGCTACCGTTGACTGTAACGACTTTCGAAGGAGATTCCTTAAAGCGGGCAAAGTAACGACCAAGCATGACAAAGTCCGCACCAAAAGCTAAAGCTAAAGTCATATGGTAGTCTTGAACAATGCCACCATCGGAGCAAATGGGAATGTAAATGCCTGTGTTTTCAAAATATTCATCACGTGCTTTAGCGACTTCAATCGTTGCAGTGGCTTGACCACGGCCAATCCCTTTTTGTTCACGAGTAATGCAAATGGAGCCACCGCCGATACCGATCTTAACGAAGTCGGCACCTGCTTCCGCTAAGAAACGGAACCCATCAGCATCAACTACATTACCAGCACCTACTTTTACGCTATCGCCATACGTAGCACGAATCCACTGGATAGTTTCCGCTTGCCAGCAGGAATAGCCTTCAGAAGAATCAATGACTAAAATATCGGCACCTGCTTCCACAAGGGCGGGAACGCGTTCTTTATAGTCACGGGAGTTAATTCCTGCCCCAACTAGGTAACGCTTGTGAGCATCTAAAACTTCATCGGGATGTTCTTTATGTTGTTCATAGTCTTTACGGAAGACAAATGCCTTGAGATGACGTTCATCATCTACGATTGGTAATTGATTGAGTTTATGATCCCAGATGATATCATTGGCTTCCGAAAGGGAAATGCCTTCTTGGCCTACAATTAATTTGTCATAGGGAGTCATCACATCTTTTACTTTCGTGTTGTCCAAATCCACACGGGTTTCCCGAAAATCACGAGAAGTCAAAATCCCTACTAAGATGCCATCTTTTTTGCCATTATCAGTAACGGCCATAGTGGAATGTCCTGTTTGACGACGTAATTTAATCACATCACGCAAGGTATTTTCGGGAGAGACATTCGAATCACTGCCCGTAAAGCCAGCTTTGGTGGCTTTCACTTGACGAATCATAGCTGCTTGGCTTTGAATGGATTGGCTACCGAAAATAAAGGCAATTCCTCCTTCACGAGCCAAAGCAACGGCTAATTCGGGGCCAGAAACGGCCTGCATTACCGCAGAAGTTAGGGGAATGTTTAAAGAAAGTGCTGGCTTTTCGCCCTTTTTAAACTTTACAAGGGGCGTCTTTAAGCTAACCTTGTCGGGCGTGTCTTCTGGTCCAGTGTATCCTGGAACAAGCAAGTATTCAGAAAAAGTACGAGATGGTTCCTTAAAAAAATGTGCCATTGTCATCCTCCTTTTTAATCTCAAAAAACATGGCTTTTTCACTGTGTCTTAGCTTTGGCCTAAGTCGTTGGCTTTTCATAAAATACGGATGGATACTCGTGACTTGAGTCATAAAAGGCAGCTCCCATCTTTTTATGATGCATCTAGCCTATTCAATCGAGGCTAACTTCAATCATAAAAGTCTAGGTTCTTTCAAAGGAAAGTCGCCAACGCCATCCTTTTCTATCTTTTTATCACTGTCCTGCCCATCAGGAAACCCCAAAGCACAGGGCTTCAAATTTGGCATTGGTATTCTATTCGAAAGCCTCTATATATTCTTTGATGACGTAGTTCTTAAAGAACTTAGGCTAGTCAACAACGAGATAAGCCCATGATTTTAAGTCAGGGGTTGTTGACTTTCTACGCCATTGCTCAAGCAATTAAAGATGAGGTGAAAATAGAATTTTTCTTATTGTAGCCATAGAGGAATAAATGTCAAAATAGCCCAACCAAAATCAAAAAAACTATCTTCCTTTTATAAAAAAGAAAGGCCTTGCTTTATATTGGCTTTTTTCATCTTCTTTTTTCAAAAATTTTCACTTCAGATCATGAAAAAACCTAGAAGAGATCAAACTTCTAGGTAGACGATTTTATTGTAATTGTACGATGATAGTGCTGATTGGCCCAATGGAAAGAACACTCATTTCTTCTGGATTGCGTTTTTCCGAATCATAGATTAATTTTGCTTTTTCAGGCAATTCGTAGGCAAAAGTTTCCGTGGTGGGATTGAAGAAGGTCATCAATCGCTCGTTGCCATCAGTCGTTTTATATATCAGCACTTTGTCTTGAATCGTATCTGTTTGCACATTTTCGCGAATTTTTTCGTTGGTATCCAAACGGAAAGAAGGATGTTCTTTGCGCAACTTTACAAGTTCCTTAAAGGTTTCTAAAACCGGTTCAAACTCATCCCGACGATGGTAGTCAATCATATTGTAGTTGTCAGAACGATTATACGTATTACCAAGATTTTGTTTGGTGCGACCAAATTCCTGCCCACAATGAATAAAGGGAATGCCTTGCGAAAACAGTACCATAGCAGTAGCTAAGTTTTGACGTTTCATTCGAATGGAACGAGGTTGGTCTGGGCAGGCAAAGCGATTTTTATCCCACATCGTGTGGTTGTCATGGCATTCGACATAGTTTAGAGCCTTAAAAGGCGCATCATAACGGTTTTCAAACACCGAAGCGGCAACGACTTGTCTTGCTTCTTGAATTCGATCGGTGTGGCCATTAGAAAATCCCGCTTCACTTAACCAATCATTGCTTCCTCGAATAACTTCTCGGAAGCGATCCGAAAATTGACCGACTAAAGGCATTTTATGTTGATTGTTTTGGGAAGCTCGCAATTCACTCGGGACGTAGCTGGGCATATCCCAACCTTCTCCATAAACCATAAAGTCAGTTTTTCTGGACTTAGCATACTCCGCAATGGCATTAACCAAGGTGTAATCCAATACACCCATTAAATCAAAACGAAAGCCATCCACATCAAAGACATCCACTAGCATCTTCGTGGTATCGAGTAAGTACTTACGACTCATGGCTGGACGCGTGTCAATATCGTTTCCACAATAGGAACCGTTGGAATAGTTGCCCATAGCATCCATTAAGAAGAAATAATCGGGAACCAATTGATCTAATGCAAATTCTTCTCGTTTCCAAACGTGGTTATACACCAAGTCTAAATTGACTTTTAAACCCGCTTGGTGCAAATTATGAACCATTTGCGCAAATTCTACAATGCGTTTTGCCGGATCGTAAGGATCCGTAGAATACATCCCTTCAAAAGAACGATATTGCATTGGATCGTAGCCCCAATTGTAGTAAACCGAAGGGTATTGTTCATCGATGCTGCCAAAATCAAAAACAGGCATCAATTGTACATGGGATATACCTAATGTTTTGAGATAGGAGAGACCTGTTTGATGAGTTCGAGTGTAGTCATTTTCTTCTGTGAATGCTTCAAAAGTACGCGGATGGGTGAATCCAGCGTTTTTTTGCGAACTCATATCTCGAATAGATGCTTCGTAAACAATGGCGTCTGTGTCCTGAGCCATCGTAGGCATCGCCACTTTTTTAGGTAAATTCAATAAGTCCAAAGAATTGACTTGCGACACACTGGTATTAATCCCAGTAAAGGGATTCCATGGATCTAAGCATTCCTGAATACGACCATTGACTTTAAATCGATACGTATACAACGTGCCAAGTAAGTCTTCCTCAACGGTTGTCTTCCAAACTCCTCGTTCTTCTCGATGCATCGGAATCACTCGATCGCCATTTTCCTCATGTAAGACCACTTCCATCCATACCGCTACAGGAGACCACGTGGTAAAGATAGTCTTTTCAGGGGTATAGGTACAGCCATAGGTTTCGTCCAATTGGACATATTTATCGGCAAATTCTGAAGTTTTTACGATATGTCCATATACGGCGGGACAAAATTGGGCATGTTCTTCATAGAGAAGATAATCGCGTCCCACTTCAATCTCTCCATCAATTGAACAGGCGTAGTGAATATAATCACCATAGTCTTCCCGCTTTAAAATCGTTAGTGGGACCAATTGGCCCCTTTCATCTTTCAAATGGAAAGTCTTGGAATCTCCTTGATAGAAATCCTTAATAATGTATATATTTGCGATGGAATAGCCGTCAATATAACATTCCAGCCGCTCTTTCATTCGCATAGTGTTGAACTCCTTAAAATGAATGATACTGTCGATCAATTTTCGCAATATTATGGAAAATTGATATAAAAATTATACAAAGGTCTTACGCAATCGTAGTGTGCTAAAACTGTGAAATCCATGGAACCCTTTACGCATGATAAATTTGGAAGTTTGAAAAAGACTAAAGAAAATAGGAACGATCAAAAAAATAGGGATTCTCTAATTTCATAGGTCACAAAAACAAAACAATGCTGGATTCCTTCCCCTTCTTGAGAAGCAAGAATCCGTCAAAAACGCTCTTCCTAGTATTTGATTTCGTCGCTTTTGACAATTGGATAAAGGTGGCTAGAGCAAATAAAAGCAAGCGCTTTTTAAAGCGGAAAAGCTTACCAAAAATTTCGATAAAAACTTAGGAAGGAAACCATAAAATTCATCAAAAGCCTAGTTTAAAAATCTCTGATTTTTGAATAAGCTATGTGTACAATTCCTAGTGTGGCACACAACCACTCTCGTAAAAAGAACTTTATTATTCCTTCTCTCATTTCGGAAGGATCTCTGTCCTAAAATACGTAATTTTTGACACTTTTTTGTCCAAAAATTAGGAAAGCTTTGGTTCTTTGGCACCCTTTTGTTCGAGTGAAAGGCCTTAGGATACCCACCAAAATCGAAAAATTTCAAAGGTCAAAAAAAAGACGGAAAGTTTATCCTTTCCTCTTTTTTCTTCTTGAAACTTGATTTTTAGGCGGAAATCACTGCACACATATTGAGGGAAAATACGAAAAATCCTTCCTTTTTGCAAGAAGAGCAAAAGAAAAACTAAAAAAAAGAAAGGAAAACGGAATCAGAAACGGCTTTCTTATTCCTTATGAACGATAAAGGCTTTTAGAATTATTTTTTATGTTTCACGTTTAGAAAGGAACCAACCAATGGACTATCGAATCGAACACGATGTGTTGGGGGAGGTTAAAGTTCCAGCGGAAGCCTGCTGGATGAGCCAAACGCACCGCTCTTTGGAAAATTTTAAAATCGGGGTGGAAAAAATGCCCCATACCCTTATTCGGGCGTTCGCCTATTTAAAAATGGCTTGTGCCGTGGTGAACTTTCAAGAGGAAAAGATCACACGCAAACAAAAAGAGGCGATCGTTGAAGTCTGTCAAGCTATTTTAGCTGGTAAACTTTACGATCAATTTCCCTTAGCCATTTGGCAAACCGGTTCAGGGACACAAACCAATATGAATGTCAATGAAGTCATCACGCATTGTGCCAATCTCCAGTATGGTCAAGGCTTTTTACATCCCAATGATGTGGTGAATTGTTCCCAATCATCCAATGATACTTTTCCTTCCGCTTTACATATTATGGTATCTATTGAAGCCAAGAAGCGTTTACTTCCCGCTTTGGATCAATGCATTGAAACTCTTAAGAATCTTGAAAAGACCAATATGGGCATCATTAAAATTGGTCGAACCCATTTACAAGATGCGACTCCCCTTTACGTAAGCGATGAAATCAGCGGATGGCGGTCTATGCTTGAGCATTCTAAACGCCATATCGAATCGGCTTTGCCTTATGTACACGAACTGGCTATTGGAGCTACAGCGGTTGGAACAGGTCTCAACGCACCCGAAGGCTTTGGAAAAAGTGTATGCGCTATTTTAGAAACTATGACCAACATTCACTTCAAAAGCAGTCCAAACTTTTTTCACTCTTTGACTTCTAAAGATGCTTGTGTCTTTTTTTCCGGAGCTCTTAAAGGCCTAGCTGCGAATGCCATGAAGATAGCAAATGATGTTCGTTGGCTAGCGAGTGGTCCTCGCTGTGGAATTGGCGAACTCACTATTCCTGCCAATGAGCCTGGCTCTTCCATCATGCCAGGAAAGATTAATCCCACTCAATGCGAAGCGTTAACGATGGTGGCGGTTCAAGTGATGGGCAACGATGCCACAGTTGGTTTTGCTGCAAGCCAAGGAAATTTTGAACTCAACGTTTTCATGCCCGTGATTGCCTATGATCTCAACCAATCCATTCGTCTATTGAGCGATGCTTTGCTCTCCTTTAACGAGCATTGCCTTCAAGGATTGGAAGTCAATCAACAAAAAACGAAAGAAAACTTAGAAAATTCTTTGATGTTGGTGACGTGCCTGAATCCCGTCATTGGGTATGAAAAGGCTGGAAAAGCGGCTCAATATGCCTTTAAAAACAATTTGTCTTTAAAAGAGGCCGTTTTAGCTTTGGATCTTTTGAATGCCGACCAGTTTGATGAGCTTGTTCGCCCTGAAAAAATGGTTCGCCCACTTCCTAAGCAAAATAATTGAGAGAAATCATAACCAAAACGATGGGTCTTATATCTCGATCCATTTCTAGCCTGTAGGCCTTGATCGTTTTAAACGCATACTTATTCCATAACTAGTGCTTTGTCACATTGATTTTTTATAAAAAAGAGGGCTTGAACGAATTCGAAGGTTCGATTATTCGTTGCAAGCCCTTTTTCTATAATAAAGGCGAAAAGATCTTTAAAAACTGACGATATTGTCGAGTCCACCAGCTGACTTGAGCTGCATCTTCGCGCGTTATCAAACGCGATTGAGAAAAGATGTGTTCGAAGTCAGCTTGAATCTCAGAAATGCAAGGGGCATTGTACATCCACGTTCCACACTCGTAGTTAGCATAATAGGAACGAAAATCCATATTCACGGTCCCACAAAGGGCATGCTTTTGATCCACAAGCGTCACTTTTCCATGAATAAAGCCGGGAGTATATTCATATACTTTGACTCCCTTTTTAGTCAGAATTTCACTATTGATCTTCGTCACTTCATAAACTAGTTTTTTATCCGGAATGGCTGGAACCACAATGCGCACATCAACCCCATTTTGAACAGCCAATTCAAGTTCCATAATCATTTCGGTATCCAAGATCAAATAAGGGGTCGTAATCCAACAAGAGGTATTGGCGAGTTGGATTAAGTTTTGATGGAACTTACGACCTACATTTTTGTTATCCGTAGGGGAATCAAAAAACGGAAGGACATAGCCTTGATCTGGATTTGTGGGATTGGCTTTATGTTCCAAAAGGAAATCTTCATAAGGTGTTGTGATCGAGGAAGAATAATTCCAAATTTGTAAAAACGCAATCACAAATGGTTCGACTGCAGGCCCAAACACTTGGATTCCCATGTCTTTCCAATATCCAAAGCGTTCAATGCGATTGACATATTCATCGGCTAGATTGCTTCCTCCTGTAAAGGCAGTTTTGCCATCAATGATCGTGGTTTTTCGATGGTCACGATTATTCATTTGAATGGCGAGTTCCGCACGCACAGGATTGAATTTATGCACTTTAATTCCCCGTTTTCGCAATTGAGCATCAAAATTTTCAGGCAAATTTAAAATGCAACCAAAATCATCGTACATTAAGCGAACATCGACTCCTTGGGCCGCTTTGCGTTCTAAGACCTCAAGCAATTCATCTAAAACGCTACCTTCATCGATAATGTACGTTTCAATGAAGATGTATTCTTCTGCTTGCTCTAAAGCGTTCATAAAGGCTTTAAAATGGTCTTCTCCTTTGGGATAATATTTGGTTCCACAATTTGGATACACCGGAAAAAAGCCATTGTTCCAAGCGAGATGCGTCATCCGTTTAAAAGCTGGATCTTGAATACCTGAGGTTTGGAGCGTATGCAGATTTTGTTCTGCATAGGCTACATAATCCGCATAGGCTTGACGGTCTTGAACCATGAGAGCTTTAGGAATTTTTCGCCCTCCAAATAACAAATAGAGCAAGCTTCCAAAAACCGGCAAGGCCATGATGATAAAAACCCACAACAGTTTAGAGGAGGAATCCGAATCTCGATTGATTACATAAATCGATAAAATGACGCTGATCACCAACAGCACGTAATAAAACAACAAAAATTGATGCGAAAAGTAAAACCTGAGTCATCCTAAGCGCAAAAGAAAGCTATATTTTCTTTCTTTTACGTTTAGGATGACGATGTTCATATGCAGCCGCAAAATGCATACAGTTCTCTGATGAACTTCTTGTACTTTCATACAAGCACAGACTATCT
>CAZTNF010000003.1:0-35889 GCA_964615295.1 uncultured Erysipelotrichaceae bacterium | reverse complement strand
CCGAAAAGGAATAGGCAAGCACTTTTTGTGAATATTTTTAAATAATTCACAACTACAGATTTTCTTTAATAAAAGTGGGTTAGACAATATTAAATTTCAAAATCTTAAATACTATATAGATTTAATTTTCGCTTGTCAATTTTTTTAACACAAGTTTATAGTGGAGTTAGAACATCCTCCCAGACTCATCCAGACGAAACAAGCCATTGAAAAATAATGGTACTAAAAAATTTTTTCTTCATCAAACGCTTTTTTTTTTCTTCTTAAGCCTAAAAGACCAAATTGAATGAGTACAAGTCAAGAAAAAGTTAGTTTGTTTTTAAGCATTTTTTCTTATTAAAAAAGCCGAAAAGGATTCAATCCTTTTCGACTTTTTTAATTTTTTTTTAAAAACTTAAACTATACGTTTAAGATCAAATTTCTGTTTGGATTTCGTTTCTCATGGATTAAGCAGTGGGAAGAGAAGGGCTTTCTAAAAGCGTATTGTGGTCCATACACCAAAGAGACTTGAGGACATTGACTTTTTGGGAGTCGACTTCAATTAACTTTGGATCGAGAACCCCATTACAAGAATCAGAAGACCAAGACTTTGCTTTTGTCCAAGCGAGATCTTCTTCAATTCGGCCCACCAAGGCTGGTAAATCAAGAGTGCCATATTGTTCTAAAACAGAGGTCAAAATTAACTTTGCTGTATGAGTAATTTCGGACTCTCCATGAAACAAACGGCGTTGAGTCATATTCATCGCATCAAGTTCAACGCAGAAAGGCCCCTCAGGCAGATAAACAAACGTTCCCTCAAAAATAGACCGACGGAAAATCGCATATCCTTCACGCAAGGCTAAATATAAGAGAGCGTGTAGTTTTTTCTCCCCTATCTCCACATAGGAAAGGGACTGAAAACGAGAAACAAGATAGTTTATGCAGTCCGCTGCTGAGTTGGGTCTTGTATTCATGAACATTAGAATAATGAAATTCTTATTCAAATACAATATATTTTCATATATAGGGATTGGTTTGCTTGACTAAAAACCCTTACATAAAAGAAAACGCTTTTATTAAAAAATAAAATATATATTTTCTATTTTTTAAAGAAATTTTTAATGTTTTCCTTAGATTGAAATTTTTGAAGAAAAAAAAAAGCTTTGGGCAACTGTAGTGTTACTCAAAGCGTGAATAGAAAACCAGTTATAAATTTCTGGTGATCTTGAATAGAGAAGTTCTGGATACAAAAAGTAATAAACACCCGCTTCAGCAAAAAACTCAATAGGGCTTGTCGAAGCATAAGCTCCCAGCTCTAAGCGATAGCGATTATACAAATCTACCCAATCGTCTCGATCAGAGAGACAAGCTGTGGCTCCTTTAGTTTGAACATCTAAAAGATGGGTAAACTCATGAATAATGGTTTCTTGATAAGAATAAGGATCATCTAATCCCAGCACCGAACCATCCTTGCAAAGAGATCGATAGTTATTGGCTTCATCAATACGCACTTTAATGACAATTGTGGCGTTTTCCATTTGGGTAAAGCCAGCAATTTCGTCTTCAAAATTTTGCATATGTTCATTACGAAAAGTCTCACGGCTTAAAAAATAGACTCCCGCCGCTTTTTCCTTTAAAAGCGGCGACAAATTATTGATGATTTGGGAAATGACGATTTGATCGTTTTCGGATAACACAGGTTGTTCATTGATGGATTCAAAATAAAGAGGAACTTCACTATACATTTGACGAACTGTATTAGGCAAAAGGGGAGCTTGTTGTTGATTGGCTTTTTGAATCGTATGATCGCGTAACATACAAAGCTGAGCAATTTGAGCCGGTGGATCTTTATACACTCGATTCATCGTAAACACAAGCCCCACACAAAGGGAAAGCCAAATCAACACAGAAAACCAAGAGCGATCTACAAGGGTTTCTAAGAAGGTTGAGATGGCAAAAAGTCCTGGCAAAAACCAAAGCAAAGGATAGGAGAGCGATTGTTGCCAAACCGGTAAAAGGGACGACAAAAACAATTCGAGCACTAAACCAAAAATGAAGACGCTGATTCCATAAAAGAGCGCTTTAAAAAAGATAAAGAAAACAGAAGGACGACGTCTCCTTCTGCGTTTCTTTTTCGATTTTGAATGAGCCATTACACCTTTAATCTACAGCCGCCTTGGCTTCGAGGGAATCCAAAGAAACTTCTTCTGGGGCAGCTTCTTTGATGTCTTCTGAGGAATCAGCAGCTAAAACGGAGGTGTTAGCGTCTTCTTTTGGTAAAGCGGAAAGAATGGATTCAATTTTTTGACCCTGGGCCAAAGAGGTATCTTGGACAAAAATCAAATCTGGCATTTTTCTCGCTTTAATGTTTCTAGCAAGTGTGCTACGAATGAATCCCTTGCTTGAACGTAACACGCGCATTCCCGCATCATTGCGTTCTTGTTTCCCTAAAAAGGAGACATATACTTTCGCTTGGGACATATCACGGGTACATTCTACATCTGTGACGGTCACGAAGCCGAGTTTTGGATTTTTTAATTCAAATTGTAAAATACGACTAATTTCCTTTTTAAGAATTTGATCCATTCTGTCCTGTTTAATCGACATTTTTAACTTCCTGGTCTTCAAAGGCTTCGATAATGTCATCAATCTTGATGTCGTTAAAGTTCTCGATCGTCAAGCCACACTCAAAGCCTTGACTGACTTCTTTTACATCGTTTTCAAAACGGCGCAACGATCCAATACGACCGGTATAGATAACGATGCCATCACGGATTAAGCGAACAGAAGAATCACGCTTAATCACTCCATCTGTGACATAGCATCCAGCAATTGTACCGATTTTCGAAGCGCGGTAAATTTGACGAACCTGAGCTTGACCTGTGATGACTTCTTCATAAACAGGAGCCAACATACCCTTCATCAAGCTTTCGAGTTCTTCTAGAGCTTTATAAATAATATTATGCAAGCGAATTTCTACGCCTTCTTCTTCGGCTTTTTTGCGTACCGCTGCCGTAGGACGAATATTAAATCCATAAATAATGGCATTGGAAGCGGAAGCGAGCATAATATCGGATTCGGTAATCGTTCCAACCGTGGAACGAATAACGTTGACTTTAACAGTATCTACATTCAGTTTTTCAATAGATGCTTTTAAAGCTTCGGCAGATCCTTGCACATCGGCTTTAATCAGGACATTTACTTCCTTCATATCCCCTTCGGAAATCAAGCGGGCCATATCTTCCAAAGAACGAGCTGAAGAGGCGGAACGCTCTTGTTCAATTTGCTTTTGAGCACGACTTTGAGCAATGTCAGCAGCTTTTTTATAGGAATCGTAAACCATGAATACATCCCCAGCTTTAGGGACTTCATTTAATCCAATAATTTCCACTGGAGTAGAAGGACCAGCTTGTTTAAGCTCCATTCCTTTATCGGAAGTCATTTTTCGAATACGTCCATAGGCACTTCCGACTACAAGAGAGTCTCCGGAATGCAATGTACCTTGTTGGATTAAAAGAGTAGCCACTGGTCCACGTCCTTTATCCAACTTCGCTTCAACAACCGTTCCAGATGCAGCTACATCGGGATTGGCTTTGAGTTCCTGCATATCGGCGACTAACAAGATGGATTCCAATAAGTCATCCACTCCTTGGCCAGTACGGGCTGAGATTTCAGTAAAGATAGTATCTCCACCCCATTCTTCCGCTACCACATTTTCATTGGATAATTCGCTCATAACTCGCTCAGGATTGGCTCCAGCTTTATCAATTTTATTAACCGCTACGACCATGGGAACCCCAGCTGCGCGTGCATGGTCAATAGACTCTTTCGTTTGTGGCATCACACCATCATCCGCTGCGACAATTAATACTACGATATCCGTGATTTGTGCTCCACGAGCACGCATAGCAGTAAAGGCTTCATGGCCTGGGGTATCCAAAAATGTGACTTTACGTCCATTTAGGCTAACCTGATAGGCACCAATATGTTGAGTAATTCCACCAAATTCACCCTTGACCACATGAGCATTACGAATGGTGTCTAAAAGAGTCGTTTTACCATGGTCAACGTGACCCATAATGGTAACTACAGGTGGGCGCGGTTTTAAATCTTTTTCATCAAATACTCGATGAGCAATTTGATCTTCAATGTCGTCTTCGTCAATGATGATCTCTTTATTCGCTTTGACCTTGAATTCTTCGCAGATCAATTCGATCTCTTCGTCCCCTAGAGGGGTATTAATCGTCGACATATTTCCAAGAAGGAACAAGAATTTGATGAGTTCAGAAGAATTCCGTTTCATCAATTCCGCAAGTTGTCCTACTGTAATAGGCAAAGAGTAAGTAATTTCCTTAGGATATTCGATTCGTGGTTTTGGAGTATATCCTCGGTTGTTACGATTCTTATTGTTGCGGTTCTTATTGTTTCCCGGTTTCTTTTTTGTCGTTGGCTTGTTGGCCATCTGATCACCATCCTTCTCTAATTGGCCTTGAAAAGGCCTGCCAAATGCGCGTCACCTAGGACCTAAACATCTGTTGTTTTATTCCTATTCCTCTTTCTTGTTTGGTACGCACAAGTCATAACCTCGTTAGCCAAGAATGTTAACCATATCAAGGCTTTATGACATTTGGCAAGAGAAGTTTACGTTTTTTCTTCGATCAGCTTTTCGTGCTGGGCGAGATCTAAAATCTTTTTCGCAAAGCCTTGATCCAATACAGCTACAGCCATATTCACTTTTGAGCTGATCGCATTGAAGCGTAAAGCAGGTAAAACAAGGAGAGGAATGTGATAAAATGCGCATTTATCGCGAATTTTTTTAGCGCGGTTTGCTCCACACGCGTCACTCATCACAACCAATTTCGCTTGGCTGCGCTGAATGGAGGGTAAGAGCGCATCTCCTTTAGCAAATTGCCCTGTACGCACACAAAGCTGGACTAAGGAGAGGAGTTGATCAGCCGGCACGGATGATCAACTCCAATTTGTCATACACTTCCTGAGGAATTTCACATTCCAGAGCCCGCGCAAGCGCCCTGGTCTTTTTGGCTTTTTCAAGGGTTTCCATCGATTTCTGGATATATGCGCCGTGTCCGTTTTTCTTTCCCGTGACGTCCACGATAACCTCATTTTCTGGGGTCCGAACCACTCGAATAAGCGATTGTTTAGGGAAACGCTCTTGAGTGACGACGCATTTTCGCATCGGAATTTTTCGCATGGTTGTTACCTTACATGAAGCAGAACCGTTCCAAACGCAAGGAATATGCCTATCAATAATAAACAAAAAATGGTTCAACAATAAACTATTTTTTCCACACGATTGAAAGGAAGAAGGCAAGCCAAAGGCCTAATATTCATCGTCGTAGTAGGAATCGTATTCTGCGTAATCAATATCGTCTTGGTTCCAAGATGCATTGAGCTCCTCTTCGAGTTCGTTGTTTTCGATCTCTTCGAGTTCTTCTTGGGTATAAATAGGATGCATGGCTTGGAAAGTCGGCTTTTTCTTTTCAACGCGACGTTCATCTTTATCTTTATCTTTGTTACGCCACGATTTTTTAGTAGGATGCTCTGTTTTTGGCGTTTCGAGCGTTTCAAATTTTGAAACATACGTTTGATTGCGGCGTTCAGACAAAGAACGACGTTTTTCTTTGGCAATACGAGCGGCTGCTTCCATATCGCTTTCGCTTTCTGGGGCAGATTTGGGGGCTGGCTGCACGTTTTTGACAGGAGTCGTTAAAGAAGCCTCATCAAAGATATCGTCATCGTAGCCAATTTCTAAGTTCGAAACAAGAGCTTCACTGAGTGGAGTTTGTTGCTTATAGGCCCGTTCTTGGGCTTTCTTTTCTTCATATTCCTTGTGCATTTTAGTAACAAGGGATTTCCAGTCAATACCTGCCTCGGTGAGTTCTTCTTGGGAATGAATATCAATACGGGTATTGCACAGTTTGTAAGCCAATTTCGCATTTTGGCCGCGCTTACCAATAGCTAAGGACAATTGATTAGCCGGAACCGCTGCAACAACTACTTTTCGTTGATCTTCTTTACGACGGCCATCATCTTTACGATCGCGACTAGGTCGACGGTTGTTGCGATCCAAGGGCAATTTATCCCCTGCGTCTTCTGCTAAGAAAACTTCAACGCCTTGGGCAGGCGATAAGGCATTGCGCACCAATTCTTGCAAATCATCCGACCAGCGGAAGATGTCAATCTTTTCTCCATTGAGTTCTTGAGAAATGGCGCGTACACGCATTCCGCCTTGACCAATGCAAGCTCCAATCGGATCGATGTTGGATCGTTTGGAGGTAACGGCCATTTTAGCACGAAGTCCTGGATCGCGAGCAATGGATTTAATTTCAATAATACCTTGATAAATTTCAGGTACATTTTGTTCAAAGAGGCGTTTGATCATGTCATTATCAGCCCGACTAACCATCACAATCGCTCCTTTAGACTCTTTATCTACTTTTGTGATGACAACATTGATATGTTCGCCTTCTTTGTATTCTTCAGAGGGAATTTGGTCGGATTTACGCATGATGGCATCCGTGGCGCCAGGCTGTAATTTTCCATCTTGAGTAGCGCCTAGGCGAACCATCACGAAGCGATCATCGACCGATTGGACAATGCCATCGACCATATCGCCGACTTTATCGCTGTATTGGTTAATGATTTCCTTCTTTTCCGCTTCTTTGATTTTTTGTAGCATAACGCTTTTCACCGTAGAAATGTCACCACGCACAAAATCATCGATTTCAGCTTCTTCTTCAAGCACTTGTCCCACTTTTGGATCAGGTGTAATGTCTTTGGCTTCTTCTACATCCAATTGAAAGTCGGCATTTTCAACTTTTTCTACAACATCCCATAAACGATAGGCTTTGAGCTGACCATTTTCATCAAAATGAACACGTAAGCGAGCCTCGTCTAAGTGATGACTTTTGCGATACCCTTTTTCAAGAGCTTCGGTAAGCGCTTCTTCTAAAACATCTTGGGGTAAGTTGCGGAAATCCCCTATTTGGGAAAACACTTTTAAAGGATTCACATCCTTATTTTTCGGGTCTGTTCGTCTTTTTCTTGTTGTTGATTCTTGAGTGGCTTCTTTTGTAGCTTTTTTTGGCATTCTCGTTCCTCTATATTTAGATATTTAAATTTTGACTGCACTTTTGATTAGTGCAATATTGGATTGCTCCACATTTAATTTTTTTGGACGACCTTTGATGAAAAAGCTTATTTGTAAAGCTTCTGGGGTTATTTCATCCAATTTCGCCGTCACCTCGGTCAATTTATCTACAGGATTTTTAAATTGAATATAGACATATTTTCCAAGTTGTTTTTGGATCTGTTTTTCTGTTTTGAGTTCTCGTTCAGCTCCAGGAGAGCAAACCTCTAACATATATTCTTGCGCAATCGCATCTGTTTCATCGAGTTTTTCAGAAATAATTTCTGAACAAGCAGCGCAAAGATCCAAATCCACCTCTCCATCTTCCCGATCAATCATAACCCGCAAAACGGGAGGCTTCATGGAGGTGTCCCATTCTAAGGCATATAAAGAGCAGCCTTTAGATGCTAGAAGGGGTTCAATCCAAGCTTTGAGTTTCTCCATTCTCTTCGCTCACATTAGACGATCGTTTCAATCCCTTCCCAAAAAAGGGTTGAAATAGCCTAAGCCCATAAAAACGCCAAAGAAAAAGATTTGGCGCCCTATTAGGTGAATCTGCCTGCCGATCTGTGAGCATGCTCCTTTCACTGAGGTGTCCAAATCTTAAGGGCTAAAAACAGGCAGAAAACAAAACCATTCGAATTCGCAAACGCTTCCTTATCATGCGAAATCGAATAAAGAGTTTGTCCAAGCTTTTGGCCAATACATAAAAAGGCTTATTCTAGTACCCCAAAATAAGCCTCTTGCCGCATCAGGTTGGTCCAAGACACTCCCCCCGAATAAAGCTAAGAGACCAAGAATTGGTCTAAATGCAAATCAAGAAGGGAAAAACTCTTCTAAAATGTGGAAAGGAGCGGACGATCCGCTCCCTTACGCTTGATTCTTGGATCAGTTTACCATTGTGGCCTTTTAGCTTCAAGTCAGGAAATCGACTCGTTTTCAATTTAAAATTACAATTTTCCTTTTACGCATCGGTTTCAACGAACTTAGGAAGCAATAATTGCGGCCACTTTAGCAGCGGCTTCGTTGGGATCATCATTGATGACAACATGACGATAGAGATGACTAGAAGCTATTTCTTTTTTAGCCGTTTCCAAACGACGCAAAATGGTCTTTTCATCTTCCGTTTTTCGTCCCACTAAGCGTGCTTCAAGTTCTTCCATAGAAGGGGGAGCCAAAAAAATGGATTCCGCTTCAGGATAAGCCTTCATGACTTGAAGAGCTCCATTTACATCAATTTCAAGGAGAACATTTTTTCCTTGAGCTAACCAGTCTTCCAAGGGCTTTTTAGGCGTTCCATAGGAATTATCCGCAAAGGGAGCATAGTATTCCACAAAGCCATCCTCTTCTAAATTTTTCTGAAATTCTTCTGGAGTAACGAAGTGATAACTCACCCCCTCGATTTCTCCAGGGCGTGGTTGGCGCGTGGTCCAACTTACTGAATTGACTAAATTAAGCGCTTCGTCATCTAATAAGTTACGAATAGTTCCTTTCCCTACTCCTGAAGGGCCGCTGAACAAAATGATTTTGGGTTGATTCATAGTTTCCCCTTTCAATTTTTTACTAGAAATCAACATTTTGACTGTTTTATGCTTGATTCTTCTATAGATAATGAAATTTTTTTAGCGTAATTGTTGAATAAATGCCCTATTTTCCATCGGCTATGTTGAAAAGTACGTCAGGCGAAAGATGTTTTTAGATCGGTAGAGAGAAGGCTTTCTGCAAAAATTCTAAAAAGTCTAGGGATTTAGGGAGGAAAAAGAGAAAATAAACTGCAACGCTTTTCTTTCTCTTTGATCTCATTTTGCGTCTTACTTTGAAAAAGGAGGTTTTTATGCCCTTTGATGGACTTTTACTTCACCGCACCGTAGAAATGCTTAAACCTTGGGAAGGATCCAAGATCGGAAAAATTCAAAGTTTAAGTGATGATGAAGTGTTGTTTTTTTTACATAAACCTGGTCTAGGCAGTGCTCGTTTAGCGATTAGCGTTCATTCCAATACCTGCCGCTTATACTTGTGTTCCAAATCCAAAGAGCCATTGCCCAATCCTTCTAGTTTTGTGATGCTTTTACGGAAACGAATTTCGCAAGGCATCATTGTCTCCATCGACCAAATAGATTTTGATCGCCTTGTCCGTTTTCGCATTGTAGCGAGTGATGAATTTGCCGATCGGACCGAATATGATTTATACGCAGAAATGATGGGGAAATATGCCAATTTAATTTTAGTAGATGCGAAAAGCCAAAAAATCATTGACTGCTTAAAACGCATCCCCGTCTTTGAAAACTCCAAAAGGCTACTTCATCCTGGAGCCGACTATACACTTCCACAAAAGCCTATACGTTATTCCCCTCTTGCTCCAGGTCCCTTCGATATAGACCAATCACTTGTAAGCCAAATCGAAGGATTTTCTCCCTCTTTGTCTCGAGAAGTGCTCTATCGTTTACACCAAGGACAAAATTATGCCGATATTATCGACCAAATTGAACAATCTACGACTCTTTATCGCTATAGTAAAGATTTTCACTGCTTACCTTTATTGCATCTTGAATCGAAAGAAACACCAAATGTTTTTCCTTTGATGGAAGGGCTTGAAACTCTTTTCGAACAAGATGAAGCCAAAAAGCGCATTGCTATACAGTGTGGCGATGTATTTAAAGCCGTTGATCGGGAAATTCAAAAGCTCTCTAAAAAATTACCTAAGCTCTTACAATCGCTTGAAGAATCGCAAGAATATGATCGCTATCGCCAATATGGTGATGTACTCTTTGCCAACCTGGACATTCCAAAAACACCTGTAGTTTCTTTGCCTTCCTTTGAAGAAGATGGGATGCTTGAGATTCCTTTAGATATGCGTTATTCGATCAAAGACAATGCCAATTTATTTTATAAAAAATACCATAAAATGAAGCGAGGAATTGCCATGTTGCAAGACCAAATCGAAACGTGTGAATACCAACTCGAATACTTTCAAACACTCAAAGAACAACTCAACTATTGCAGTGTGGAAGATGTCTTGGAAGTGCGACAAGAATTAGCCCAGAAGCATATTTTGCGCTTACCTTCTACCTCCATGCGTGGAAAAAAGAGTCAAAAGAAAGTCCCTCATGTGATTCGCTTACGAATGGGTGAAGCCCTGATATATGCCGGAAAAAATAACCTTCAAAACCAATACATCACTTGGCAATTGGCAAGACGAAATGATTTATGGTTTCACGTTAAGGATTACCATGGTTCCCATGTTTTATTGCAAAGTGAAAACCCCACAGAAGCCCAAATTCGCTTTTGTGCGATGTTAGCCGCATGGTTTTCAAAAGGGCGCTATTCCTCTAGTGTTCCAGTAGATTACACGAAAGTTTTCAATCTCAAGCGTATCCCTAAAAAAGGACCTGGATTTGTCAGCATGAAAACCTATCAAACCATCTTCATTGATCCAGAAGCTAAAGTTATTGAAAACGCTTTAAAGTCAGGAAAAGTAGAAGACAAAGCCAAATAGGTCTCATTTTCTAAATCCTGCGCCTAAAAGAAGAAGTTAATTGGTGGCCTTTTAAAGAAAGACACAGCAAACTTCTTCTTTTCTTTTGTCCTTTTTGATTCTTAATCCTAGAGGAGAGAAGGAAGTGCAGTAAAAAATTTAATTTTCTTTTAATAAAAATATCTACTCAAAATGAGGGATATTGACAACTTCCTTTTTGAAGGACAACAATACGATTGATCATGCCTGTATCCCTTTTTTCAATATTTTTTATTGTTTTTTTTCTTGAATTGAAGAATTTTCTTTGCGTTTTTGAAAAAAAAAGTGCATTGTAAAGCGACAATTTATTTAATGCATTTAATTTTTTTGGGGTTTTGGAGGATTTCTATGATTCGCATATCCGAATTGACAAAGGATTATTATTCAACAGGCGAAGTATCTAAGATGCTGAACCTGAATCATAAAACAGCCTATTTTTGGTGTAGGCGCGGGACGATCGATTACTTTCGTTTACCGAGTGGCGATTACGCTATTCCACGAGAAGAAGTCATTCGTTTGGTCACCGAACGTGGGCTTGCGGCCCAAGAAAAGGAATTAAAAGACTTTTTTTACGCTCGTGTTTCTTCTAGCCAAGAAAAACAAGAGGGCCAATTGAGTGCTCAAGTAAAGGCGATTGAACAGCTCGCTACTGACCCCTATCATGTAACTAATCCGGAAATTATTACTGATGTGGCTTCAGGACTCGATTCCAAACGAAAGGGACTGCAATATCTTATGGATTTAGCCTGTCAAGGGCAGGTCAATCGCATCTTTGTCTTGTATGAAGATCGGTTAAGCCCATTTGAGAGCGAATATTTAAAATGGTATTTCAATTTATGCCAAACAGAACTTATCTTTCTTAAGAAAGGAGTTTCTCCCCTTTGCCAACAAGAACTTTTAGGCGATTTAAACGAAATGTTAGAACTCATCTCTCAAAAGGCCTCCTTAAGTGCTAAAGAAAAAGAGAAGTTGAAACGTCGGATCAACCAAATTAAAGTGGATCGCTCTACTTTGCTTGATCCAATAGAACCAGTGGATCTATCTTCTTTGCGTCCGGCGTTTCCTTCCTCAATTTATCAAGGGGTTCTTAAAATTTTAGAATCCCAAGAAGAATCCACTAATTTTAAAAATTAATTCTTTTAGAAGAGGACTTTTAAAAGGGCTTGCAACGAATCTCAGAAAAAATTCGTTACAAGCCTTTTTTTAGATCTCCTTATGAAGAAATGATCATTTGAAAACAACGTTTTCTACGATTTATTTTCACTTGGCAAAAGAGGGGATGTAGAAATTTCTTGACTCACGGAGTTTTTCTGCCTTTGATAGAGTTTTTTTAGAAAATCGACACTCGGCAAAGAAGTGGCTTGGAACCAACAATACCAATCCATTAACATCAAAAAAAATTCGAGATCCCAAGAAAAAGTCTGTAATTTTTCGCTGGCTTTTTGCATTAAAAGACGATTGGCTTCAAGACGCAAATCCAATTGGCGTAAGGCTTCAATGGCTTTAACTAGACGACGCAATTGCAATAAACGTTCTTTAGTCCATACTAGAGTGTGTAAATCGATATGATGGACGCAGACAAATCCCCCTTTCTCAAAGGAAAGCCCAGCCAATTGACTCGTCGCTCCACACTTCATGCAACCATCCACATTCATTAACGTTCCTTCTTCCGCTAACACATCGCTTACTAAAAAGCTCGCCATGAGAATTCCTAGGGAAAAATTCCCTTGATGAAAGGCACTCCACATCGCTTCTAAGCACTCATAACATAAAGGTGTTCCACTATAACGTTCCATTAAATTCGTCACGATGGCGTTGATTGTCTGCATTACTAACGAATCCATCGCTTTCCAATAAGAAGCGAGAACACTACCATTGATCAAGTACAACATCTTTTTCGAATAGCGTGGATCATAGTTTAAAGATACCTTAGTAAAGGGCATCGCCAAACGACGATTTTTTGACGATTCTTTTTGAATTCCTCGGGCAAAGAGACTCACTACTCCTTGATCTTTGGTCAAGATGTGAAGAATCCCATCGTTGTTTTGATAATCGATAACTTGTAAAACGAGGCCTTCTACAACGCTTTTTTCATCCATTTTTTTCCTAACCGTTCCTACTTTTGTTCTTTTCCCTTTCCTTTAGTTTTATTGTCCTTGATTGAGTAAGTAAACGAAAAAAATCCCTTCATATAAGGGATTTTTTCTAGAAAAATAGCCTATTCGGACAACTCATCTAAACCAAATTCTTTGAGTTTAGATTCTCGATTGCGCCAGTTTTTTTCCACCCGCACATAGAGCTCCATATTTACTGGTTTTTTGAGCTTTTCTTTGATTTCCTTTTGGGCACTCAAGCGAATGTTTCGAATCATGTCGCCACCTTTTCCAATTAAGATACCCTTCTGGGAATCACGATCGACAATGATGAGGAAGGATAAATACACTTTTCCTTCGAGTTCTTCATAGCTTTCAAGCAAGACGGCGACTGAATGAGGAATTTCTTCATGGGTCTTTTGAAGAACTTTTTCGCGCACAATTTCACAGAGTTGGAAGGCTAAGCCATGATCACTCTTCATTTCAGCAGGATACAGTGCGGGTCCTTCGGGCAAGTACCCACGAAAAACACTTAACACTTCCTCAAGATTTTCCTTTTTTAAAGCTGAAAGAGGAACAATATCAGCAAAATCATATAGATTGGACCAATAGGTCAATCGTTTGAGAAGTTTTTCCTTGCTCAGTTTATCGACTTTATTCACCAAAAGAACAATGGGTTTATTGAGCGTTTTTAAACGATTGAGAATAAATTCATCTCCTGAACCAAAAGATTGGGTTACATCGATGATCCATCCTACGACATCTGCATCTTCCATGGCAATGTAGGCATTTTTATTTAAAACGCGGCCTAACTCTTGTTGGGGTTTATGAATCCCTGGAGTATCCATAAAAACGTATTGTGTCGTGTCATCCGTCAAAATCCCAGCAATGTTATTCCGCGTAGTATTGGGTTTATCCGACATGATGGCAACTTTTTCTTTTAGCAACGAATTCATCAAGGTCGATTTCCCTGCATTGGGACGACCAACAATAGCAATAAGGCCAGATTTAAAAGGTTCCATGCGTATTACTCCTATATAAATGTTCGAATCCAAGAAAGAAAAGGAGGAAATAAAATGATCAAGGCGACTACAAGTGCAAAAAGAGAAGCCACTAAAACGGCTCCTGCTGCCATGTCTTTGATCACTCCTGCCTTTGGATTTCGTTCAAGTGAAATATAATCCACAGTTTTTTCAATACATGAATTAAAGATTTCCGCCATGATGACAAGGGTGATGGCTAATCCAATCCAAAGCCAATTCTGTGACGAAATATGAAAAAAGATGCTTGCTAATATGGCCAAACAGCCCAAAATGCATTGTAAACGAATGCTTTTATCCTTCACCAGACCATAACGAATGCCCGCCCAGGCGTAGCGAAATCTATTTTTCAGCCACACCATGGAGGATTTCCTTTTGTAAACCAAACATTACCTCTTCATCCTCTTTAGTCATGTGATCATACCCAAGCAAATGCAACAGTCCATGGCAAAACAAGAAACACGACTCTCTACGGGGCGAGTGACCATACTCTTTGGCTTGATCTTCAATCGCTTGGGTATTAATGAAGATATCCCCAAGTTCGTTTTCTTCCTCCTCAATGAAGATATTGTTAGAATCGTCCTGCAGAGCAAAAGAAATCACATCTGTAGGGCGATCAATGTGGCGATAGGTTTGGTTGATTTCATGAATTTGTTTAGGGGAACAAAAAATCACTGAACACACTAAATCTTCGCTTCGTCCAAGCAAGGCCACCGTTTTTTCCATAATGGTCATGTAATCTCTCTCATAATCATGAGGGAGGACGGCCTCATTTAACTGGTTAAATACGATTTCCATGCTTTCATCTTACAACAATCCCTCTTTCCTCTTTTGTGGCTCGACCACCAAAAGCACTTTCTTTGTTTGTCATTTTCTTGAAATAATTGAACAGATCTATTTTCCTTACTTAGAGAACAAGCCTTATCTTTTCTTGGATAACTCAAAAGGCACAAAAAAGGCTGCTGATCAAAAACCAACAGCCTTGTTCGATTAAATATTAGGAGTGGAATCCCGTTCGATTTTACTCGTTTGAAGGGTAATATTGCGTTCAACTTCTTCATTGTTCACCAACATCTTGGTCAACATGCGCATGGCAATAGCTCCCATATCGTATTCAGGAATGTTATAGGCTGAAAGACCAGGACGCATCATGGGCAAGTATTTTGAGTCCAAAATAGTGAGAATTTCGAAATCTTCTGGAACGCGCAAGTTGTGCTCTTTGGCCGCATTGAGCATAGCAATGCCTTGAGAATCGCGCAAGGCAATCGCAAATTTTGGTGGTTTGTGATTGGAGAAGTAATCAGAAAAGAACTCATAACTGGTGTTATAGGTATCGTTGTAAGTTAAAACCTTATCGAAGGTCTTTCCTGCTTCTTTGTAAGCCCGCTCCATACCGGCTTTGACTTGTTTCATCATAGACAAATTGAGTTTATCTTCCACTAAAGCAATATCTTCAATGCCTCGTGCGAAACAATCCTTCACCAAGTCGTAGGCTAATTTTTCAAAATCAATATAGACATTGCCGACATGATCGTGACGTTTGCCTTCAAATTGGCTTCCCACGATGACAGTTGGAATCTTATATTCATTCAAAACGACCATTTCGTCTTCAGTAAAGTTGTCATTAAACAAAATCACCCCATCCACACGGGATTTGATGATGGATTCAATGACATCTTGCATTTTAGAAATTCCCTTTGAAGTGGTATGAAACATGACATTGTAGTGATAAATATTGGCGACATCCATTAAGCCATTCAAAATCTTAGCATTGTAAGCCAACAGTTTTTCAGACATGACAATGGAAACTGTCGTGGTTTTGGACAAAGCCAAACCTTGGGCAACCGCGTTGGGTTTATAGCCCAATTTTTCGATGACTTCTTGTACGCGCTGGCGCGTATCTTCGCGTACCACATTGGAATCATTAATGACTCGAGAGACTGTAGCCAAAGAGACATCGGCTTCTTTTGCTACATCATAAATGGTGATTCGCTTCATTGTTTATTTTCGTCTCCACTAGTTTCGGATTCATCAGGATCTTCGGGTAAATCAGGTAAGATCACTTTTGTAGCTGTAGTCGTTGTAGAAGTCGATTTTGTGTCTTTAGCAGGAGAGAAGAATGCTTTAAGTCCACTAAAAATCGTGTTATTGAGTTGATTGATTCCTTCTTGTGAGCGATCAATTAAAGTCTTAAGCGTTTCGGAACGACGCAGATCATCGACTTTTTCTTCTACAAAGTTAGCAGCTTTTTTAAATTCAGGAATTTCTAACAACTTGTCATATCCATGTTGAAGTCCATCAGCGATCATAGCTCCTGTTCCAATTACGAAATCTTTTCCAGATTCCATAGTTTGCTTAAACTGCTCGCTTTGGGAAACTTCGATAACTCCATCACGGGTTTTGTTTAAAAGATTAGTGACACTGTCGCTTACCTGTTTCATTTCCGCTTTTACGCGATCCGGATGAGAGTTAGTTTGCATCCATTCTTTGAATTGGGTAAAGATGTCATTGAGTTTTTTCTCAGCATCGTCAATGACCTCATCATTCTTAGCATTTCCCGCTTCACGCATAGCTTCTAGAGCTTTTTGACTCGCTTTTTCCATTTCGTCAATCGCTGCAGCACGGGCATCGGCATCCGTTTCCACCTTTTCTTCTGAAGTGGGTTCTTCTTTGGTATCTTCTTCCTTTGCTGCCTCTTCTTTGGCAGGTTCTTTTGTGTTTTCCTCTACGAGGCTGGTCTCTTCAACGGGGGTTGAAATGGGGCTGAATTCTGGGCTTGAAGGGGCTTCACTTGTCTTTTCTTCATTGGCAGATTCTTCTACAGAAGTTTCTAAAGATAAAGATTGAATAGGGGTTTCAGAGAATTCACCCGAGGAATTTTCCACAGAAACGACTTCATCACTTAGATTGGCTGTGGTTTCATTCAAATTTTTTTCGTCATTCATAGAAGGGGACTGCTCGCATTGCCATTCAAACTTAGCCGGAAAAAGATAAAGTGGTCTTTTTGCTTGGTCAATGCGAGCATATCCTTTCTTTTCTCTTTTCTTCAAAAGCTATGGGAAATACGCAGCAAGCAAAAAGAAGAACAGTTGTATACACTAAACGCTCATTAAGCCTAAAATGCCTAAATTAAGAGTAAGCGCATACATCTAAAGGTCAAACAAAGACAAACTTCCAAAAATATTTCTTGATCGAGAGGACTCTGCCAGAAGAAAAGAGGATTTTTAGGAAGTCTGTCTGTGGTTTTTTGGATCAAGAAATGAGCTTTAGGCCCATTTAAAAAAGATAGTTAAGCCTGTGGCTTTTCGTTTGGAAGGATTTTATCCAAGTCTTCATCAATCTTATTCAGATCCTTAGTGACTTCTTGCAACTCAGATTGCACCTTGTTTTCAGCCGAATTTTTTCTGGCAGCCGATGAATCTTTAAGCTTATTGCCCAATTTCTCGGTGCCTTGGGAGAAGACCTGGATTGCACCCATAGCGGCTTGTTTAGCCGACGATTGCACAGAGTCTACGGTTTTGGAAACTTGTCCTAATGTATCGAGTGGGCTTTCTAGCTTCGTGAGGTCAAGGGTGACTACTTTCAATGTTTCTTGAAGTTCTTGCATAGTTGCGATTACCGATTTGAACATCAAGCACAAATAGATCAGCGCCATCACACCCGCTACACACAGTGCAATACGGGCAAGATACATTAGAACGTCTAAATTGACTGTCATAAAATTCCTTTCTAGCAAACAAAAACGGTCTGTTTCCGCTTTATTATAGCACTTAGAAATAAACCGCCTTTTATTGACTGAAAACTTTTTCATACGTCCAAAACAAGTCTACCTTTTTCTTTACACTCTTCACAAAAAAAGCAGTCTTAGAAAGAACTAAGAACTGCTTGAAAAGATTGAGAAAGAAGATTTAAAGCTCTTTTTTAAGTAACTCTTTTAAGAGATAAATATTTTTACTCGACATGAACAAATAAACGGCAGGCCCCATAGCCGCTAGAGTTTGAGCACTCTTTTCATCAATGGCTAACAATTGTCCATTGTCTAAACGATCCAATAAATCTTGAATGGTGACGGTAATGGTTTCATCTTCCGGTTTTGCGTTAGTATCAAAATCCAATATTGCACTTGCATCCGCCGTGTTGAGAGCTTGCGCAAAGCGATCCAAGAAAAATTGCAACCGAGAATAGCGATCGGGTTTATAAAGAGCGATCACTTTTTGATCTGGAAACCGTTTACGTACAGAGCGGATCATTTGACGAATCGCAGTGGGATGATGAGCATAGTCATCAATCAATTGGCTTCCATTGCACTCTTCAATGACAAAGCGGCGTGCAATTCCTTGAAAATCAGCAATTTGAGCTGCGGCTTTTTTAGGATCCATACCTAGCTCTACGGCCATCGCAAAAGCCCCTAAGGCATCCCATACAAAGGGTAACCCTGATTCATGAAGGGTTAAATCGGCAATCACTTGCCCGTTTTTTTCGACCGAGAGCCTAGAGCCTTCTTCATTTTCCACCAAATGAATTCCTCGATAATCGTTTCCTTCATTTAAACCATAAGTGACAACGGGAACAGGATAATTTAAATCTTTGAGATAGGGATCATCTCCAAAAATGACGCATTTCTTTTTAACTTGATTGACAAAACTTTGAAACGCACTGATATAGTCGTCTAAATCTTTGTAGTAATCCACATGATCCAATTCGATGTTGGTAATCAGAGCATAATCGGGATGATAGGCCAAGAAATGACGCTTAAATTCGCACGATTCTAAAACAAAATATTTTGCCTCTTTAGGCATATGTCCATGTCCATCCCCGATCAAAAATCCAGTTGGTTCATAGCTTTCTAAGGTTTGAGCTAAAATTCCAGTGGTAGTGGATTTACCATGACATCCCGCTACGCAAATGGAAGTGTAGTCTTCTAGAAGTTTTCCAAGGTATTCGTTGTACCAATACACCTTTACATCATCCATGGCGAGGGCTTGAGCGATTTCTGGATGATCGGGACTAAAAGCTAATCCGGCAATCACCGTATCGCCAGGTTGAATATTATTGGCATCAAAAGGCAAAATTTCGATGTTACGGTCCTCTAAACCGTCTTGGGTGAAAACATATTTTGTAATATCGGAACCAGTTACGAAATATCCAAGTTCATGCAAAATTTCAGCAAGAGCGGCCATGCCCGTTCCTTTAATTCCGGTAAAGAAAATTCTCATAAATCAATTGACCTTTCTTTTCATCAAGCGAAACTTGGATCCCAAGTTTCGCTTGTTCTCATTTTTAGAGCTGCTGGAAAATATTTTCCATCGTTAAGAATAAAGCCTGTCTTCTCAAAAGGCATTAAGAAGGCAGGCCTAGAATGTAGGATTATTTCTTTTTCTTGTCACTATTGGCCGATTTGGATTTCGCTGATCCTCGCGAGAGATAACTCGAAAGATCAAGATAGCGAGCTGGTTTTGGAGTTGTTTTAACCTCCTCAATCTCTTCTTCGACTTGAACAGGTTGAGAAGCTAAATGTTCATTTGCGATTTGATCGGCTCTTTCTTGAAGATCCATGTCTTCTAAAGCTTCTTCTAAGATTTCGGGGTGGGCCAGATGTCCGTTTTGATAAGAAGGACTGATTACTTCTTCATACTCTTCCACTTCTTCATATGGTATTTGTTTGGCTTCCATTTGTTGACGAATCGCTTGAGGACGAGTAGAGATGATTTGCGTCATGGATTGAGTGGATTGGGTCCGTTTTTCTTGACTGGGTGCAGCCTTTTTGAGTTTAGAAGGAGCACTGAGTGTTTTTTGCCGATTGACATTATTCTTCCGAGAAGCTACGGATTTTGTTTGCGGTTCTTGTTCGGGTACAGGCTGAGCCAGAGCACTTGTGGATTGAATATGAATAATGGGTGAAACGGGTTGAGAAGTAGATGTAGTGGCTCCATACATTGGGGAAATAATTTGCCCAATTCCACCTGGTTCAATGGATTTAGGTAAATTGATGGCATCATGTACGGCTCTAGGATTTTTTTCTTCATCTGCTATATTGCCAAAAATAGGAGAAATGACAGTGGAGTATTCTTGACGTGGTTGCACGTTTTGCCGATTGCCTCGTCTTGATGGCAAAGGAGTCCGACTTTTTTGGGTCGGGGTAGTTTGTGGGGGTTCCTGTTCCGCACGAACATCAATGCGTGAACGCCCTTGCCCTTGGCTATTGGCAGGATAAGTTACTTTTGGTTGTGTATACAGTTCTTGGGAGGGATACACTTCCTGATTGGCATATGGGTTGTAATTAGATGGGGAAGCCATAGATGTGGTTTGCACCTTAGGTTCTTCAACATCTTCTTGTTTTTGTTTTCTTCGGGAACGAGTATTCAAACGAGGTTTAGAAGGAATCACTTCCTCTTCCTCTTCTTCATATTCTTCCTCGTCATCGTCTTCTACGCTCTCATAGAGAAACGATTTCATGAGATCTTTAAATCCCACAAGAAAAACCTCCTTTCAAGGGCTAGGCGATCCAGGTCTTACTTCTTTAAAGAATCCAAGAAAGCCTGAATTTCTTCAGGGGTTTTACGAAGTTTCGAGACAAAACGTCCCTTTTCTTTCCCCTCTTCATACACCACAAGAGAAGGAATGCCAAGAATTTCTTGAGCAATGGCTTCATCGAGCAGTTGATCGCGATCGAGTTTGTAAAAGTCCATATCAGGATTGGCTTTTTCAAGCGTATCCAAATAAGGCATTAAATACAGGCAATCAGGACACCAATTGGCCGACCACAAAAAGACGGTTGGTTTGGTACTTTGTTTTTGTGTATTGACTTCATCAATTGTTTGCAAGGTTTTCATATAAGTCACCTTTTTTCCATACCGAGCGATAAATTGGATGCCCAGCGAGTACAAATTTTTGTTCATATTCAGTTAATGGATCTTCTGGGTGTTCCTCCCGCCGAAAATCCACACTGATTTCTTCGAGCATAAAGCCCGCGTTTAAAAATTCCAACACAGAATATTCAAAAAGCGAGGGATTATCGGTTTTCATTATGATGGATCCCGTAGCGCTTAAAATTTGTGCATACTGCTTTAAAAAAGAAGGAGCGGTTAAACGCCGTTTTGCATTGCGCTTTTTAGGCCAGGGATCGGAGAAATTGAGATGTAAGACATCCACTTCTCCATTTACAAACCACTCACCTAAAAACGAGCCATCTCCATGAATTAAAAACAAGTTCTTTTGTTGGCTTTCGTCAAACTTACGCGCAGCCAAGCCCGCAGCGGTTTCGTTGCGTTCAATAGCGACAAAGGTTTCATCGGGATGCATCGCAGCAAGCGCTGCGGAATACCCACCTTTTCCACACCCAATTTCAAGGTGAAGGACTTCGCCATTGGTTTTCCAATGTCCAGCTTTCGTGGCTGGATCTTGGACATGAGCAGGGCTTTTGGATAAGTATTCCACCGCTTGGGGAATTCTGCGCATTCTCATACTGTATTTATGGATTCAACGCCAAGATTCCGTTGAATCATCCTTTCCTAAAATCTTTAATCTTTTCCAATCCATTTCTATCCGTGGAAAATTTATTGATTGGCTAAACGAACGATAGCATCGGCATAAATCGCAATGGCTTCAAGCAAAGCCTTTTTAGCAATGCCTTCATCCGCTTCATGGCATCCCCCAATTTTCATATCTTTGGGTGGTTTTTCCCAAGGCTTTTCGGGCCCAAACGCCACAAAGTTATCAAACATTTTGGCGTAGGTTCCGCCGCCAATCGTAATGGCAGGAGAGAAGGTATCCCCAGAATACTGCGCATAGGAGGCCATGAGGTTTTTAACCAAATCTGAATTGGGATCCACAAAGAGTGGTTTTCCACTCAACTCAATCGCAGGAAGAATGGGTGTTTCTAAAGCCGCACAGGCTTCTTCAAAGCCATTGAGCACTTTTTCAGGTGTAGTGTCGTTGGGATAGCGAATGTCAATGAGAACCCTTGTATGGCCATCTTGAATGGTTAAAACGCCTGGATTGAGGGTTAAAAAACCCATGTATACGCCATTGATATCGATATTTTCTGGTGTCCCTTTCCAGTCCTGTAAAAGGAAATAAAGGTCTTTGGCTAACTTATCATCATACGCTTGGCCAATGTAGTTGAGCAAATAAACCGCCGCATTGACTCCAAGGTAAGGAACAGAGCCGTGAGCTGCTTTGCCCTCTACTTCCAAATGGACTTGGCCATCTTTGACTTCTCCATGACCTTTTAATCCGTTAGTGCGGAGGAAAAAGTCAAAGAGAGGCGAATCAAACTGATTGGTATTCAATACCGCTTTGGCTTTGGCGATGACCACATTCGGACGCTCTCCAGCTTTAAAAGATTGAATGATCGTGGGCGCATCGCTATCCAACGTAATGTGTAAATTGCCTTTTTCTCCATAAATAACTGGAAAGTCTGCATCTGGAGTAAAGCCCATGGTGGGGATAGGACCAGTCTTGACATATTCTTTAATGCCCCCCATTCCACTTTCTTCGTCAGTACCTGCAATAAGCATGATTTTACGCTTTAAGGGAATGCCAGCATCGCGTACTAATTTTAGAGCATAGTATCCAGCTAAAAGAGGCCCTTTATCATCCAAAACTCCACGACCAAACAAATAGCCATTTTCTTCACTGAGTTTTAAAGGATCGTGTTGCCAGCCTTCTCCTAGGGGCACAACATCCAAGTGACCAAGAATACCCACGCTTTCTTCGCCATCTCCAAGAGTGATGAGACCGGCATAGCCATCGTAGTTTTGAGTTTCAAAGCCATCGCGTTTGGCGATATCTAACAAGGTATCCAAGGCTTCTTTTACCTTCGGTCCAAAAGGGGCTCCAGGAGCGGCATGTTCGACATCGCGAACGGATTCCACCGCGACTAAACGTTCAAGATCGTGTTTGAACTCGTTATATGAGGCATTCGCAAGAGGTTGAAAATTCACCATAAATGTTCCTTATCCTTATATCTACACCTTGTCTTTTCTTGACTCAAAGAAAAACTTCGCCTTTAAAAGGGAGCGTTTTTGTCTATTGGCTTGTTAAATGAAAAAACTATAAAAAATTAGTAACATATTCAGTTTAGAACTCGATGAGATCTATCAAAAAACAAAGTGTAAGATTGCTTTCAAAGAGAGAAAATAGGGAAAAATTTGTCTTAAAACGATCTATTTTTTCCCTTTATCCCTTATAGGCTATTTTAACACAGCTCAAAAATTCACCATGATTGGCCCTACTCATCATAAAAAAGCCAGAAGATTTCTCCTCCAGCTCTTGGTTCTTTTCCTATTAGGATTCTGATTTAGAAGATTCTGGCCGTTTTGGACGATCTCCATTGGAACGACGCGCTCGATTATCGCGATTATTATTGCGTGGTTTACGCTCTGGTTCTTTCCAATCGGCCGGTTTGGGAAGAAGGGCTTTGGCGGAGACTTTAACTTTTCCATCTTCGATTTCAATGACTTGAACATCAATCACATCGCCAATTTTTAAGACATCTTCCACTTTATCGATGCGATTCCAGCTGATGTTGGATACATGAAGCAAACCATCTGTCTTTCCAAAGAGATTGACGAAAGCACCATAGCTCTCCACTCGAACGACTTTTCCCTCATACACTTCGCCAACTTTGGCTTCGCGACAAATCTCCTCAATCATCTGACGCGCTTTATCGATCGCAGATTGATCATGATGGTAAATAACCACAGAACCATCATCATCGATATCAATTTTGACTTGATCGCATTCGGCAATGATTTGATTGATTTTCTTACCACCTGGACCAATGACATCTTTGATCTTATCTACACTAATTTTGAGTTGAGCGATCTTTGGAGCATAAGGAGAAAGCTCTTTACGAGGCTCAGAAATGGCTTCCATCATATTAGCCAAGATTTCCTCGCGCGCTACATGAGCTTGGCCCAACGCTTCTTCAAAGATTTCGCGCGTGATTCCTCGTACTTTGATATCCATTTGAAGAGCCGTAATGCCCTCTTTAGTGCCAGCCACTTTAAAATCCATATCCCCAAAGTGATCTTCAAGACCTTGGATATCCGTTAAGACGGTGTAATGACCCGTGTCTTCATCCATGATCAAGCCCATTGCAATGCCCGCTACAGGGGCTTTGATGGGAACGCCAGCCGCCATTAAGGACATTGTTCCAGCACAGATAGACGCTTGAGAGGAAGATCCATTGGATTCAGTGACTTCCGCTACCGTACGAATGGTATAGGGGAATTCCTCTTCGGAAGGCAACACTTTCGAAAGAGCCCGTTCTCCAAGGGCTCCATGCCCGATTTCACGACGACCAGGAGATCCCATTCGTCCTGTTTCGCCTACCGAGTAGGGAGGAAAATTGTAGTGATGCATGAAGCGTTTGTTATCCATTTCGGTAACATCTTCAATGAGCTGACTTTCGTTAAGTGCGCCTAGCGTAGTGATGGAAATGACTTGCGTTTCTCCACGCGTAAACATAGCTGAACCATGGGCGCGAGGCAATAAATCCACTTGGGAGTTTAAGGGACGCACTTGAGTAATGGCTCGACCATCAGGACGGATTTTGTCTTCAATGATTAAGCGACGCACTTCATCAGCTTCAATGCTGCGACAAATTTTTCCCACTTGCTTGATGACTTCGGGTTTATCTTTTTCCAAGACAAACTCAGACGAAGCGTATTTATCTTTAGCCGCATCGATTAACGCATCGATCGCAGCATAACGTTCTAGTTTTTGTTCAATGGAAACAGCTTGGCGAATATCAGCTTCAAACTCAGCGCGCACCGCTGCTTCCAATTCGGGGTTGGGTGCATACAATACGACTTCACGCTTTGGTTTGCCACAAGCAGCAATGATCTGTTCTTGGAAAGCGCAAAGTTCTTTAATTTTTTCATGGCCAAACATCAAGGCATTGAGCATCACTTCTTCGCTTACCTCATCTGCCCCTGCTTCTACCATATTGAGAGCTGTAGCTGTTCCCGCTACAGTTAAATCAATCGTAGAGCGTTCGGCTTGTTCTACACTTGGATTGCATATAAACTCGCCATCCACTAAGCCAACTTTTACACCCGCAATCGGACCGCCAAAGGGAATGTCTGAAATGCAAAGGGCTAATGATGCGCCAAGCATCGCGGCCATTTCAGACGATGTATCGGGATCTACCGATAAAACGGTATTGACCACTTGGACTTCATTTCGAAATCCTTCCGCAAACAATGGACGAATGGGACGATCAATCATACGGGCAGTCAGAGTGGCATGTTCGGTAGGACGACCTTCGCGACGTAAAAATCCCCCTGGAATTTTACCAACCGAGTAAAGTTTTTCTTCGTAACTGACTGTCAAAGGGAAAAAGTCGAGTCCTTCCTTGGCTTGGGCACTCGCCGTCGCCGCCGAAAGAACAACCGTGTCGGCATAGCGCACCAAAACAGAGCCATTCGCTTGTTTGGCAATTTCCCCGGTTTCCACGGTGATCGGCTTTCCACAAAAGTCAAGATGAAATACCTGTTTTGTCATCTTGTATTTTTCTTACCTCACTTTAATTAATCAGTTGCCATCATACAGGAAACAAAATGCCAAAGCGATGAATTTTTCTCCATATCAAAAGCAGGAGCAAGGAAATCATACAAATTTTTTCATATACCTCGATTCCACATCAAAAGCCGACAATCCAGAAGACCGTCGGCTCGAATCCTTTTTCAAAAAAAGATTAAGGCAAAAAAGTGTTATTTTTTCTCACTCGAAGTGCTCGAAGCTACACTGCTTGAAGCGACTGAAGAAGCTTTAGACGTTTTAGAAGAAGCCGTAGACGAGTCTTTGGCCTCTTTTTGACTTGAGGAGGAAGTAGATTCTTTTTCACTCGAAGTTTTGGAATCCACAGTGGTTTCTTCAAACGCTTTGGATTGAGTAGTGCTTGATTGGCTAGAAGCGTTTGTCGAATTCTCTGGTTCGCTTACTTCCATATCGCCAAAGAGGGTAAAGGTATCTCCATCTTTCAAAGATTCATTGGAGAGATTGGTAAAGAAGTTTTTAAAGAAGGTAGTCCAAGATTCAGGAGCTTGGGTCAGAGTGACTTTTTCACTCGAAGTCATTTCTGCTGTTTCTTCCCCCTTGGTGGCACTACTTTTAGTTAGATATTCAATGGATTTTAAGCAACCATTTTCATCCATCACAAGTTCCATTTTAACATCGTCTACCGTATAAGTATCCAACACGAAAGACCCATCGCCCCGAATATCTTTGCGATCGTGCATGTAGACCACTTGATAGCTCGTATCTACTAAGGCGTTGTAATCTTCTTGATCTTTCATCGTGACCGTCCAAATATAGTCGTTTCCTTTTTTATTGAAAGTAAAATCGTATTCATCTGGACGAGCCATTGGTTGAATCAATAAACCGGAACCCAATAAATCATAAAGAGGATAAGTGATCGCACTGGTGATGCTTTCTTTCAAACGCTCTTCATCTGCATCGGCTAAACCACTTTCACGGACACTAATGTTTCCAATCGTGAACTTAGCTTTTTGCTTGGCAAAAGCATTGGTTTCATCCTGGGCTGGTTCAAGATCCAAAGTTGTGATGGTTTGGGTGGCGGAATCCATCATACGATAGAGGGATCCTTCGCTGCTTTCTTCCTCATATACTTCATAGAAACTACCATCCGCCCCATAGCGCACATCATAGCTTTTAAAGGGTTGAGAGATGACTTTAAGGGTATCAATTTCCTCTTCTTTGTTTAAGCCCTCGCTTGTTGTAGTTTCATTGAAGATTAATCCATATTTGGTGTTATCGCTTGTAGCTTGGATGAGATCTAACAAGACCTCACGCATGTCGGTGGATTCGGTATCGCTATTGATGCTCGCTACGGATTTTAAAAGATCTGTGGGAGCATTTTCTTCGGTAACAGGTGTTTCTGTTTCGGAACATCCAGTTAAAAGCATAGAGAACGCTAAAGATCCAGCTAAAAGACCTTTGGTGAGTTTTGTGGACGCAAAATTCATATTGGTTTACTCCTTTTTACGCATTCATCTTAAAAGGTGAAGAAAAAAAAACGAACTATATAGACTGTAAAACCACATTTTCAGACAACTTTCTCGCTTTACCTGTTCCTAACCTAAAAAATTGACTTCAAAAAATCATTAAAAAGGATAAAAAAGCTTAAAAATTTCGATCAGTCTTTCGTATTTTGAGATGAAAACGGTTCAATGAGCGTAAAAGTATCTCCTAGATCAAGCCTATCCTCTTTCATCGCCAAAAAGGTTTCCATAAATGCTTTTTGATCTTGACTTATAAGGTTGAATCCGCAAGTAATGATACTCTTCGTTCACCAAAGGCTCATCTTCTTAGGTCACAAGAATAGGTTGACGAATCTCTACAAATGAAAGAATCCCCTCTTTATTCTTGGTGAAAGTCAAAGGTTGTTCCAAAGGCGAAGCATCTTTCATTTTCTGGGTGATTGTCCAAAGATATTGATCTTCTACAGCTTGTAAAGAATAGTGGTAGTTTTGGGGATTGACCAAGACGTTGTAGGTCGTAGGGGAGTTCAAAATTTCAGTGAGAGGTTCGAGAACAACATATTTGGAAGACTCAGCCAATTCTTCGGGAGTTGAGTAATTGAGGTTTTCGAGGAAAGTGTATCTAGGAATTGAAGTGATTTCCACAAGCGGATGAGGCCGCAAAGAAGTCAGAAAAATCATCAATAGCCTCTTCAGCTACAGAAAGAACATCTTGAGCTGGTCAATCGGCGAACAAATAGCCATTAACCTCCTAACGTTTCTGAGATTCTTTTTTTAGACCATAGGGATACCTACTTGATAAAGATCACTACTCGTGACCAGAAAGGTTTCCATGCGTCTCCAATTTGATTCCTTTAAACGGAAGGACTCTCTTCGTCGAGTTCTTAGGAAATGGTTTCCCTTTCCTAAAATAGACCATGCTCATTCATTTCGTAGGTATTAAAAATGAGATCGAAAATAATCGTTTGAAACGTGTGAGCATCACTTTGATCGGAAATACGCGCTATGGGTTTTAAGAGTTTGTTGGAGACATCTTTTCCTCTACAAGAGCCATCGATTTATTAGAGGCTTGACATCCTAGTAAAGTACAGGCAAGGCAAAGGACAAGCCATTTTTGAAAGAGTTTGACCACAATTATTTATCCTTAATCTTTATCTTTTTTCACGCATTTAGTGTCTTAAAATAAGGGCAAGAAAAAGGTAAAAAAAAAGCAAGCTTACGCTTACTTTCTGAGTCCAAGACGGGCAATCAAAGTTTTATAACGCTCGAGGTCTTTTTTCTTGAGGTAAGCCAAGAGATTTTTTCTGTGACCAACCATTTTCATCAAACCTCTGTAGGAATGGAAATCGTGTTTATGAACTTTAAAGTGTTCAGTGAGTTCATTAATGCGATGAGTAAGAATTGCGATTTGTACTTCTGGAGAACCTGTATCTCCTTCATGCACAGCGTATTCTTTAATGATCGCCTGTTTTTGTGCGTTTGTCATTTGTAGTCTCCTTATACATTGAATAGGTTCATACGAAGCAAGGGTTGGAGATTCCCGAAGCTGCGAATGAATTTTCTCGTGTACTCTACACGATCTCGAACATCCTAACAATCTTCCATTAAAAAATCAATAAGGATTGTATCCAAAATTTCCATTCCGTGACCATTCACAAAAAGGCGGCCATTTTCCACAAACAACAGATTGCGATATTTTTCTAATACTACTTTATATCTTTGAAAGAAATCGAGACCATAGCGTCTTTGCCAGGCTTCAATATCCACCCCGAAGCGGGTACGCAATCCCGTCATGAGCGCATCAAACCAAGGATTAGCATCTTCTTCGTAAAGACGAATACCTTGACCTTTGGCATATTGACCAAGACTTCCTTCAAAGCGATGGAGTCCTTCTTCATTGCGGCCAATGGCACCATACCCAAAACCATAATACAAACCATCCAACCAAATAAGAGTATTGTGTAGGCCATAGTGGTTTTCTTTTGCATAGGAGGAGACTTCATAGTGTTCATATCCCGCCGATTCCAACCGCCGTTCAATATGTTCATACAAAAGGGCTCCTAGTGACTCATCAATTTCGGGGATTTGGTTTTTACTCAACAACGTATTGGGTTCTAAAATCAGCGAATAAATGGAGAGATGTTCGGCTTGTAGCGCTAAAAAAGCATCGAGATCTCGATCGAGTTCCTCTAAGCTTTGATCGAAAAAACCATACATTAAATCCACCGAGATATTTTCAAAGCCCGCTTTTCGCGCCTGCCAAAAGGCTTCTTTGGCTTCTTTAGCCGTATGATGGCGACCAAGCGAAGCCAAACGTCTATCATTAAAGCTTTGAATTCCTATAGAAAGACGATTGATTCCATGGCGTTTGAGAAGCAAAAGTTTTTCAAGGGTGAGGCTTTCCGGATTAGCCTCAATGGTCCATTCTCCTTGGGGAGCAAGAAAGCCTTGAAAACAAGAGAGAAGTTGATCAAGCTCCTCCACAGAAAGCTTTGTGGGGGTTCCACCCCCGATGTAGATCGTTTGAAGTTGAAAGGCTGGATCTTGAAGTTTCGCTTGATGCAGTTCCCTTTGAATTTCTTGGATGATTCGCTCCAACCAAGCCTTGGCCAGCTTATCTTGGTAAAGAGTTCGTTCAAAAGCACAATAGGCACAAATAGAGCCACAAAAGGGAACGTGAACATAGGCACTAGGTATAGGCTTTTGAAGCGTTTGTACAAAGAGAGGTTGGGAATCAATAGATAAAAGATCTTTATTTGTCATCATCCATAGACAACACGGCCATAAAGGCTTCTTGCGGAATTTCGACGCTACCCACCATTTTCATGCGTTTTTTCCCCTCTTTTTGTTTTTCCAAGAGCTTTTTCTTACGTGAAATGTCGCCACCATAGCATTTGGCTAAGACGTTTTTGCGTAAGGCTTTGATGTTGGTGCGGGCAATGACTTTGCTTCCAATTGCAGCTTGCACTGGAATTTCGAACTGTTGGCGCGGAATGAGTTCTTTGAGTTTAATAGCCATAGCATTGCCTCGATTGTAAGCAAAGTCTTTGTGGACAATAATGCTTAAGGCATCAACCACTTGTCCATTGAGTAAGATGTCTAATTTTTGTAAGTCAGAGCGGCGATAACCAGAAAACGCGTAGTCAAAGCTGGCATATCCTTTAGTGGAGCTTTTCATCTTATCAAAGAAATCAAAGATAATTTCAGATAGGGGCATTTCATAAATCAACTCCATACGGTTATCATCGAGGACTTGTAAATCCACATATTCGCCCCGCTTTTTTTGGCATAGATCCATCATAGTGCCCACATAATCTTGAGGAACTAAAATTTCAGCCCGCACATAGGGTTCTTCAATAAAATCGATGTTTTGAGAAGGGGGTAAAGCGGCGGGGTTGTCAATTTCTTCGATGGTTTTATCGGTTTTATGAACGCGATAAATAACGGAAGGAGAAGTCGCGATGAGGTTGAGATTGTATTCACGCTCCAAGCGCTCTTCTACAACATCCATATGCAACAAGCCTAAAAAGCCACACCGAAATCCAAAACCAAGAGCTTGAGAAGTTTCAGGTTCAAATTGCAAAGAGGCATCGTTGAGCTGAAGCTTTTCGAGCGCTTCTTTTAAATCGTCATAGCGCGCATTATCCACAGGATAAATTCCCGCATAGACCATCGGTTGCATTTCCTTGTACCCCTGCAACGCTTCTGAAGCCGGATTATCGGCACGTGTAATGGTATCCCCGACCCGAACTGTTTTAATGTCTTTAATAGAAGCTGCAATCCAACCTACATCTCCCGGGCGCAATTCGTCCTTGTTTAAAAGCTTAGGGGTTCGTACGCCCAATTCAGTGATTTGGTATTCTGCCCCCGATTGCATTAAACGAATGGTATCCCCTACTTTGACCGTACCATTTTTGATGGAAACCCAAGCGATAACGCCTTTATAGGGATCATAAACGGAGTCAAATACCAAGGCTTGTAAAGGAGCAGCGGGATCGCCTTGAGGAGCGGGCAATTTTTTGACGATTTCTTCGAGAACTTGATCGACGTTTAACCCCGACTTTGCGGAAATTTCAATGGCATCACTACAATCCAAGCCGATGAGGTTTTCGATTTCCTCTTTGACGACTTCCGGTTGTGCACTTGGTAAATCGACTTTGTTTAAGACGGGTAAGATTTCCAAGTCGTTTTCAAGAGCGAGGTAGACGTTAGCCATGGTTTGGGCTTGAACCCCTTGGGCTGCATCTACGACGAGAACCGCCCCTTCACAAGCAGCTAAGGAACGCGAGACTTCATAGGAAAAGTCGACGTGACCGGGTGTATCGATCAAATGAAAGAGATAATCTTGTCCATCCTTAGCGTGATAGACCAACTCCACCGCATTGAGCTTGATGGTGATGCCCCGTTCCCGTTCAAGATCCATGGAGTCTAAAATCTGATCTTTCATCTCGCGCTTTTCCACGGAATCAGTGAGTTCTAAAATGCGATCAGCCAGTGTGGATTTCCCATGGTCGATGTGCGCAATAATGGAAAAATTTCGAATGTTTTTTTGTTTCACTTATCCTCCCCTACTTTCTGACCAAGTAAACTTCTTCCTTTGCCATTGACAAAGTCCGACGATGACATCGGATTTTTTCCTTCTGGTTGGACTTCATCCAAGAGAAAAAGGCCTTTGTGGCCCCCCATGACAAATTGCTTTTTACCCTGCTTACTAAAAACACCAATTCCTGGCGTTTGGCCCGGTTCATAGCGAACACGCAATAGTTTTAATTTCCCAATGGAGGTGGAAACGTATCCGCCAGGGACAGTGGCTAAAGCCCGAATTTGACGATCAATTTGTTCATCATCTTTAGACAAATCGATCTCTTCCTCTTCTTTAGAAATTTTCGCAGCATAAGTCGCTTGGTCATGGTCTTGGGCGATAAATTCTAACTTACCAGCTAGAAGTGCGTCTAGATTGTCCACGATTAAATTTCCAGCCAAGTGACCCATCTTATCGAATAAGGTGGTAGTGGTCTCATTTGGCTCCAAATTTAAAGTTGCTCGAGCGGCTACTCCTCCTGTGTCCATACCCGCTTCCATGCGCATTAAGCTCATACCACTTACCGTTTCTCCTTGCCATATGGCTCGTTGAATGGGTGCAGCTCCACGGTATTTGGGTAACAAAGAGCCATGCAGATTGACACAGCCTTGTCTAGGAGCCTCTAAAACGGCTTGAGGAACGATTTGTCCATACGCACAAGTGATGATGAGATCAGCCTGAGCATCGAGTATAGGTTGATAATCGGTACGAATTTTTGTGGGTTGAAAGACAGGAATTCCGTAGGCTTGGGCGAGTTTTTTTACTTCACAAGCCTGCACGATGCCTTTACGGCCCACTTTTTTATCGGGTTGCGTTACGGCGAGCACCACATTGGCCTTGGCTTCAAGAAGATGTTCTAAAACAGTAGCCGCAATTTGTGGGGTGCCCATGAAAATAATTTTTGAATTCAGCGCAATCCCTCCTTTCCGGTCTGCATTATAACGGACTTCCTTACGACCTTGCATCTTAATTCTCCTCCCTTTCTTGCATTGGAAAAAGTGCTTTGCTATAATTCAAGACGTTACGTCAGGAGGTGTATTCATGCCGCAGATTAAACAGCAGAAAAAGCGCGTTATTACGAACAACAAAGCGAGAATGCGCAACGTTTCTCAAAAATCCGCTCTCAAAACATCCATTAAGAAAGTTTTGAAGGCTGTGGAAGCTCAAGATAAGGCTGCAGCCACTGCAGCGTATGCTGAAGCCTGCTCTAAACTTGATAAAGCTGTTTCCAAAGGTTTCAAGCATAAAAACTATGCTTCCAACCAAAAATCAAGATTGGCCAAAGCAGTTAACTCTATCCAATAAAAAACACGATATCCGAATCGATATCGTTTTTTTATCTTACTATAGATCTTGAAGCGGGTGTATTCCCGCTTTTTTTTGCTTTTAGCGTTGTCCAATTTGCAAGATGAAGCGTTCAAAGGACGTATCCTTGTCTACGGATCCCCGTTTCATATCTTCATCAAGTTGTCCAAGAAGACTTAAATTTTCTAAAAGTTCATGGGCTTGAAAGCGATACGCAATTTTTTGTGTATTCCAAATTCGTCCCGAAGAAGCCGAAAGTTTTTCCATGATCTCTTTTTGGGAATAGTTAGCATCCATGAGTACCCGTACTTGGTAAACAAAACGAATTTGACCTGCTAAAAGGCCTAAAATTGCTAAGGGTTCCATATTTTGAAAGCGAAAGGATCGATACAATTCGAGCAACCGCACACCATCACGGGCAAAAAGAGCATCGGTCATTTTAAAAATATTTTTAGTGGGTTCCATAGTCACAAGCGCTTGCACATCTTCAAGCGTGATGTGATCGGCATACAGAGCCAATTTGTCCAGTTGACTGGCTAAAACGGGAGCCGAATATCCAGCGTTTTCACAAAACCAATTCAGCGCTTCTGGATCCATCACCAGCTTACGCTCCTTAAGCATGGCTTTTACTTCAAGTGGTTGACTTTTTTCATCCAAAACCGAACAATCCACTATTTTAGCTTTTGTCATCAGGGCCTTAATAGCCTTTTTGCGACTATCAAGTTTTTTAATGGGAGCCATCAAAACAACCACTTTATCCTCCGAAATTTTGCTTTCAATACGACTCCCTTCCAAGGATGTAGTATTTTTGGCGCCTAAAAACGTCGCATTTTCCACAATGACCATTGGCTTTTGGGCAAAGAGAGAGAGGGTTTCCAACGCATTTTCAATGACTTCTTTGGCTTCGCTTTGCGCATCGAAGCGATCGATTTGATCGCATTGTTCTTTTTTCTTGATAACATCAAGATTGTATTCCATCCGAGAGAGGTCTTCTCCACACAAAATATACAACATAAAAGATTCCCCTTTAGATCTCTTAAATAAGACACAATCCAAACTAGAAAATACAAATCAATGCAAAGAAGTAAAAAGCATTCGAATTTAATTCGAATGCTTTTTACTTTATTCAACGCTTAAAACGGTGACATCGTAAGGTTCTTCAACCCCTCGTACGGTGACACGATCATTGGGTTTGCAATCCATGATCGCTTGAACAAGGGGGGCTTCATTGGAGATCCGATTATTAAAGGGATCCGCTTCAACGGTACCCACGATGTTAAAAGTTAACGTAGTGCCTTCGCTTTCATCGCGAACCGTTACTTTGGAACCAAGACGCACAGCCTTTGTGCCAGTGGTTTCCTCAGTGATGATTACGGAGTTTTTGATGAGGGATTCCAGTTCTTTAATGCGGGCTTCAACGCGCGCTTGGTGGTCGCGAGCCGCATCATAGTCGGCGTTTTCCGACAAGTCACCTTGGGCACGGGCTTCTTGCAATTCTTGAATGACTTCTGGACGAACAACATGAAGCAGATTTTCGAGTTCCGCGCGAAGTTCTTCTAGACCCTCTTGGGTAACAAAGATTTTATTGTCAGCCATGATTGATCCTACCCGCTCTCAAGATCTTTAAGAAGATCTAAAGGAAAAAATAGCGGGCTTTTCCTTTCGCTTTGATGCAGTATTTAGAATTGTAACACAAAATAAACTCTAAAGAGTGGATCAACCATTCCTTATTGGGAGTTTAAGTTCAAGTTGTATTTTTCAATATTGGCTAAATGCTCTTCATAGGTTTTCGCAAAGTGTGTGGTTCCATCCCCATAGATGTCTCCTACAAAGAATAAATAGTCATTTTGGGCCGGAGATAAAGCAGCTGCAATGGCGGCTTCGCCTGGATTTAAAATAGGACCAATGGGTAAACCAGCATTTTGATAGGTGTTGTAGGGAGAATCAATATTGTATTGTGTTTCGCATTGCTCTGGACTACTAAACTGATCGTAGAGGGCATAACACACCGTAACCGAACTTTGTAAGGGCATATTGGCGTTTAAACGATTGTAAAAGACACCCGCGATATCGGCCATTTCCGAAACGCTTCCACTTTCAAATTGAATCATACTTGCCAAAGTTAAAATTTGTTCAAGCGAGTAAGGAGAAGCTTCGATTTGAGGGCGATATTTTTCATATACTACCCCAAATTGATCCAACAACATCCGCGTAATTTGATCGGCGTTTAAATCAAAATCAATATAATAGGTCTCTGGAAATAAATATCCTTCGAGTTTAACAAAAAATTGATCGTTATTCAGCACACTAGGATCGATAAAGGAATAAAGTCCCGCTAGGGATTGGATATATTCTGAATCGTTCCATAACGTCAACAATTCCTCTTTGGTGATATTAGGAATGGCATCTGCAATGATTTGAGCAATATCTTTGGCCCACTTACCTTCTGGAATGGTAACGATCGCATAACTCAATTGAGCATTAGCCGGATCTCCAAGCGTTTCAAATAACGTTTGAACATTCATCTCAGCATTGAGTTCAAAGACTCCAGCATAACGAGGAGTATTGTGCAAAGCCGTATAGAGCTTTGCAGCGGATACGGAACGAATTAATCCTTTATCTTTTAGATCTTTAAGCAACGTATCCAAGCTTTCTCCTTCACTCACTTCTATTCCAATCGATTCACTACTACTTCCAACAGCTTTAATGCCTTGTTTGTACCACACAAAGGTTCCAAGCCCACAGACTAAAGCGACTATAAGAACCGCTCCAGCCACGAGAATCATAATGCGTCTTCGCTTTCGTTTTTTCTTTTTTTCTTGGCGAGCCTCACTCGTCTTATTCGTCATCCGTGGATTCCTCAGTATCTAAAAATGTATTGATGACTTCTTCCACCATATCCCATTCTTCATCGGATTCAATGGGCAACAATTCTCCTTCATCAGTGTATCCACAGGCTTGAATTTCATCCACAGCTCCTTCGGGGTCTTGGAATACTACATACGATTTACCATAATCCTTATTGTCAAAGGTGAACAAAATCACCATGCGCTTTTCATCACCATTTTCATCCATTACATAAAAAGAATTTGAGTCTAACATACTTGATTCTCCTTCCAATTCACATCTAGGGAGGCTAAAGCTCCTACAAAGACTTCAAGCTAGTTCCTAAAACCTCGAAACATGTTCTCTGTTCTGTACTTCTATTTAGCTACT
>CAZTNF010000002.1:0-43581 GCA_964615295.1 uncultured Erysipelotrichaceae bacterium | reverse complement strand
ATGCCGAAAAGGAATAGGCAAGCACTTTTTGTGAATATTTTTGAATAATTCACAAATGCATTTTGATCCAAAAAATGAAATAGACTTTTTAAGCACTGTTTGGTACTTTACTCCATTTTTGAAAAGTCGTATAGGCCTAAACCTAAATTTTTTATAGAGAAAATCTTCTATACTTCCCTAAAATATTAGGGACTCTAAGTTGGCTGGAATAAAATGTGATTTTTTTATGATAGAGTGAAAAAATAATTAAAGGATTGAAAGGAGTGAAAAAATGGATAAAATGCTGGATCAATTTCTAGGATGCCTTATTGGAGGGGCGGTAGGAGATGCCTTAGGGTATTCCATCGAATTTTTGGATGAGAGAACTATTTTTAGAAAATATGGAAAAAGAGGAATCACTCGTTATGACTTGTCTAGTGGAAAAGCCATTGTCTCTGACGATACCCAAATGAGCTTATTTACGGCTAATGGTCTTTTAAATGTAGCCACTCAAAATCAACGGTCTGGTTTGAATCTTTCGTATCGAGCTGGCATTCGCTTAGCCTATCAAGATTGGTATCGAACTCAAATGGCTCCCTTGCGCAACCCTATCCATGAAGTCGGAAACACTTGGATTTTTCAAGCGCCTGTTTTGCATTATTGGCGAGCTCCAGGTGGAACATGCCTCAATGCTCTTGAAAGGGGCGGCTATGGACGAGTCGATCAGCCCATTAATTGCAGCAAAGGCTGTGGTGGAGTAATGCGCGTTGCTCCGATCGGATTGTACTTTTATGAATCTTTACCCAAAGCGATGCAAGTAGGAGCGGAAGCTGCTGCTTTAACCCATGGTCATGAATTAGGCTATTTACCTGCAGCGATGCTCAGCTATATGGTTGGCTACCTCGTTCAAGACTCCAACCACACCATTAAACAAGCCGCCTTAAAAGCTCTAGATGAAATGGATACTCTCTTTTTTCAAGCCTTTCATCTTCAAGAGTTTAAAGACTTAATGAGTCAAGCCATTTCGCTTTCCACATCGAATCTTCCTGATTTAGAAGCCATTCACGAATTAGGAGAAGGCTGGGTAGGCGAAGAAGCTCTAGCGATTGCTCTTTACTGTGCTTTAAAACATGCTGATGATTTTGAACAAGGCATTGTAGCCGCCGTCAACCATAAAGGCGATAGCGATTCAACTGGGGCCATCGCAGGTAATATCTTAGGAGCCCATCTTGGCTTACAAGCCATTCCTTCTTATTTTGTTGAGGATTTGGATGTAAAAGAGTTACTCTTTGAACTAGGATATGATTTATACGAAGGCCTTCCTAAAAAGGAAGAGGATAAGAGCATTCGAGAAAAAGCCTGGAATCATAAATATCTTTTTCATGACTACCTTGACACCTTGGCTTCTAGCTCTATGCCCACAATAAAAAAATAGTTTAGCTTAATTACGCATCTTTAAAGCCGATATCTCTGTCTTACCTCATTTACTGATTGCAATTTTTTTCCAATTAATCAAGAAGTGGAATGGGATACCATTCTTCCCTGTCTTAGTAGTGGAAACTTCTTGCTCCAAAAGGTTAAATTCAGACTCTTGATATAGAAAAGTTAAAGGCTGTGTTATCGGAATGAAGAAATGTTTCGTCGCCTAAAGGAAAGTTTTAAAGCTACCGAAAAATAAGAAAAAAGGTTTGGACTCACACGTTCAAACCTTTTCGTGTTTATTTGGATTGTGGCTCTTTTTGACGTGCTACGAAAAATTCTCTTCCTCCTTTGCCTGTGGCATAATCAATATCCAAAGACAAAATACAAACGTGAGGACTTTCTTCAATTTTTTTTAATACCACTTCTCGGTTTTCTAAAGGACAATACTTATCACAAAGCCTAATCAAGGCCTCTTTTTTTTCTTGAGGATCTTCTACGATTCGCATCGTGCCAAAGGCAATGGCACTGCTGTAGCAAGTGGAAAAGTGTTCAGGAATAACATCGTCTTGATCCACCACACAAAAGCTTGCTTTAGGATTGTGGGCAATTGCTTCCATCTTATGCCCTTTTAGCGCACCATGAAAATAGAGATGTCCATCGTGAAAAGCATAATTTAGAGGAATCGCATATGGGAAATGGTCCTCATCAACCAAAGCTAAAACACCCGTTTGTCCTCGAGTGAGAATTTCTTCCACTTCTACGTCAGTGAGCGCTTGTTTAAAGCGCCGCATAAAATGTTGACTCATTAAAAGTCATCCTTTCTTTTAGAAAACAATATCTAGTACCATCCCATAAAGAAAAGAGGAAGTGATTTGATTATAGTCGTTTTCTAAAAATTTTGTTACAGTCGAAGCATCATGTCTTCTACAACTCTTCTTCAAAAAATTCGTCAACAGGAGCCTTTATCGGCTCAAGAACAAAGAAGGCTCATTTTATCGCTCTCATGGCCGGCGATTTTGGCTCAAATTTCAGTCACAATCATGGAACTCATTGATGCGGGAATGGTTGGTCAACTCGGTACCCAAGCAAGTGCCTCCATTGGGCTAGTGGCTTCCACAACATGGCTGATCAATGGGGTAAGCTCGGGAACGGTTTATGGCTTTTCTGTTCAAACGGCTCAAGCCATTGGAGCCAAAGACGTTTCCCAAGCCTGTAATATCTGCCTTCAAGGCTTGACAGTTGTTCTTGGAGTTGGATCCTTTCTAGGACTAGGTGGAGCGAGTATCAGTGAATTCGTTCCCCTTTGGCTTGGAGCTCAACCGGAGATTGTGCCTGAGGCGATTGTTTACTTGCGTTTGTTTTGCTTGACGCTTCCTTTTTTACTTTTGAATTCTTGGAGCGTACAGATGCTTCAAGCGGCCGGAGATACGAGAATTCCAGGGTTTTGCCAAATTGTAATGTGTTTATTGGATATAGTCTTCAACGCTTGGCTGATCTATGGCCTCCATTTAGGCGTAGCAGGAGCAGCCTTAGGGACCGCTTTGGCTACAGCTTGTTCTGCATTGTTTTTGAGTTGGTGGGTTCTTTTTAAGAACTCCTTCCTTTCTCGAAAAAAGCAATTGCATTTCACTAAAGCTTCCATAGAACGTGCTTTTCGTATTGGGCTTCCCATTAGCTTAGAACAATTGATCACTGGATCTTCCTATGTGACGTTTACGCGTATTGTCTCCTCTTTAGGAACCATTTCCATTGCAGCCAATAGCTTTGCCATTACAGCTGAAAGCCTTTGCTATATGCCCGCTTTTGGTTGCTCTTCTGCTGCCACAGCCATTCTTGGCCAATGTACAGGAGCGAAGCGTCCTAAACTAGCACAAGAAATCAGTTGGCGTTTGGTGCGCATTGGCATTTTGATGATGAGTCTTTCAGGATTAATCATGTTTATCTTTGCCCAAGGATTAATGGCTATTTTGACTCCTGACTCAGCCGTTCAAGACCTTGGGGCCGCCCTTTTACGCTTAGAAGCTTTTGCCGAACCGATGTATGGCGCTTCGATTGTGGCCAATGGCATTTTGCGGGGCAAAGGCGATACGCTTTGGCCAGCTTGTCTAAACTTTATTTCGATATGGTGCATTCGCATTCCTTTAGCTACCTTTTTAGCCAAACAAGTGGGATTGTTTGGGGCGTGGATTGCGATGGGATTGGAACTTGATGCCAGAGGATCGCTTTTCTTATGGCGTTTGAAAAGCGCTTGGAAATTAAAAACCTCAAAGAAAGAAGCATGAGCTAAAAACTCATGCTTTTTTTAATGGGAAACAAAATCCCTATTTTCCAATTCTTATAATTCGTTCAAAATGAAAGCGATACCTCAAGAAAGGAGTTTTGATATGGACTCTCAAAACAACCTCTTTAATTTTGATACGCTTTATGATCGTCATGGATCGCATTCCTACAAATGGGATTCCAAGCCCATTCAAGAGGATCCCACCTTATTGCCCCTGTTTGTGGCGGATATGGATTTTCAAACCGCTCCCGCCGTACGAAAGGCGTTAGTGGATTTAGCTAAAACAGGAATTTATGGCTATACCTTCGTCTGGCCACAATATTTTGAAGCAGTTCAGCACTGGATGAAAACACGCCACAACATGGACATTAAAACCGATTGGATTGTTCCCTATCCAGGAATCGTGCCCGCCATTAAACACGCCGTTCGCCTATATACCAAGCCAGAGGATGAAATTTTGATTTTTAAACCCGTATATTATCCCTTTGATTCCTCCATTAAAGACAATGGACGTACCTTAGTAGAATTTGAACTCACCCACAAGAATGGCGAGTACTCCATTGATTTTGAAGCACTGGATACTTTTCTTTCGATAAGTCAGGTTAAAATGATCATTTTTTGTTCTCCCCATAACCCGATTGGTAAAGTATGGAGTTTAGAAGAGCTTCAAAAGCTTGGAGCTTTAGCCAAAAAACACGATCTCTTTGTAGTGAGTGATGAAATTCACATGGACTTTACTTGGAAAGATAAACCATTTATCTCCTTTTTAGAGGCATGCCCCGATTTGCATGCCCAAAGTATAGTGGCTACGGCTCCTTCTAAGACTTTTAACCTGGCGGGTCTAGAGGCTTCGAACATCTTGATTCCCGATGAATCTCTGCGCACAGCTTGGAAAACGGAAATGGATCATGCTGGCATTAATTCTCCCAACATGTTTGGTTTATATGCGACCGAAGCGGCCTACTTGCATGGAGCCGAGTGGTTAGATGCTCTTTTGGAGTATATTGATCAAAACTACATGTTCATGAAAGATTGGTTTGAAAAGAAAATGCCAATCGTGAAATTTCGTAAACCAGAAGGATTGTATTTAGCATGGGCGGATTTTCGTGGTCTAGGCATGGACAAAGATGAATTGGAAAACTTCATGTTGAAAAAGGCCCATGTATGGTTGGATGAAGGATACATCTTTGGAACGGGAGGGGAAGGTTTTGAACGCTTCAACTGCGCTTGCCCTCGTTCGGTTCTCGAAGAAGCGTTAGAGCGTATCTTGAAAGCTTGGAACGAAAAACAACAAGAAGAAAAACTCTAAAAAAGTAAAAATCTCGAACAGACCTCTAAGCAAAAAAGTCGGGATTAAATAGGATTACCTCTTGGTTGGCTAAAGACTTTGGCACATCAATTAAGCGCTGGTTGGTCGATCCGGCAAATTGTAAGTTTAAATCTTTGAGTGATTCGATAAAGGGTCCATCCACCAATACATCAATACAGGCTAAAATTTGATCCGTCCAAGGCGTATGACGCGCGCCTCCTTCCAACAAATCTTGATCTAATAGATAACCGGTGTAAACCCAGATATCTTTTTTGGGCAATTGACGTTTCACCATCCTTACCAAATGCGCTACCGCTTCTTGGTTTGCGATTTCAAAGGGATCTCCTCCAAGAATAGTGAGTCCTTGAATAAAGTGAGGACGTAAGGCCTCAAAGATTTCCAATTCAGTTTGGGAAGTAAAGGGTTTTCCAAAATCAAAATCCCATGTCTCAGGTTGAAAACAGCCTGGACAATGGTTCAAACACCCTGAAACAAATAAGGAGACGCGGACTCCGTTTCCATTCGCAATATCCATCTTTTTAATTTCTCCATAATTCATTCCCTATCGCCTCCTTCTTTTATGATCGTAAACCCCATCTTAAACATAAAGAGCCTTCAAAGGCAAATGGGATTCTACTTATCCAATTCAAGAAAAAGAAAGGATTCTAAAAGGATGAAATAGAATTATGGTGAGAACTCAATTTCTCGGTCTATGGTTTACGCCAAGGCCTGAATATTATGGGGAGACTCACTATACTGGCAAGCCTCCCCATATAATATTATAATATTTTATCCCTGAGGTGGTACTGCCCTCATGTCTTATAAATTAGTGTTCTTGGAATCGTTCGGCTAATCTTGCAAATGAAGAATTTGCCAGCACCTGTTCGGATGGAATGAATAAATATTTCCACGGCTTATACCCGTTTGCCTTACACCAACGGGTAGCAACTTTACAATACTGAATACCACGCTTTTTCTTGGCAATTACGTCTGGATCATTCATATCTTTTTCTGCCTTAACCTCGATTAAATAACAGTAATCCGCAGTTTCTACCACGAAATCTGGTTCATATCGTTTGCCGTGGTTATAGATAATATTAAATTCATTAGGCGCCGGGCGCAGCCATTTCAGTACATCCTTGTCCCGATCTAGCACTCGGGCTAAGGTTAGTTCCCCCTCTTTGGAATCGAACTTGGCTTCTCCAAAAACACCTCTCTTTATTCCCTCAAACAGGACCGAATGAATATCACCTTCAAAGTCATCATACAACCCAACACGCTGTTTAAAACTAAGACTTTGCGGAAGATTGCTATGTTTCACATCAATGACTTCCTCCTGCGAGAAACCGTTTTCGCAGTAGAAATTTTTCATCATTTGGGAGTAAATTTTATTAGCCAAGTCACGCCGGTACATCATCACGATATTTTGCATTCCATTTGTGCCATATGTTGATTCATAATGGTCACACACCTGCGAAATGAGTTTGAACAGTAAAGTCGAACAACGATCATAGTCAATCTCTGGCTTTTGGCGAAGTTCAGCTAGTATGACCTTGTTGGGATTATAACCCTCTAAGTCGATGGCATCACCCTTGATTCGTTGCCGGTCGCTCATATCCTCAAGATTTTGAATAAGTAGTTCGTTTTTAATGGGAACATGAGTAAATTCGCTGAGATTCAAGTCAAAATCTAAAAATACATACTCCTCGACACCCACATCCGTCACACAGATGCGAGGAATAGGGATATACTTTTCGACAATGGTATTGTAGACCTGCTCCGTCTCCTCCTCCAGCCATGCAAGCAACGGGTTTTCATTGTCCTTAAAGGTCTGGCCTAAGTCCTGATTCTCCTCAATTTTCTCCCTAACCGCCTGAACGATTTTTTGCTTATCCGGCCGTGTCGGCCCAACAGTATTGGACGATGCGGCAATGTATTCCTTAGTTTTTTCTTGCAGATAGGCCCTGGCTGTCTGCAAAAGCACATCGTTATCCTTGCTTTCTGGAACACCTGTTTGCTTATAGGCACGCTGTAGTTCTTGATCGGGTTCATCGTCAAATGTGAGCTGTGTATAAGCGATTTCCTCCGGCTTGTCCAAATCTTCCGCCTTAATAACATTACCGATCTTAAAGATAGAATCGCTCTTCTGGGCTTCTGCCAAGATATCATTGAACTTGTCATGAGCAGTCAGCATGACTGCATCCACATCCTTGTCGCCAGTGCGTTTCCCATAAGGTAGGCGTAATCCTCGACCCACCATCTGTTCTCGCAAAATTTTAGAAGCAGCCGTGCGGAGTGGTACAATAGTATACAAGTTGTTGACATCCCAACCTTCTTTAAGCATGTTGACATGAATCACGATTTCAATAGGATTATCAGGTTCCTCAACACCCAACAGCAGGCGAGTATTGAACTCTGTTTCTGCCCCTTTTTGCTTGGAATGAACTGTGATCGTCTTATTGCGGTAGGCTCCATCCCTAAACTCATCGGATTTAATGAAGTGTTCCACCCATGCAGCATGGTCGGTGTCCTTACAAACCACTAGCATAAAGGGCTTTACTGTTCGTACAGGTTTTTCAAGCGTACTGTGGTTAACAGCATAGATCTCTAACTTACGCTTGGCGTTTTCATGGCAGGAGATACCGTCCAGCAACATCAATTTATCAAGCTGTTCTTCGCCGAAATTGTAAAAATCAATATCAGAACGGGTCACAGCAAAGGGTGTGCGGGTATAGCCGTCCTCAATTGCTTTGGAGAGCGGATATTCATATACTACATTGTTGAACGGAACTTGTTTAGCACCCTTCGTTACCAACGGCGTGGCGGTTAGTTCCAAACCTAAAAGCGGATGTAGGTCATTGAGCGCTTGAGCGCTCCTCTTCGCCCGATAGTGGTGGGACTCGTCCATGATAAGCACCAAGTCTGGTAAATTGGAGAGATACTGATAAAATGAGTCGCCGATCATCTCGTTTACTTTGCGCATATTTGTGCTCTCTTTATTAAATTTGTCAATATTGTAAATGAAGATATGGATATCCGATTCAAATAAGGAGAGTGTCTTATTCTTATAATCATCGTCAGTAATAATCTGGGGAAGCACAGAAAAACAACCTAACCCTCGAAACACATATTTGTGACTGTTGTTATCGCTCAAATCCCTCTTTAATTTATTATAGATCGTAGTATTGGGCGCAACCACAAAGAAATTTTTGATATGGTGCTGTGTGTATAGATAGGCAATAAAAGCCCCTATAAGGCGAGTTTTGCCCACACCAGTGGCAAGAGCAAAGGTTAGTGACATAAACTCTCGCTCAAAATTCGAACACATAGGATACTTAGCCTGGACGCAGCCGAGTGCCTCTTTCAGGTTCATGTCTTTGCGGAGATTGACTGAGGAAACGATCTCTTCCAAAATTTTCAGAGAAGTTTCCTGCGGTTTCCGCAAGGACATAACGCCGCTAATATAATCAGTAGTGTACTGGGGAAACCGGTCACTCATCACAGAATTCCTCCTCGTTCTCATATACAGGCGGATGCACAATATTCAGATTGTAGTCCGTCCTGCCAAATTCACAGCGGTCAAGAAGCATTTGCGGAATTTTCTTCACTGTAATGTTTCCATATACCTTGTCCAGCCCTTTATCAAAAGAACGGCAGGCAATAACAAGATATTCTCCATCTACCATAGCGCTTGCAATTCCGTCCAGATAATCACGCGTCAAATGGCGAGTAGTTGTAAAAAGATAACTGTTCTCATTGCCTATAGCCTGTTTCCAGAAGAGATTGGCGTTTGGTTGATAGGTAAATCCTTCATGCAGCGCTACGGCTGCCGCCAGCAAATCAGCGTCATAATCAGGATTGATTATTGCTTCTCCAAAAGTATCTTCTTTGATAAGAGTGGGAGCCAGCTCATAGAAACGGTATCCACCGCCGCCTTGCCAATTTACTTCCTTTGTAATGCCACTGGGATCGGTGCCATTGATTATGCTATCCAGTCTTGGTTTACACAAAGTATAGGCATGATCGCCCATTTCAATACCAATCCACCGCCTGCCAAGTTTATGAGCTACAGCGGCAGTAGTGCCCGAGCCAAGGAAACTATCTAAAACAAGATCTCCGGGATGAGTACACATTTCAATAATTTGCTGAATCAGTTTTTCGGGCTTTTTCGAATTTGGAAATTCGACACTACCTTCTTTGGCAACATTCTTCATCCAAGCATTCATATCCCAATAGGTACCCTGGAGATCCTTTTTATAAAGTTCTCCATCTATTACTTCTGAGGTATCACGCAACCAGACAAGAAGATTACATACATCATCTTTATAAAACTGTTCATATACCACTCCCCGATTTTTTCCTGTTTTAGGTACATATTCAATAGACAAGTACTGGTTTGAAATAGCGTTCTCTCTTTTATAGTTCATAACACGAGTTCGGATGGAGGTTTGTGCATTAGTAGTTCTAAAAACATAGTATCCGTATTTTTTATATGCTTCCTTAACTGTAATTCCATCTCTTTTAGCAATCTGATTCACTGACATAGTTACGACATTTTTTCGTAAAAATACTTTGATTTCGTTGCCGTCCCCATCTACTGTCGAACCAAAATATTCTTTTTCACCAGGGTCTACTAATACGGTTGTGTACTTCCAACTTTTCCCTTCGTTCAAATATTGTTGAATTAACTCAGACATTTCCGTGTATATATAGGGACCATTAAACACCGGCAGGGAATCATAGTTCTTAGCATATACCAAAATGTATTCGCAATTTTTTTTAAGTTTTTTATCCTCGCCACCGCCAGAAGCCCCTGCAACATTTTTCATGTTCACAGAAATCATATTGATGTAATTCTTGCGACCAAAAATCTCGTCACAAAGTATTTTGAGATATGCTTGCTCCTCGTCACTAATTTGAATAAAAATAATGCCATCTTTATCAAGTAGATTGTGTAGTATTTCAATCCTGGGGCGCATACGGTTCAGCCATAAAGAGTGCTCAATTAAGTCCTCGTAGTATTCATTCATAGCATCGACATTATATGGCGGATCGATATAAATGCACTTTACCTCTCCAGCAAACTTTTTCTCCAATGCTTTTAGAGCAAGTAGGTTGTCCCCGTGAATAAGCATATTCTCTGTATTCGGCGCAAGGACGGTATTAGAAAGTTCCGTATTTTCAATTAGTAATCGCGGCTCGACCTTTATTGGATTGTCTTTGCCGTACCATGTTAGTTCCAGTTTACTGGGCATCCCTTTACCACCTCTAGTTCTTTTTTTATTAGCGCTTCTAACGCTTCAAGCTATTTCGTCAGATTAAAGTATATATCTTCGTTTGAAATGTTGACCCAAAACTTAAATACCGTGGTAGGGTTCGGGGATATCGCTATGAAAATATCAGAGTGATTTGTATTGTTTTTCAATGATTTCTTGATTGCGAAATCTCGGTCAAAAGGGGTTTTGTTCAACTCATGAGATGTATCGAGAATATCCTGCTCTAAAGGAGTTATCACATTCCTCGCCTTTAGAATTCCCATTAGTACGCTTACTCCCTCCATACACTATGCCTCCCCATCAGAATAAAATTCTAGTATTTCGTCCACACCGCACTTTAGCGGATGGTAAAATTTTCCGATGGTCTCTAAGAATAAATACTGATTTATTTTGAGCCGTGTAATAATATTTGCACTGACGGCAGTTTTTTCGAAAAGCTAGGTATTTGGTATTTTACGATCTATCAGAAGATGAAACAATCGATCATACTTTACTGCCATATCAAAAATCATGTCCTTGTTTGTTGTTATACTATTCAAGCCTTAAGGGTTCCAGTTTTTTCTTTGAGTATCGGTTAAGGTATGTACCACAGAGTTCAAGGTCTTGAACAAACCACATACGTCCTACAAGCAGCCTCGTCACCTAGAGTCAACCAGTTTTCCGAGTAACTAAGTCTTAGCGCAAGCATCAGCCGATTACATCAATAAAACCGCCTCAAAGATTCTATTTAACTCTATGAAATCGTCTCTGCTTTCAATTCTGTTGGGCCAATTTGATTCATTATTTAGAAATAGAGAAAACATTTAAAAACTCGGCCATAATATTTCTGAGCAACAAACGCCATTTTTCCAACTGACCATCAAGCGGGCTTAAAGCTATCAGGTAACCATGGGCCACACGAGAGTTTCATAACTGAATTGTATAAATAATTGGGTATTTTTAACACAACAGAAATATCTGTACTTACTTTCGCTTTTAGAATTTGGTTTCTTGTAAAAACGACTGCCTTTTCAAACTGTATTACGCGTTCTTTGAATACAATTATGGCATTCTGCTGAGATGCTTACTCAATATAAAAACAGTCTGTATTACAGTACATTCAATTTTTCTAGAAATGTTGAATGTGTATTGCACAATATTATTTTTTGAAGTGTTAACTATGCTTGGTGTACTCCTAAAATTATCCGTAAATGTTTGTTTTTCAAAGAATTTCGCAGTAATAGGCTCAGTAAAATACTCTGGAAAGGCATATTTAAAAGAATAGATTGAGTGGTAGAGATCTTCAATATAGAGAACCTTAACACCAACAGTAATCAAAAGCTCAAGCAAGATTAGGAGCAGAAAGGTCTAGATACTCATCTTAGATTCAAAAATTTCGCCTTTCAAGGTAAAAGAAAAAGAAAAAATTTATATAAAACCAAAGTTGTAGAAATTCAAAGAGTGTTGAAAATAAAAGAAATTGAAGGATGTTATGAACTCGAATAAAGGCTTTATAAGTGTAACAAAAACAACCGAAGAAAGTGAATGGGTAAATACAAAAGATATAGTAATTGGAAGTAGAAGGAAGCAAAGAACAAAATATAAACTCTCTTATCTATAAACACTCCACTAAAAAGCAAAAAAAGAAAACTATGGAGTAGCTATTGAAGGAATCAATCTCATCCATAAAAAGATCATTACTCAAAGTAAAATCGAATATTGCATCTCTTTCCCTAATACTCGCTCTATCGAAATAAGTAAACGAATCTCAATAAAGATAAACTCTAAATTATATTTAGTTTATCCAATATCTACCAGCCAGATAGAAGACAGCTATAAAGAAGAATTGAAAATAAGTCGACATCAAAGTACAGTGCACGTGATTGCTCGAAGAGGATTAGGAATCGATGATAAATGATATAATAAAAAACATCTGCTTGCTTACCAAGTACTTGAAGACCGGAGAGAAACTCAAAGAGTCCCTGATAAGTAAAGCGTAAACGAAAAGAGATACATCGTTAGGTATCAAAGTATAACTCAGAAGGAATAGGCTATTAGTTATATTAATTAAGACAAAGCAAAGGTAACTTATAATAAAAGAGGATCAAATATAAAAATTTAAAGATATGAAAAAGAAATGGAGAAGGATACGATGCGTAAAAATTGTGGAGCAAAATCTTGGTTTTTTCCTCTTCCTGTTTTAATCATTGGAACCTATGATCAAAACGGAAATCCAGACGCGATGAATGCTGCTTGGGGAGGTCTTTATGAGGCCGATCAAGTGGTGCTATGCCTCAGTGACAATCACAAAACAACTAATAACATCAAAGATCAAAAAGCTTTTACAGTTTCCTTTGGCGATGCCCCTCATGTGGTGGAATGCGATTACGTTGGTATGGTTGCGGGGAACAAAGAACCCAATAAGCTTGAAAAAGTGGGATTCCATACCACTAAGAGCGAGTTTGTTAATGCTCCCATTATTGAAGAGTTTCCTGTGACTTTGGAATGTGAATTTGTCAAAGTGAACGAAGATGGCAATATTATTGGTCAAATCGTTAACATCAGTGCAGATGAGTCTGTCTTAGGAGAAAATGGTAAAATTGATGTGGAAAAATTGCGCATAATTTCTTTTGATCCCTGCGCTAACACCTATCGTGAACTCGGTGGAGTGGTAGGAAAAGCCTTTTCAGATGGATTAAAACTCAAATAAAGAAAGAAGGAGAACAGATTGTTTTTTATCAAAACCGCTCGTTCTCCTTTTTTTTATCGTTCTTTTAACATTCCACTTTCACAAAGCGCCAAAGGCCTAGAATTAGCCAAATCAAAAAACTAAGGGGAAAGCAGAAAAATAGGGGCCAATAAGAAATGCTTATGGAGCCGGAAAAATCGTGAAGCGCTAAGGAGACTAGGTAGCCCGAATAATCTTGCACATAGTAAGGCCATACAGGAGTATTGGCAACAAGGACACTCGGAATGACTAATAAGATATTGAGTCCAATGGCTAAAACAGGTTTTTCAAACCAAATAAAGAGAGTCCAAATGCAAGCCAAACAAGGAAGCATACTGGCAAAAAGCTTGATACACCATAAACTCAAATAGCCAATCGGAAGACCTTGATTTAAATGAAAGCGAGACATAGTTATCCATCCCGCTACACTAAAGATCAAGAAAAAGAGAAAGAGTTCTAAGGCTAAAAACCAAACGAGAACACAAAATTGGGCTAGGCCAAGTTTAAAGCGTGAAATGGGAAGCGTTCCCATCTTACGTGACCCGCCTTGTCTATGCTCTTTAGCGATTACCATAGCGCACATCACAATAAGACTCAAAGGTAAAAAGTAATAAGCATATACTAAAGCACTCTGAATAAACATTGCTTTCCAAGGCTCAGGGTAATCGGGGGTAAAGTAGCGAGAGATGTTGGCGATGCCGGAAACCACCACCAAAAAAGGAGCCAACAAGAGCAAGAGAAGAATATGTGTGCGCTTGGTTTTGAAAAGCTCGATTTGAAATAATTGCCAAAAGCTCATAAGCTCCTCCTCCTTTGACTCGTATACAAACCAAGACTCAAAAAAAGTAAGGTTTCAATTAGAGCCAAAAGACTCAGAGTCCACGAGACCTTTCCTTGTAAAAGCAAGGCAGGTTTTAAAAGCAATAAAAAGGGATTAATAAGCCAAAAATTCGAGCCCTGGGCTAATGCCATAGCACTAAAAAAGCCAGCTACACCAATTCCTAAGGGAATCCAGATGGTCTCAAAGAGGGAAGCGATCCACATCATCAAGCTTAAAGTGGGCAGAGCAAGTTCTAACATGTAAAGGGAAAAAGAAAACCAAGTGGACAGCTCGAAAGTATGGGGTGGTAAAACGAAAAGGCCAATCCCCAATAGAGATACGCTTTCCAAGCCAATGGCAAAACAGAGAGCCAAAGCAAGCCAAAAAAATTTAGCGAGATACACACGAGCCATGTTTAAAGATAAAGCCAAGAGCTTTTCTAAACCATGCTCTTGAAACTCGATATGATAGACCAAGCAACTGCTCACCACGATACCAAAAGCGTTGAAAAGAGCCATCATCCCATAGCTTTGAGTCAATAAGATGTCCATAGGTTCCATATCGAGAGCCAATAAAGAGGTTTTTCGCCAGGTGAAATTGACCAAGGCATATAGGGCTCCAAAACAACCAGCCATGACTAAGCTCATAAAGGCTCCCGTTCGCTTTTCTTTTTTCCATTCCAGTCGTAGCAATTGACCAAAGGGAAGACTCATACCTTTCCTTCTTTCTGATGAAGAGAAGAGCGCATTTCTTCTTTTCGCTTAGCGTTATCCTGTTCAATCATCGTCAAAAATATATCCTCCAAATGCTCACTAAAGAAATGGTGGGCTTTAGCATAGTCTTCAAGACTTTTGAGGGATCCTTCAAAGAGTAGATGGCCATGGTTCACAATGCCGATGTCATCGGCTAAGCGTTCTACCTCAGAAAGCAAGTGGGAGGAGATCAAAATAGTGCAATCGTACTGTTGGGGAAGCGAGCGAATCAAGTTCCGAATTTCGTGGATGCCTGCGGGATCCAATCCATTGGTTGGCTCATCCAAGATTAAAATCGGCGGTTGTCCTAATAAAGCTCCAGCTAGGCCTAGTCGTTGCTTCATGCCAAGGGAATATGTTTTGGCTAAGCGATCGCCAAACTCCCAAAGGCCGACCATCTCCAAAGCTTGATCTACACACTCTTTGGGCAATTGTAAAAGACGACCTAAGAGTTCTAAATTTTCTCTTCCAGTGAGATTTGGATAAAACGCTGGAAATTCAATAAACGATCCAACTAAACGCAAAATCTTTTCACGATCTTTCGGAAAATGCATTCCCGCTATTTCCACTCTTCCCTTGGTGGGCTTCGTTAGACCAAGCATCATCTTCATAAGCGTGGATTTTCCTGCACCATTAGGACCAAGCAAGCCGTAAATTCGCTTGGGATACACCTGCAAAGAGACATCGTCTACCGCGACAAAATCTTTGTATTGTTTGGTAAGATGTTGTGTTTTCAAAATGGGATTCATAGTTCCTCTCCTTTCTTGGCTTTAGCTTAGAAAGGCTTTCTTTTTTTCACCTACCATCCTCCTTACTTTTGCCTGACTTTTCAAAAAAGGCCTAGAGGAGTCCACAACGTAGTGGCATACTGAGCCAAAAGACAAAGAGAAATACAAAAGAAGCAAGGAGAAATAGCAGAGAAAAGGAGAAAAAAGCCAGGAAGCTTAGAGAAATGAGTAGAAAGGATAAAGAATATGGAGAGTTTTCTAAAAGAGAAAAAGGTGCTTTTGGTTGACGATGAAGAAGAGATTCTCAATTTATTGCAGACTTTTTTAAGACAAGAAGGTTTTGAACACCTTGCTTTCGCTAAAACGTGTAAGCAAGCCCTTGCTTTAGCGAAAACCTTTGAGCCAGATGTGGCCATTTTGGATATCATGCTTCCCGATGGAGATGGATTTGCGCTTTTTGCCGCCTTACGACAACAACGCAATTTTCCCGTATTGTTTTTAAGTGCGCGTGATGAAGCCCAAAGCAAGCTCACTGGACTTGGCCTTGGCGCAGACGATTACATCGCTAAGCCTTTTTTACCTCAAGAACTCGTTTTACGCCTTCAAGCGGTGTTGCGCCGTTGTTACAAGAAACAAGCCATTCGTTTATCCTTAGCCTCTTGTGAAATTGATTTTGGTCAAGCTCTTGTCTTCCACCAAGACAAAACTTTTTCCTTAACAGCCATGGAATTTCGTCTGCTTGAAACGCTTGCTCAAAACCTCGGGCGTATTGTGACGGTGGATACCATTTGTGAAGCTCTTTGGGGAAGCCATGCCTTTGGCTATGAAAACAGCCTCAATGCCCACATTCGGCGTATTCGGGAAAAGATTGAAGCCAATCCCTCCAAACCGGTTTCGCTTTTGACCATCAAGGGCCTTGGCTATAAGCTTGTAGGAAAAGCTTCATGAAAAATCCAAAAAAACAAGAGGGAACGGCCTTTTTATTTCAAGGATTGGGGCGCTATTTCACCAAATGGTTGTTTTCGTGGCTTGGGCTTTTAGTCATAGTTTTTCTTCTCAATGTCTTTTTATTTGGATTGATGTTTTCTACGCTTGTTCAAAAGGCTTATCAACAAAGTTCCCCTTCCAAACTTTTGGATCAGGTAGAACAAGCCTTAGAAAGCCAAAGTTCAAACTATTCTAATGATTTCGCTTCTTCTTTGCCGCTTTGGTTACAAGACACGCTACGCCAAGAAAATGGGTGGATATTTGTATTGGACGAAAGCGGGAAGCAAAAAGAGTCTTTTTGGACCCCTTCCTCCATACCCACTCAATTTTCCATTGGTGAGATTGCGCAATTTTCCAAAGGCTTTCTGTGTGACTATCCTGTCTTCGTTCGCCCTTTAGAGCAGGGCTTATTGGTACTTGGTTATCCCAAAGATACCTTTTTCAAGTTCACCACCAATTACCTCCCTTTACAAGTCCTTGAACAACTCAAGTGGTTTGTGCCCTGTCTTTTCTTGATGGATGGATTGTTGTTTTTTGGAGTTTATGTGTTTTCAAAACGACAAATTCTGCAAAAGAGTCAGCCTTTGATCGCGGCGATTGCTCACTTAGCCAAGGGGCAATCCTTTGATCTTTCGGAAAAAGGGGAGTTAGCTCCCATTGCCCAAAGCCTCAATGAGGCCTGTAAACGCTTGGATCAACAAAATCAAGCGCGGGCCAATTGGATTGTGGGCGTGTCCCACGATATTCGTACTCCCCTTTCTTTAATCATCGGCCATGCTCAACGCATCAAAGAGACCTCTAAGGAGCCGGACTTCATTCAAGAAGCCCAAATCATTCAAAACGATGCTTTTCAAATAGAAAATCTCATTCAAGATCTCAATTGCGTTTCCAAACTCGAATACGAGATGCAACCATTAGAGAAAAAGCCCATTTTATTAGCCAAATTGTTGCGAGCCATCGCAGCGCAAGTACTCAATACGGGTTTAGACGAAAGCTACATTATCGAGCTTGAAATTCCAAGCGCTATGAGTGATCTGATTTTAAAAGGGGATGAGCGTCTCTTAAGTCGAGCTATTTTCAATCTCTTGATGAATGCCATTCGACACAATCCTAAAGGTTGCCAAATCACTGTAGGTTTAAATCAAACAGACGATGGTCTACTCATCTTTGTCCAAGACAATGGTGTTGGCTTATCCCAAGAAGTCTTTGAATCCTTTGCACGTCCCCACTACCTCCAAAGCGATGAAAACCGCTTGGATTTACGTCATGGGCTTGGCTTGTTGTTAGTCGAACGCATCGCCTATAGTCATGGAGGAGTTTTTATCCTTCAAAATCGCAAGGATAGCCAAGGCGTTTTAGCGATCCTTTCCTTTCCCCAAGATATCTTGGAAAAAGCCAAGAATTTTGAAGTGGCCTCAAAACCATCTTAAAATTCTTGGCTTTGTTAGTAGTTAGCGTTTATTGGTTAAATCCGCTAAATCACCAAAAACAGGGGTGGCTAATCCAAAACCTCCAGACACATCCAAAATTTGGCCGGTAACATAGGCTGCATCATCGCTTGCAAAGTAGGCTACCGCTCCAGCGATTTCTTCGGGTGTACCCATACGACGAATGGGCGTATTTTTCAAAAACAACTCTTTAAAGTTCTCAGTGAGGTTTTGTTTGACGGCATCGGTGGCCGTCATGCCTGGCAATACCGCATTGCAACGGATATTATGACGTGCTTCTTGTACGGCAATAAGTTTAGTTAAATAATTGATCGCTGCTTTTGAGGTGCCATAGGCGACTTGAGAAATATCGGGAACTTGACCCGCTATAGATGAGATATTGATGATGCTTCCACCGCCATTTTTTTCCATGTAGGCAATGGCATTTTGACTGGCTCGAAAAACACTTTCCAAATTGACATTGAGAATGGATTGGAAGGTTTCGTAATTTGTGTTGGAAATGGTTAAATCCTTGGCCGTATCGCTCGTTCCAAAGTTATTGACCAAGATATCAATCTTTCCTTCTTTTTGAACCACTGTATCGATCATGGTTTTGTAACAATCACCATCGTAGGCATCAAAATATACCGAAGCCACATGGCCCCCTTCGCTATTGAGTTTGGCCGCAATTTCATCGGCATAGGCCGTACGTCTTGCTGCCATGTAGACAGTAGCCCCTTCTTTAGCCAAGCGTTCGACAATCGCTAGGCCAATCCCACGCGTTGAAGCGGTCACAAGCGCTACTTTTCCGCTTAAAGACATCCAATTTCCTCCTTTTCTACTAGGTTTTTCTCTATTATCAATGTTTTATCTTCCAAATTGGATTGGAATGCCTTTGGATCCTTCTTTTTTCTTTGCGCTATTAAAAACCTTTTTAAAGAGATCAAAAAAAAACGAATCCATTTGGATTCGCTTTTCAAACAAATCTAAAACTGCTTAGCTTTTAACCACTTTAAGCTCAGAAAAATAGAAAGCCCTAACAGAAGGACAAAAATAAGAGGAAGACCGATTTCAATCCAAAGCCAGTAATCCTTTAAAAAGGATAAATCCTGAAGAGAAAAGTGATCTTCCACGAGAACTATCCCCAAAAATAGTCCGGCTGTAAGCCCCATGGAAATGAAAACGGCTTTATCTTGAAAGCGAATGACCAAAGGAATCATAACAATACTCAAAAATAAAACGCCACCTATCGCCATTCCTCCTATCTCTACACTTTCTTCTAGGCTTATTTGACCTAGGGCCACGTTCAACAAGCTTAAAACCAAACCAAAGAAAAGAGGGAGGCCCGTCACCAGTAAATACTTTTCGGCTACAAATTGGGTATTGGAAAAAGGCAGGGTAAAGAAAAAGGGGCCACTATGCTTTTCAAGTTCTAAAATAATCGTTTTAATGGCAAACATGGCTAAATAAAAGGTTCCAAAACCAATCATAAAATTAGGCATTTCCAAAACGATATACAAAATCGTCAAAGCGATTAAGATAACCCATAAAAGAGTCTGTTTTTTAAAGATCATCAAATCGTGAATGAATAAACCTTTCATAAAAACTCTCCTTTTTCCACAATCAAAAGCAAATCATCCAAATTTCCCTTATTGATCACAATATTGGGATCGTTTTCTTGGTAAAAATGCCGATCTTTGACCAAAACTTGAACTCCTTCGCCATAGGGAATATAGGCTAGGGTCCCTGATCTATCAAAATTCTTCCATTCCTGAGAAGAAAGAAGTGCAATTCCGTAATCGCTTTGTAACGCATCTACCGTTTCATGAAGTCGCAATTTTCCATCATGAATCATCCAAAAATCATCGCAAAGAGCCTCTAAATCAGAAGCGATGTGGGAACTAATCAAAATGGTATGTCCTGGACTTTCCATGAATTCCTGCAATAAGGTATGCACTTCATGACGCGCTAACACATCTAAGCCGGCTGTCGGTTCATCCAAAATCAAGATTTTGGGTTGATGAGCCAAAGCTGCGATGAGTTTCATGCGCACCTGCATCCCCGTGGAAAAGGAGGAAAGTGGTTTATCCATTGGCAAGTGCAATTGCTCCATATACTTTTTATAAAGGGAAGATTTAAAGCTTGGATAAAAGGCTTTGAGAATTTTTTCTAAATCTTTGCCATTCATCATGCCTAAAAAGCCACTATCGGCAAAGACGACTCCAAGTTTTTGTTTTAAATGCCTAGAAAGCGTATCGACGTTTTGACCATCGATAAAAAGGCGACCACTATCGGCTTGAATTAAACCGCATAACAGTTTAAAGGTCGTGGTTTTTCCCGATCCATTGGTTCCAACTAGTCCAGTAATTTGCCCCTCTGGAAATTGCAGAGAGCCAAGATCGAGTTGAAAAGTTCCATATTTTTTTTTGACTTGATCAATTTGAATCATTGTTGTCCTCCAAAAGCAATGTGACGAGTTCTAAAATCTCATCTTTGCTCATGTTTAAAAGTTTGGCTTTGGATATGGCTTGCTCAAAGGTCTTTTCAATTTGGCGCAATACCTCTTCTTGGGCTAAAGAAGCGGATATTTGGGAAATGTAAGTTCCTTTGCCATGCACGGTTTGTACATAGCCTTCCGATTCCAACAAGTCGTAGGCTTTTTTAACCGTTAAGGCCGAAATGTGATAGTCCTTGGCACAACTGCGCACTGAAGGCAAAACCATATTGGGACTGAGTGTTCCATCCGCAATTTGTTTGCGAATCTGATCCGCAATTTGTTCGTAAATCGGCGTCATGGACGTGGTCGAGATTTTTAAAAGCATTTCATTTCCTCCATAAACAGTATATAACATTTAAAACATAAGTAAACAGTTTAAACACTTAAAACAGATAGAGATACAAGATACTTCCCTCTTCTGATCCTCTTTTTGAAACTTTAGAGAACATAAAATTTCCTGTTTTTTCGTAATCCTCAATCCAAATCGCTTTTAGCTCCTTCATCTCTTGGCTCAAGGAATAAAAAAGAGAATCGATTTTAAATGACTAAGGAAAGAAAAATCATGTAAATTTTCTATCTATCATTTTTGAAGAATAAAACGAGGAAAATTTAAGATATTTCTTCGACATTTTGGGTAAGCTTAAGAGGAAAATGTTTTGTAGAAAAGGAAGGTGAAGTCTTTTGACGACGCAACCCGAATTTTTTCTTCTCATCAGCGCCCCATTGCTTTTAACGCTGACGTTTTTTGGATGCGTCATGTGGTTTCAACCCCGCTCTTTGTGGAGTGGAATGGCAGCTCTCTTTTTTTTACTAGGAGCTGCTATTACCTTTGGGCTGACTTTAGGCTATTATGCGGATAAAATCGTAGCGATTCCTTGGTTGTATAACGGTTTGCTTTTAGCCTTTGGCATGGTGGTGGTCGCTCTTTTGGCCTTTCCCTTTGCGCTAGCCGGTTTCTTTTTCATTGAAGGCATTCGCCTCATTCGACGCGAAGGGTTTTCACTAACCAATTGCTTGTCCCTCGGGTTTTCCTTTGTTATTCTCTTTGACCTTTTGGGAATACCTGCTTTGGATCAGATCACCAAAAATCATGTTTTGAGTTTGTGTTATACCATTTTGACCATCAGCGTTGGTTTTTTATCGATGCAATTGGCGATCTTTGCTCTTTCCTCTTGTTTGAATTTGTTGCATTTTGGAAAGCGTAAGCGCTTTGATCAAATTGTGGTGTTGGGATCGGGCATCTTTGGCGAGAGGGTTCCCCCCCTTTTACAACACCGCATTCAAAAGGGCATCGCCCTTCAAAAGAAAAATCCCAAGGCCATTTTGATTCTTTCGGGTGGTCAAGGTCCTGGAGAAGATATCCCCGAAGGAAGAGCGATGAAACGCTGGGCTTTGGAACATGGTGCCGATCCTTCGCGGACGATTTCGGAGGAAAGATCGCGCAATACCTATGAAAACCTACTCTATTCCTATGATTTGTTTCAAGTTCCGGGAGGAAAAACAGCGATTGTCTCCAATCGCTATCATATCTTTCGTGCCTTGATGTTGAGTCGAGATTTAGCGATTCCAGCTAAAGGGTATGGAGCTAGAGCTACCTGGTATTTCTCTCTCAATGCCTTTTTACGTGAGTTTGCGGCCTATCTTTCCATGACTCGAAAACGTCAAATCCGTTGGCTCTTTGTTTTAACTTTCCCTTTTCTCGTCTTATTGGTTAGTGAAATTGTAAATTGGCTTTTTTTCCACTTTTTTTCCCATTAAAAAAAGGCTGAAGTGTGTTCAGCCTTTTTTGTTTGCCATTTCTCCTAAAATAGGGAATCGACCTGTTGACGTAGCGTCTCCTTTTGTTGGGCACTAATGCCATTGAGTCGATCACAAAGCCCATTTGCAATCTGGAATAGATGATCCACTTCTTCATCCTTGCTTGGTTTTTCATTGACCACAACGATTTGGGTACCACAAAGATCAAAGTAGGCTTTTAAATAATCAAAGCCAAAGACAGAGAGAGAATCTTTTGAGGAAATGAAGATACGGCCAATTTCGTGGTTAGCAGCCATCTTGGAAAGTTTAGACAGCCCCTTACGTCGCGATTTAAGAACGCCTACATCTTTAATGACTTCGGGTTCAAACAATTTATAGGGCAATGCTTTTAAAAGGACGTGGGCGATTTCATGGTCTAAATCTTCTAGACGATCTTTGGAAAGAATTTGGGCATAGATGATATCCTTGCGCTGCTTTTCTTCTGCGGCTAGACCGCGTTCTTTCAAAAGGCGAATGACTTCGGGTTTGGGAATAGCATAATCCCCACCTGGCAAGCGAAAAAATTCCACAGTCCCGCGACGACACCAAAAATAAGCCGTTTTGGGATTTAAATTCAACATTCGTGACACCTCTCCTGTGGAATAATAATCCTTATTCAATTCCGATAATCGCATCATAGTCATCCTCTCCATTCCTCTACCATTATTTCCCGTAATTCCCCAAAAAGTCAATTTCTCAAGAAAACTGGTTTTGAATATCCTTTTTAGGATAAGGAAAGAAGAAGCTTCAGGATTTTGTTTTTTCTGGATGGACGCGAATCATTGGAGCACCCGCTATGACTACCGCTCCATCGGGGACATCGTCCCGTACAACGGCTCCAGCGCCAATTTTGACGTGATTGCCAATATGAATTGGTCCTACCAACACTGCGTTTGCGCCGATTAAGCAATGATCCCCAATAGTTGGGGCTTTACCATGCACTTCGCCAATGGTGACATTTTGATAAATCCAACACTCTTTGCCAATTTTGGCATAGCGTGAAATGTAAATTCCATGTAATCCATGAGGTAGACGGGGACGAGAGGCAAAATAGGCCGTTTTGCCGATGTAGCCCCCATGTTTGCGGGCAGTGCGATTGAGGTAGATGGTCAAGAGATCATTTTTTAATCCCTCTTTGCCCTCTTGGCGCCAAAAAAACACCTTCCAATAGGTTTCCAATAAATCCCCTTTTGACCACGTTAAAATATCGGTTCGTAAACTCATATAGATCCCCTTTGCTTGTATATATGTGAAAAAAGACTTTTTTAAAGAATAGCGGTTTTTTTATCCTTATTTTCACTTAAAAAGATTGTATCGTTCAAAAGAGCAATAGTTCTTTCCAATTTTTCCCTTTTTATTGGCTTTTTAAAGAGAATAGACGAAAGGTCTAAAAAATAGGGCGAAAAAGGTGACAAAGAATGAGAAAATAAACCTGTTTTAGTGGAAAAGAATTCCGAACCAAGAAAGAAAAAGAAATGTAGAAAGGAAGGTTGGTGTGCCTTCATTTGTTTATTCAAAAGGCTTCAAAACCTTTTTGGCCTGTCTTTGTATTGGATTAGCCACCAGTTTTTTGAGCCTTGTGATGGTTGTGCTCGATCATTTTACCCATCCTTCTACCCAAAGTGCCCAAATCGCTCCTGTACAAGAGCCAAAGATCTCCATCTTTGACGATGTGGTAGCGGTTCAAACCCGTTTGGAAAGCGCCATGAGCCAATACCTTGATCAATTGGAAGACAAAGAGGTAATCGCCATTGCGATTGAAAGCGAAGATGGCTTTGTCAACTACATTTGGAATGGCGACAAGGTATTTGAAGCCGCTAGCCTCTATAAGTTGCCCTTAGCCATGTATTTTTGCGACCAAATTGAAGCGACCAATTTGAATTTAATGAGTTCGATGGAGTATACCGAAGACTCGGTACGTGAAGAGGGATGGAATCCGATTGGCGAACTCTATGGAATAGGATCTAACATTCCTCTTCAAGAAGTGATTGAATCCTCTTTGGCCAATTCTGATAACATCGCAGCCGCTATTTTATACAACCATTTGGGCGGTTGGGAACAATTTGCTACCATCGAACAACAATATTCTCAATATGCTGCCACCCCCACTGAGCCCCTTGACAATGTGTGTACGGCTAAGCAAGTGCTCGATGAATTGCGGTTAGTACAAGAAAATCCCAAACGCTATGATTTAATCATTTCATCTTTAAGCCAAGCCCAAAGTGATGAATACCTCAACGCCCACATTCCCAATGGCACGATGGCGCAAAAGTATGGCCAACTTGAAGGAGTAACCAACGCGGCCGGCTTTTCTCTTTCAGGGGCTCCTTATCGCATTGTGGTTTTGAGTATGAGTGGTCAATGCGATCAAGATGCTGGGCATATCAATGAAATCGTGTGGCGTATTTTCAATGAGGCTCTTGGTAACAGCACCGAGGTGCCCGCCAACGAAAAAAATCCACCTCTAGAAGAAACAACTCTTTTAGAAGAGAGTTTGAGTCTTCAAGAAGTGCAATTGGAAGGCCAAGAATAATAAAAAGGAGCTGCAAATAATTTCACAGCTCCTTTTTATTATTCTTGGGGATCTTTGAGCAACAACACCATCACCGCTTTTTGGGCGTGGAGACGATTTTCAGCTTCTTCAAAGATTTCATCCGCATGGTCTTCCAAGACTTTTTCAGTAATTTCTTGACCACGATAAGCAGGAAGGCAATGTTGAACCATCACACCTTCTTTGGCGAGGGATAAAAGTTCATCATTGACTTGATAGGGCGCAAAGAGTTTGAGGCGCTCTTTTTTTTCGGCTTCCATTCCCATCGATGCCCATGTATCGGTGAAGACGACATCGGCCTCTTGGATAGCTTCTTTTGGATCACTCGTCCAAAAGAAGTGATCAGGGTAATTGGCCGCAAAATCTAGAACGGTGGGATCGGGTTTATGATCAGCTGGGGTGGCCACAGCCACATCCATACCCATTTTCAAACCGCCTACGATTAAGGAATTGGCCATGTTGTTGCCATCGCCAATGTAGACCATCTTTAAGCCTTCAAGCTTACCGAACTTTTCGCGAATGGTCATTAAATCGGCTAAAACTTGGCAAGGATGGCAATAGTCGGTCAAGCCATTGATGATGGGGATGCTTCCATATTTGGCCAAGTCTTCGACTTCATCTTGGCCATAAGTCCGGATCATGATGGCATCTAAATAGCGTGAGAGCACTCGGGCGGTATCTTGAATGGGTTCACCACGGCCAATCTGCAAGTCGCTTGAGGATAAGAAAAGAGGCTGTCCTCCGAGTTGGTGCACGCCCGTTTCAAAGGAGACGCGGGTGCGCGTTGAGGACTTTTGGAAAATGAGCCCCACAGCTTTGCCTTTTAAATGGGGATGTTCAATGCCATGCTTCTTTTCGTATTTCAATTGGTCAGCAAGATCCAAAATACGGGTAATTTCTTCTGGGGATAAATCTTGAAGCTTTAACAAGTGCTTCATGCCAAAACCTCCTTAAAGGCCGCTACGGCCTGATCCATTTCAGGATATGTCAAAACCAGAGGAGGAAGCAGACGAATGGTGCCCGCACCCGCTTTAATAGCAAGCACTCCTTGGTTTTGCAAAGCCTTCAAATACTCGGCAATGTGTTCTGGACCCACTTCTACGCCAATCATGAGTCCAAGACCGCGAACATCAAGAATTTTATCGGAATCGATGGCTTTTAAGGCTTCTAAAAAATAGTTTCCTTTGGCTTGGACTTCGTTTAAGAATGCTTCTTGGCCCACTTTATCCAAGACAACATTTGCGGCAGCTGTGGAAAGAGGATTGCCTCCAAATGTCGTGCCATGATCACCCGCTTTAAGCGTCTGACTAGTCTTTTCATTGGCCAATACGGCACCAATGGGAATTCCCCCTCCTAAACCTTTGGCACAGGAGACCAAATCGGGAGAGAGATCGTAATTTTGATAAGCAAAAAACTTTCCAGTGCGTCCAATGCCTGTTTGGACTTCATCGATCATAAGCAAGGTGTCTTTTTCTTGGCACAGTTTAGCCGCTTCGCTTACAAAATCCGCTTCTAAAGGGCGCACTCCACTTTCCCCTTGCACAAGTTCCATCATCAATCCACATACATAGGGATTGTCCATAGCGTGTTTGAGTTCTTCTATATTATTGGCTTCCACGTATTCAAAGCCTTCCGTGAAGGGAAAGAAGTTTTGGTGAAATTTGTCCTGACCAGTCGCTTCTAAAGTGGCGATTGTGCGTCCGTGAAAGGAATTTTTCAAGGTTAAAATGATCATTCGTTTGGGATCGTGGTATTTATCCCAAGAGTATTTCCGTGCGATTTTGATGATTCCCTCATTGGCCTCTGCTCCCGAATTAGCAAAGAAGACTTTATCCATACCGGAAAGCGCATTGAGCTTTTGGGCTGCGAGAATCATGGGTTCGGTGTAGTACAAATTGCTCGCTTGCATGAGCTTAGCAGCTTGATTAGAAATGGCCGCAATCAAATCGGGATCGTTATGACCTAGGGCATTGACACCAATGCCTGAAGCCAAATCGATATAGGCCTTACCCTCTATATCATATAGAGTAGAGCCTTGTCCATGATCTAAGGCGAGGTCAAAACGACCATACGTCTGCATGACGTTGTCGTGTTCAAGAGCCTTGAGTGTTTCAAAATCCATTAAATTTCCTCCTGGCTGAACATCGTACCAATGCCAGCGTTTGTGAGTAGCTCAATGAGAATGGAATGGGGAATGCGACCATCGATGATACTCGCATGGGGGACACCTTGACGTACAGCTTCGACGCAACATTCCACCTTAGGAATCATCCCTCCCGAGATCACGCCTGTATTGGTTAAAGCAGGAATTTGGGAGACACGAATGGATGAAATCACACTTTCTGGATCGTTGGGATCGGATAAGAGACCCGCAATGTCCGTGAGCAAGATGAGCTTTTTGGCATGTAAGGCTCCAGCTAGCTTGCTTGCAGCGGTATCAGCATTGACGTTGTAAGCATGCAGATCGTTTAAGCCCGTAGCCACTGAAGAGATGACGGGGATGTAGCCTTTTTCAATGACATCTTTGACCAAGGCACTGTTGACCTTTTTAATGTCGCCAACATAGCCATAGTTGTACTTTCCATCTTGTAAGCCAACAGCCTGAAATAAGTTGCCATCCATTCCACTCAATCCAATACCTTTACCATCGAGCTTCGCCACAAGGTCTTTGTTGACCTTGCCACAGAGCACCATTTGTACAATTTCCATGGTGTCCTCATCGGTAAAGCGCAAACCGTTGACAAAATGCGATTGTACACCCGTCTTTTTTAACATCGCATTGATGTCAGGCCCACCTCCATGAACAAGCACCACATGAATGCCCACCAGATGAAGCATCAATACATCTTCAATGACAGCTTGTTTTAGTTCGTCATCGATCATGGCATTACCGCCATACTTCACCACGACGATTTCCCCATTATATTCCTTTAAGTAGGGAAGAGCCTCAGCTAAAACGGCTGCTCTTTTTTCAGGATGCAAACTCATGTGCGGTAATCTCCATTGATACGCACATAGTCATACGTTAAATCGCAACCCCAGCACGTGGCACTCGCATTTCCTTCGTGTAAATCGGCGAGGATTTCAATGGCATCGGGGGCCAAAATCTTGGCGGCTTCTTCTTCATCAAAAGCAATGCCTTTGCCATCTTGACACACTAAGATTTTTCCGTTTTTCGAAGCAAAATAGATATCCACTTTATTGGGGTCAAAGGTCGCTTTGGCATAGCCCATGGCGCAAAGTACGCGTCCCCAGTTGGCATCTTGACCAAAGACGGCGGCTTTTAAAAGGGAGCTTGAGGCCACGCTCATGGCCAAGGTTTCGGCTTGATCTTCGCTTTGGGCCCCTTCCATCGTCACCGTAATAAGGCGACTAGCTCCTTCGCCATCACTTGCAATCGCAATGGCTAATTTTTGCATGACGTACACGAGAGCCTCATAGAAAGGGTCGTTGTCAGTAGTGATCGTGGGGTTTTGGGCCAAACCATTGGCTAAGACGATGCACATATCGTTGGTGGAGGTATCACCATCAACGCTGATGCGATTGAAAGTCTTTTTTACCGCCCGTTTGAGCATTGCTTGTAATATGGCGGAATCAATGCTGGCATCGGTAGTGATGAAGCAAAGCATCGTTCCCATGTTGGGATGGATCATGCCAGATCCCTTAGCAATGCCACCCATATGGATGGTTTTATCATCTAATTCAAATTCCACTGCCACTTCCTTGATCTTGGTGTCCGTGGTCATAATAGCCGCAGCCGTATCGGAAGAATCGGTACCCAAGACGATTTCTTGGGTGCCTTTTTCCACTTTTTCAATGGGCAATTCTACTCCGATAACACCAGTAGAAGCCACAAGCACATCTTCTACATCTAAACCGAGTTTTTGCGCGGCCACTTGAGCTTGTTTGAGGGCGTTTTGCTCATCGTTTAAGGCACAAGCATTGGCGTTGCCAGAGTTAATTGAAATGGCTTGCGCCTTGCCATTGGCCAAATGCTTCATATTGAGATATAAGGGAGCTGCTTTGACTTGGTTGGAGGTATACACCGCTGCAGCCGTACAGGGTGTGGAGGAATAAATCAAAGCCAGTTCTTTTTTAGTGGGATTGTTGCGAATGCCGCAATGCACCGCCCCTGTTAAAAAGCCTTGGGCGGCCGTAATCCCCGATTGGACTTCTTTCATCAGCCTATTTCCTTTCTGCACTAATATTTGGAACGTTTCCAAAAGAAACGAGTTTTGATATGGTTTTAACCGTTTTGAAATTGGCCTTCTTGGGCGGTATTGTCAACCTTTTTTCGCTCTTTTTTTCAAACTAAAAATGCAAGCCCTTGGTTTCTTCCAAACCAAGCATTAAATTCATATTTTGCACCGCGGCGCCACTAGCTCCTTTGCCGAGGTTATCAAAGCGAGCGCTTAAGACAAGGCCGTTTTCATTGCCATTGATAAAGAGTTCCATTTTATCCAAGCCAGCTAAGGTATTGGAAAAAAGAGCGGGTTGTGGGGGCAAAACCTCAATGGCGGTATGGGCGTAATGATCTCGATAAAGATCGTAAAGCGCTTGGGCATCTAGATTCTTTTGGCTTAAGGCATCGGGATCCAAGAGAACTTGAACAAGCATCCCTTGTTTGTAGTCATCCACAATGGGCACAAAAATAGGGGCTTTATCCAGGCCACAGATCGCTTGCATTTCGGGCAAGTGTTTGTGGCTTAAGCCGAGCGCATAGGGCTTAGGACTATTCATTTCAGACGTTTTAGCCATTTCATAGTCTTCGATCATCGCTTTTCCGCCTCCACTATAGCCAGTCAAAGAAAAGGCGGTAAGCTTCACATCTTTTGGTAAGAGGCCCTTTTGGACTAGAGGAGCTACCAAAGCGATGAACCCTGAGGCATGGCAACCTGGATTAGCTACCCATTTGGCGTGTTGAATCGCGCTTTTTTGATTGGCATTGAGTTCCGCAAAGCCATACGTCCAATTGGGATCCGTGCGATGGGCGGTGCTCGCATCGATGACTTTGGTATCCATGTCTTTCAACCACTCCATCGCCTCTTGAGCCGCTGTATCAGGTAAACACAAGAAGACCAAATCGGCTTCTTGCATCAACGCTTGGCGAGCTTTGGGATCTTTGCGTTTTTCAGGATCGATTTCTAAAACGAGTACATCATCGCGGACTCGCAGACGCTCGTGTATTTGTAGGCCAGTCGTGCCGGCCTGTCCATCAATATATACTTTTTTCATATCCTATCCTTCCTTGCACTCCTGGCACTAAGAGAAGTAGAAAGGCCGCCTAAGACTAGGCAGCCTTGTATTGGAACAGTGACTTTATTTATGCTTGGCGATAAACGCTTTGGCCATCTCCACTTGTTTTAAAACACTTTCGGGAGCCGGCCCTCCATACACCTTTCTTTGGTTGACACAAGTCATCAAGTCAATGGCTTCATAAAAATCTTGATCAAACAAAGGGGAAAGCGCTTGGAGCTCTTCTAAAGAGAGTTCATCAAGAGTTTTATTTTGGGCGATGCAATCGGCCACAAGTTGACCAGTGAGCTTGTAAGCATCTCGGAAGGGCATGCCTTTTTTAGCCAAGTAATCGGCGCAATCGGTAGCGTTGATAAAGCCTTTTTTCGCTGCGGCCAACATGTTTTGATCCAACACCCGCATTGTTTTTAACATTGGGATCAAAACTTTTAAGCAGCTGAGCACCGTATCGCTGGCATCAAAGACTGCTTCTTTGTCTTCTTGCATATCTTTATTGTAAGCAAGGGGAAGACCTTTCATCACGGTGAAAAGCGTGATTAAATCGCCATACACTCGACCCGTTTTGCCTCGAATGAGTTCACACATATCGGGATTTTTCTTTTGGGGCATGATGGAGCTGCCAGTACTGAAGGCATCGTCGAGATCAATGAATTTAAACTCCCAAGAACTCCACATAATCATCTCTTCACACAAACGACTCATGTGCATCATCAAGATCGATAAGTCGCTTAAAAATTCGATCGCAAAGTCCCGATCGGATACCGAATCCAAGGAATTCGCAGTGGGTTTTGAAAACCCGAGGTGTTTGGCAGTGTATTGCCGATCCAAGGGGAAAGTCGTACCCGCTAGTGCGCCTGCGCCAAGAGGACATTCATCCATTACCTCAAGAGCATTTTCCAAACGCCGCACATCTCGTTGAAACATGGAAGCATAAGCCATTAAGACGTGTCCAAAGGTGACGGGCTGGGCTCTTTGAAGATGCGTGTAACCTGGAACAATCGTATGAGCATATTGTTCCCCTAAAGCAGAAAGCACATTGATCAGTTGTAACAGGCGACTTTTGATTTCACTGATGACTTCCACCACATACAAGCGCAAATCCAAGGCCACTTGATCATTGCGGCTGCGACCTGTATGCAATTTTTTGCCAGCATCGCCAATTTTAGCCGTGAGCAATTGTTCCACACAAGTGTGAATGTCCTCGTATTGACTCGGATCAAAATAGATCTTGCCTGCATTCATATCGGAAAGCAGTTCTAATAAGCCGTGATGGATGTCGGCTTTTTCTTCTTTGGAGATGATTCCTTGCTTTTCCAACATGCAACTATGGACTAACGAACCCAAAATATCTTGGGGATAGAGTCTGTTGTCAAAAGGGAGAGAGGTATTGAAGTCGTTGGCGCTAGGATCTGTTCCTTTCGAGATCCGGCCGGCCCATAAAGTTGTCATAAGCTACTCCACGCTGGAGAAGTGCTCCCCAGTCTCTTCAAAAAGGGCTTGATCGTTTAAAGCCCGCACTGCAATGGGTAAGCCAAAGAGATTGATGAAGCCAGCCGAATCGCTTTGATCGTAGCAATCATCTTCATCAAAGGTAGCCATGCCCGCATTATATAAGGAATAAGGTGAGGTGACGGAAACAGGGATGATGTTGCCTTTGTAAAGCTTCAAGGTGACATCACCAGTTACAGTTTGTTGGGTTTCGTCTACAAAAGCGGAGAGCGCTTTGCGAAGAGGCGTATACCACAAGCCATCGTAAACGAGTTCGCCAAATTTTTGACCGACGATTTCTTTGAAGTGCTTAGTATTTTTATCCAAAGTGATCTCTTCTAATTTATCGTGAGCGGCATAGAGAATGCTTCCACCAGGGGTTTCGTATACGCCACGAGATTTCATTCCCACTAAGCGATTTTCTACGATATCGAGAATGCCAATGCCATTGGCTCCACCGAGTTCATTGAGCTTCAAGATGATGTCTTTAGCAGAAAGTTCTTCACCATCCACTTTGGTAGGAACCCCTTTTTCAAAGTGAATGCTTACGATTGTTGGTGTATCAGGAGCCATTTCAGGCGAAACACCCATTTCCAAGAAGCCAGGTTGATTGATTGGCGCTTCATTGGCTGGATCCTCTAGATCCAATCCTTCATGGGAGAGATGCCACAAGTTTTTATCTTTGGAGTAGTTGGTTTCTTTGTTGATCTTTAAAGGAATATTGTGAGCTTCAGCATAGGCGATTTCTTTTTCTCTCGAATTAAGTTCCCAGAACCGCCAAGGAGCGATGATGTCAAGTTCAGGGGCAAAGGCTTTGATCGCCAATTCAAAGCGCACTTGATCATTTCCTTTTCCTGTGCACCCGTGACAGATCGCTTCTGCGCCTTCGGCTTTGGCGATTTCCACAATTCGTTTGGCAATGATGGGTCTAGCAAAGGAAGTGCCAAGCAAATACTTTTCATAGCTTGCTCCCGCTTTTAAAGAGGGGATGATGTAATCGTCCACAAAGGTGTCCGTTAAATCTTCAATGTAGAGTTTGGAAGCTCCAGTGGCTAAAGCTTTTTCTTCTAAGCCTTCTAATTCGCTGGCTTGTCCGACATTTCCAGAAACCGCAATGACTTCACAATCGCCATAATTTTCTTTTAACCAAGGGATCAAGCAAGAGGTGTCCAAACCACCAGAATACGCTAAGACAATTTTTTTATAGGTTTTATTTTCATTGTGTAAGTTGCTCATAATCTTTTCTCCTTTGAGGTCTATTTTTTGCGCATCGATTCATTTCGATGTATTGTGTAATATGGTGAATTGTAGCTTTAAATAAATGGGGAAGAAGGGATGGAAAAGAGGCAGGGGGAAACTCAGCTAGTCTAAAAAAAAACGCCCTTTCACTCTGAAAGGACGATTATTATCGCGTTGCCACCTAACTTCCCTTTGATCCATGCAAAGGGCACTCTCCCATAACGTCGGGTCACGAGAACCGCTCGATTTCTGTCGCAGTTCCACTCACGGACACGTTCCTTGCATTGTTGCCGCTATGTTTCACCATCCCATAGCTCTCTCTAGACCTTCCTGCAAGTACTTCTTCCGATCATTGATTTGATAGTTTGTATTCTAAAGCCTCTCTTGAGATTTTCAACTCTTTTGAAACTTATTTTTTTTCTTTCATAAAAATCGTCCTGAAAGCGCTATTCTTCTTCTCTTTTTGATTTTGAGTGTATGATTTTAGGCGCTTTTTTAGATATTTTCCTTTCGAGCCCTTCAGTTCAAGGACGGGTCTTTCGAGCTCTTTAATTTTTTTTGAGAAAAAATATTTTATGGTATAAAAGTCATGGTTTTATAGGTATTTTTAGATAGAGCTAGAAACTTATAATGTACATTTCGTATAGATATATAAATAAAATAAGACTTATATTTATCCAATTCGGGGAATATACTAAACGAAGAGGTAAAAATAGATTTTGAAAAATTTCTATTTTGCGCTCAATAAAAATTTTCTCTTGTATTCAAACTCGTTAGGCTTTAAAACCACTCGGTCTTAATCTCTAGACGAATTTTTGATCTTTAAAACTCGAGTTATTCAAGTGGAAGGGATATATCTATGGAAGAAAAAATTTGTCCAATGTGTCCAAGAGGATGCAGTCAAAATGCTTTGAGCTGTGGAAGAGGAAAAGCTTACTTCCAAACTCAAGAAAATCAACAAGCCGTTCCAAACGATTCCTCGCTAAATTCTAGTGTCCATCACGAGTCTAGCCAAGACTCAAAAGCTTCTCATGGTTCTCATCATGGAAGAAAGGGAAGAGGCCATCATCATATGGAGAATCAATTTCCTCAAGACAGTCTCGCGAGTCTTTTGATGCAGTGTGGTCACCATCTTTTTCACTTAGCCCGAAAAGGCGATGAAGTGAATGCGGATGAAATCGTGAAGGCCTTATCGCCAAACGAACAAGCTCAATTGAAACAATTGTTGAGCACCTTGATCGCTTCTTGGAAGAATCAATAATCCAAATTTGTAATTTCAATCATCGAAAAAAGGAGCTGTAAAGGCAGCTCCTTTTTTGCTTGTTATTTTTTGGAATCTTGAGTAGAAAGCTCTTCTATCGATTGATTGAGCTTTTTTTCTTGGTCTTCTTTTCTTTCCAGCTTCGCTTCGAGTTTTTCAATCTTCTTATGAACTTTTATATCCTTTTCTAAAGCATGGGCTTCAAGGCTCTTTTTAGAAGGATTCTTTTCAAACTTCTCTTTGGGTAAGGCAATGGCACAACAAAGCAATAACAAGCCCGCACTAATCAACGAAACAAAATGGTCTAAATAAGGACAAAGCCAGCCACCAATCGCGATTCCACCCACATACGACACGACAATCAAAGAATAAAGCCAACCGCGAAAAGCATCCTCGCGATCGCTCAAATGAAACCAACGGGTCCAATGCACAAAAGAATTTTGAAAGCTTCCATTGATTACTACCGTGGCTACAGGCGTTGAGCGAATTTTGCGAAAAGTAATCGTCTGCAGCCCGCAACAAAGCCCAAAGATCGGATTGGCTAAAGCATTCCAAGAATCAGGGAAAAAAGTAGCGAGAACGATGAGAATAATTTCAAGATAAAACGGTTTGCGCCTCCATTGTGGATAATTGGGTTTGTCATGATAATGTTCCGCAATGACCACCCCAAGAGCAAACATCAAAGGAGGAAACAAGTATTTTGGTACTTTGGAAAAATCTCCTTGTGCCAAATCTAGGCCCAAATAAAGCAAGTTACCACTTTGGCTACTCGCAAAGACTTTTCCTCGGGTCACATAGGTGCAAGCATTTAAAATTCCAATACTCATCGTCAATAAAACCCCAGCTCGTACCGATTCCACATCCTCCTTTTTGTCTTGGGTGACCAATTCTTTTAACGCTTTTTCCTCTTGTAAAGTGTATTCACGGATCTTCATAAATCAATTATTGAGCTAACCTCTGTGACGCCTTTTTAGATGCTCACCTTATTTCCGCTATAAGATTTTGATCTTGAAATTCTTCTTATAAAATTTTTTACTTCAGTCTCTCAGTTAGTTTCAAAACCCTCTTTGTCCCAAAAAACGAAATAACTCAAAGACAATATCTGGAAGTAAAAGTTAAAACAAATTTCTCGCTGTAAGATCAACCTAAGCTGTGCCTTCATATTTCTAGCCTGGTTTGACAAGAACATCTCGTTTATGCTTGTCATGGAGTAATGATCACCAACTTAGAGATGATCTTTAGAAGAATCAACTTCAGGAAGAGTAGGATCTTCTACCTGTTTAGATGACTTTATATTTTCGTCATTATGTAGTAGGAAGTCTTAGATAACTATGAAGTGTAATTCCAAGCCTTTACAGTAATAGCACAGAAATCCTCTTCCTAATAATTCTCTTAGCTTAATTTTCCAAGCCACCACTATTTCATGAATGTCAAAAATAACTACTTATTTAATATATTATTAAATAGTGGTGAGATCAATTTCCATTTCCTCTATTATCTAAAGTATTATCGCTTAAAGCATTTTCGAGATTTTCGATCGTATCTTCGATTATCTCTTATCATCTTTAACTCCGACTACTTCACGATTTAGAAGAATCAGATCTACCTAAGATTAAAAAGAAGATTTAGGAATGAGAAAACGAATCTCCCTTTCAAGAGTTAACTTAATCTTACGGATAGCATTGTCTAAAGGAATCTTAGTATCAGTATTTTTTGGACTACAAAAAAGAAGCGATCCGAATGTCGCTTCCTTAGAAATTAATGAGAAGGAATATAGAAATATTTGGCACTACAAATTTTTTGAGCAGGGCCAGTCATATAGACCACTTGGTTTTCATCGATATCGATGTGAAGTTTACCTCGTTTCAATTCAACTTCGATAGAAGGCTCACATAGCCCTTCCAAATAACAAACCAAGGCACTTGCACAAACACCCGTTCCACAAGCCAAGGTCACCCCACATCCTCGTTCATACGTTTGGACTTGAATGTGGCTTGGATCAAGAATGTTGACGAAATTGACGTTGGTTTGCTTGGTGAAGAGAGGATGAAAGCAAAGAGCTTTTCCCTTGGCTTCGATGTCTTCCATCGCATCTTCATCAAAGACCACAGTGTGGACTGTTGACATGAAAAACGAATAAATCGTTTTATTTCCCACTTCGGTTTCGACTTCCTGTTTCCAAATCGGGGTTTGGCTTATGGTATCAATAGCCTTAGGATCAAAGTTAGCTTGGCCCATATTAACCCGTACTAAAAACGGATCATCTTGTAAAATTTCAACCGTTTTTAATCCCGCTAAAGTTTCAATGGAAATCCATGTGGTGTCTTCTTCGTAGCGCACTTGGGAATTGTCTTGCAACAATCCTTCATCGCGTAAAAAGCAAGAGAGGCAGCGGATGCCATTGCCACACATCGGTGCGGTGGAGCCATCTTGGTTGTAATACTCCATAAAGAAGGGATGAGTTCTCGCTACGATCAAACCATCCGCACCAATTCCAGTATGGCGATCGCACACGGCTTGAATGAAGGAGGAAAACTCTTCTTTGGAAATGCGATCAGCTTCCTCTTCGCGCAACAGGATGAAGTCATTGCCACAGCCGTGGTATTTCGAAAGCGAAATTGTTTGAACCATCTTAATCTTCTTCCCGCGAGATCAAATCATCCAAGCTTTGGGGGCGCACCACCCAACGCCAAGTACCATTGTCGACAAAGACGACGCCAGGCATAGGGAGTTTGTTGTAGTTGCTCGCCATAGAATAGCCATAGGCTCCAGCGGTGTAGATCAAAAGCAAGTCGTTTTCTTCGGCTTTTGGTAGGGCGATATCCCGAATGACGATGTCCCCACTTTCGCAGCATTTGCCCGCTACAGTGACGACTTCTTCTTTAGGTTCATTCATCTTTTGAGCTAAGTCGGCTGAATATTTGGCTTCATAGAGAGCAGGACGAATGAGATCAGACATGCCTCCATCTACGAAGAGAAATTTATCTTTGAGGCTTTGTTTGATCAATGTCACGGTATATAACAAATATCCCGCTTCCGCTACCATAGAGCGACCCGGTTCAATGGAGACGATTTGAATGTCCAAATGGTGCTTTTGAAAAGCCTCTTGGCAAGCTTCAATGAGCGTTTGGCACACCGTTTCTACGGATTGTGGAGTGTCTTCTTCGGTATACCACACTCCAAAGCCACCCCCTAAATCGAGTTCAGTGACTTTGATTTGCGTGCGGGCTTCAAAGGCTTCGATGAAGGTGGTAAGCTCCTCGATCTCTTTTAAGAAAGGATCGGTTTCAAAGAGTTGCGAACCGATGTGGGCATGAAAGCCTGCAAAGACGATGTTGGAGGTTTCGTTTAAAAGTTTAGCCGCATCGTCGATGTCTTCGACTTTAATAATGGGCATTCCGAATTTGGAATCGGGAGTAGCGGTTTGGATGTATTTGTGGGTATGGGCATCAACTTGAGGATTGATACGCAACAAAGTGCGCACCGTGGTAAAGGGATAGTCTTTGGCCACTTCACAAACGCGTCTTGCTTCTTCAAGGGAATCACAGATGATTGTCCCCACACCATATTCAAACGCTTTTTCGAGTTCAAGAGGCGTTTTGTTGTTACCATGGAAGTAGATGCGAGCCATATCAAAATCCGCTTTTTTGGCGGTGTAGATTTCGCCTAAGGAAACGGAATCACAATACAAGCCATTGGTTTGACAAAGGCGAAGCATGGCTTTGCAGTTAAAGGCCTTAGTAGCATAGACGATGCGCGTTTGAAAGTCGGGACTTTGAAAGTTATCGGTGTAAGCTTTCATTTGAGCCACTAAAGCAGGTTCATCGTAAATATAGAGAGGCGTACCACACTCTTTGGATAAAGTTTCTACACTTACACCGGAAATGGCGGCCACGCCGTCTTGAATGGTTAAGCCTTGAAATACGTTGTCTTTCATAATCTTAGTGTTCAAATCATCAAAACTTTTTGCGAATAAGGAAAAGTTTTTGGAGACGATTTGAAAACTCCTTTCTTGAATGATTGGAGTGTACACGAAGGAAAAGAAGAACGGGAAATTTTTAAGTTGACTTTATACAATCAGGCTTAAAATGCCTAAAAATTCAGTAAGATAATAAAGTATGAACAATCAAACAAACACTGATCTTGAACACTTAAAAAAGTGGCGAAGGGATTTACATCAAATTCCTGAACTCGCCTTAACACTTCCGAAAACCCAACGCTATCTTTTAAACGAACTCTCTAATCTTGAGTGTTCGATTTCTAAGCCTATAGAATATGGTATCGTGGCTTTTTTTGATGCGGGAAAGGAAAAAACGCTCGCCTTTCGCACCGATATGGATGCCTTGCCTGTTTTGGAACAAACAAATGTTCCCTTTAAAAGCCAACACGAAGGATGTATGCATGCCTGTGGGCACGATGGACACATGAGTGCCATGCTCCTTTTTGCTAAGCGCTTAAATGAATACTACAAAACTCTTCCTTATAATATTTTGCTCATCTTTCAACCGGGTGAAGAAACGCCAGGAGGAGCCAAACCTATGCTCGATACCGGCCTTTTTGAAAAGTACAATGTGATTCGCGTTTTTGGCACCCATCTATGGCCGCTTATCGAAAAAGGCGCATTGGCTACGCGCAAAGGGCCTTTGATGGCGAGTGCGACCGAAGTCGATGTTCGCATTCATGGAAAAGCCGTTCACTCCGCCCGCAAAGAAGAAGGCATTGACGCATTGATGGTCGGCATGGAGTTTTTAAAACGTGCCTATGAAATGGAAAAAGCTCTACCTCCAGAGGTTTTCCGGCTCTTACAATTTGGCAAGATGGAAGCGGGGGTCGTGCGTAACGTTGTTGCAGGTGAATGTGTTATTGAAGGAACCTTACGCGCCTTTGAAGATGAATACGTATCGTATTTAAAAGAGAGCCTTGAAGCCATTGGCAAAGATTTAGAGAAACAAACAGGAGCCCAAATTGAAATCATCTATCATTCCGCCTATCCTGCCGTGATCAATGATGCCGATTTGGTGGATACTCTTTTAGAATTGCGTCCTGATATGCAGCTCTTAGAAAAGCCCTTGATGATTGCCGAAGACTTTTCCTATTATCAACGCAAAGTGCCAGGTATCTTCTTCTATACGGGAACGGGAACTGGCATTGAGCTACACAATGCCCATTTTGATTTTGATGAAGACATTCTTTTAAAAACGGTGGATTTGTACGAGGATATCGCCCACCAGTCCTTTGAATAATAAAGAGAGAAAGAACAAAGGAATATGAAAATCGAACATGTGGCTTTATACGTCGAAGATCTCGAAAGAGCCAAAGATTTTTTGAGATATGGTTTCAAGCGACTAGCTCTGACCAATACCACAATCCCAAACGTCAATTTTCGTCATACTTCTTGTCTTTTGACGATGGCTCACACTTAGAACTCATGCATTTGCCTCATTTAGCCTCCCTTCTTAAAGAAAACCGAACGGGATTGATCCATCTCTGTTTTTCCTTAGGAAGCAAAGAAGCCGTGGATCAACTTACTCAAGATTTACAAGCGGCAAGGGTATCCCCTAGTTTCCGGTCCTCGAACTACAGAAGATGGCTACTATGAATCGTGTATTTTGGATGGTGAAGGCAATCAAACTCACCATCAAAAAGAGCTGTCCGAATTGGACAGCTCTTTTTGTTATTGCGTGGTGAAGTAGCCTTCCGGATTTTGGGATTGCCATTTCCAACTCGAAGTGCACATATCGTCCAAATTGTATTTGGTACTCCAGCCTAGCTCCTTTTTGGCTAAGTCACAATTGGCATAGCACTGCGCAATGTCGCCGGCCCGTCGCGGCTTGATCGTATAGGGAATGGGATGACCACACGCTTTTTCAAAGGCGTGGATGACTTCCAAAACGGAGCTGCCTTTACCCGTTCCGAGGTTATAGATGAAAACTTGGCCTTGGTCTTGCTTAGCCATTTTGTTTAACGCAGCGACATGACCTTTGGCCAAATCAACGACATGAATGTAATCCCGTACCCCGGTGCCATCCACAGTGGGGTAATCGTTTCCAAATACGCCCACTTCTTTTAAGCGACCCACGGCCACTTGGGCTACATAGGGTAAGAGATTGTTGGGAATGCCTTTGGGATCTTCGCCAATCAAGCCCGATTCATGAGCTCCAATGGGATTGAAGTAGCGAAGCAGCATCACATTCCACGCCGGATCGGCGGTATGCACATCCGTTAGGATTTGTTCAATCATCCACTTGCTCCAGCCGTAGGGATTAGTGCACATCCCTTTAGGCGTTTGCTCAGTTATGGGAACTTCTTCGGGTTGACCATACACCGTGGCGGAAGAGGAGAAGATGATGTTTTTGACCTTGTGTTTAGTCATCACTTCAACTAAGGTGAGCGTTCCAGCGATGTTGTTTTGGTAATACTCCAAGGGCTTTTCCACGCTTTCCCCTACCGCTTTTAAACCGGCAAAGTGAATGACAGCCTCTAGTTTTTCCATTTCGAAGATTTGATCGAGAGTTTCTTTGTCTCGAATATCCGTTTGATAAAAGGGAATCGTGGTTTGGGTGATGGTTTCTAAGCGCCTTAGAGCTTCGGGATTGGAATTGGATAAATTGTCGACAATGACGACTTCATGGCCAGCTTGTATTAATTCGACCACAGTATGGCTTCCAATATAGCCCGCCCCACCGGTTACAAGTATTTTCATAAAATTTTCTTTCCTTTTTTTAGATAATCTTTCTCATTTAAAGCGTTTGAAGAAAGCGATCAAACGCTTTGCGCCCTTCTTCATCGGTTTTATATACGCCGGCATCCTCTAAGACGTGGCAGAATACCTCTCCAATTTCGGCTTGTAAGATTTGGGAAGCGTTTTGAGCATTGAAGTCAGGATGTCGCTTTAAAACCTCCTTGGCCCACGAGGCGTGTTTGGCCAAAGAAGGGATGGCTTTAGGATCTTGGTGGGTCAAAAGAGCTTTCTTTAAGTCCGCCATTTCCTGTTTTAAGCGCGCCGGAAGAATGGCTAAACCCATGACTTCAATTAAACCGATGTTTTCTTTTTTGATGTGATGCCACTCTTCATGAGGGTGAAATACTCCTAAAGGATGTTCAGGAGTAGTGATATTGCAACGCAACACCAAATCGAGTTCATAAAGTTCCTTTTTCTTGCGGGCGATGGGGGTAATGGTGTTATGAGGCTCTCCATCGTAGGCTATGATGCCAACGCTTGCATCCCTATAGGGGCGCCAAGTCTCCAAAATATGACTGGCAGCTTTTTCAAGCGAGAGTCGATTTTGGCTGCTTAAGCGAATGACAGACAAGGGCCAATAGACAATTCCAGCTTGCACTTCGGGGAAATTAGGCAGAGAAAATGTCTTTTCTAGGGGAGCTTTCGCCATGGGAAATTCATGACGACCGCCTTGAAAATGTTCATGAGCTAAGATACTTCCGCCTACAATGGGCAAATCGGCGTTGCTTCCAATGAAATAGTGCGGAAATAGATCGAGAAAATCGAAGAGTTTCGAAAACGTTTTTTCATCGATTTGCATGGGAATATGCTGATTGTTCAAGACAATGCAATGTTCATTGAAGTAAACATAGGGGGAATATTGAAAGCCCCAAAGATCTTGGTCGATCACAATGGAAACAATGCGGTGGTTCGCTCGTCCAGGATGATCCCCACGACCGGCATAGCCTTCATTTTCGATGCACAATTGACACTTTGGATAGTCTAATTGCACGGCTTCTTTAGCGGCGGCAATGGCTTTGGGATCTTTTTCTGGTTTGGATAAGTTGATGGAAATTTCCAAATCCCCATAGGGGGAAGAAGAAAGCCACCGCTCATCTTTAGCGATGCGATCACGACGAATGTAGTTGGAGTTTTGTGAAAGGGCATAAAACCAATCCGTAGCGGCCTTGGGATTTTCCAAATAGTGAACTTCGAATTCGCTTTGAATTTGGGCGGGGCGGGCCAGCAAGGCGTTCATGAGCTTGGCATCAAATAAGTCTTTGTAAACAATCGAATCCTCTAGGAGGCCTCTTTCCAGAGCAATGGCCAAAAGATCTTGTAAAATCTTGGCTAAATCAAGAGGGGTTCCATCGCTTTTCCAAGCGTTTAGATCGATGGAATCCTGGTGCATCAAATCGAGTAAAAGATTGATGGCATAGACGCGCTCTTTTAAAGGCAATAAGTTATTTTGAAGGCCATATTCTACCAGTTGTAAAATGGCCTGATCGCTTGTAGCGGGCATAAAGTCCTCATTTCTATGTGATTTCAGTTTACGAAAAAAGCCCCAAAGGATACGAGTCAGTGCTAAGAAACTTCTTTGTAAAGAGATTTAAAATGAAACGTTTCATTTCAAATCTCTTTACCCCTAGGCTCAGCTTTTTTATACTGGTTACAGAACAAAAGCCCTTTCAATTTGAAATTTTTCTTATAAAGAGCTTAATGGCTTAAAAAGCCTTGGAGGACAATATATGTCTGAAATGAATCTTGAACACATTAAAAAAGTGTATCCTAACGGATTTGAAGCCGTAAAAGACTTCAACCTCGATGTAAAAGATGGTGAATTCATCATCTTCGTTGGCCCTTCTGGATGCGGAAAATCTACGACGTTACGTATGGTGGCTGGTCTTGAAGACATTTCAAGTGGGGATCTCATCATCGATGGCAAACGCGTTAACGATTTGGATCCAAAAGATCGCGACATTGCGATGGTATTCCAAAGCTATGCCTTATACCCACATTTAACAGTTCGCGAAAACATGGAATTCCCCTTAAAGATCGCCAAAATGCCTCAAGAAGAAATCGATGCGCGTGTAGCGGAAGCCGCTCGTACCCTTGGTTTGGAAAGCTTATTGGATCGTAAACCCAAAGCGCTTTCTGGTGGTCAGCGTCAGCGTGTTGCGATGGGTCGTGCGATTGTTCGTCATCCAAAAGTATTGTTGATGGACGAACCACTGTCCAACTTGGATGCCAAGTTGAGAGGACAAATGCGTGTTGAAATTTCAAAATTGCACGAAAAACTCGGCTCTACCATCATTTACGTTACCCATGACCAAACCGAAGCCATGACCTTAGGCGATCGCATCGTTGTCATGAGCGATGGAGAAGTCCAACAAATCGATACTCCATCCAACCTCTACAATTATCCCGTTAACAAATTCGTCGCAGGCTTCATTGGCTCTCCTCAGATGAACTTCTTAGATGCGGTAATCAAAGAGGATGGCGAAAAGATTTACTTGACCGTTGGAAACGATGACATCTTGATCTCGGAATCCAAAGCTAAACGTTTAAGAGAAAAAGGCTATAAAAATGGTCAAAGCGTTACCTTAGGGGTTCGTCCTGAAGACTTGTCCGATCATCCCGACATGTTGGCTAAATTCCCAGAATCCACTGCCACAGGAAAAGTAGAAGTATATGAAATGCTTGGTTCTACTTCTAACTTATATGTTGATTGCAACGGCACGCAAATTACCGCTTCCGTAGATCCTTCGACAAAAGCGCGTGTAGGGGATACGGTAAAATTAGCCTTCAATAACAACAACATCCAAATCTTCGACAACGAGAATGGGAAAAACATCCTTGTTGATGTGGATCCCCAAACTGGTCAACTTATGGCTGGCTTCTCTGAAAAATAAATTTGTTTTTGCATCCGACTTCGTTATGGCGAAGTCGGATTTTTTGATCAAGAAGTGGAGCATTTTCCTGTTCTTTAATTATGTACGTAATTGAATGTTTTTACGAAATATGATTTAAGTTAAAATGGCCGATTCTGTACCAGTATAAAAGCAAGAAATTGCTTACAGCCA
>CAZTNF010000001.1:6869-91278 GCA_964615295.1 uncultured Erysipelotrichaceae bacterium | reverse complement strand
AGAACAGACTTGTTTGGCGTATGGGTTGTTTGATCAAAGCTGAAAGAACCGGTCAGGCCAGAGAAGTCGGCATTCTTAAGTTGTTCATTTAGGGCAGCACCAGATTCACCAGAAGCTTCAAGGCTAGACAAAAGAAGACCCGTCGCATCATAAGCTAAGGCAGCAAACATGCTTGGTTCTTCGTTGTATTCTTCTTTGTAAGCATCGATAAATGTGCTCAATTCTTCGGAAGGATTGATGGCGGTATAAGCTGTGGTGTAATAAATGTTATTGGCATTTTCTGCACCAACTTGGCTCACTAAATCCGCAGAGTCTAAGCCGTCTGCTCCGATAATAGGAACATTTAAGTTTTCAGCTTGAGCTGCTTTGATAATTTGAGCTGCTTCATTGTAATAGCCTGCAATATAAATACCATCAATATTTTTATCTTGGAGTTTCGTAATGGTGCTTGCGAAATCTTTATCACCAGCTTGGTATTGAATGCTATCCGCAATTTCTCCACCTAATGATTTAAACTGATCAATAAAGGCATCTGCTAAACCATTTCCGTAGTCTGATACTTCGTTGATAACAGCTACGTTGCGTAAACCAAGTTGTTCATAAGCGTAATTAGCCATTCCTTTGCCTTGATAACTATCTTCAAAGCAAACACGCCAAGCATATTCATAAGGAGTCCCATCTTGTTTCATCATGGCATCAACTTGAGTAGCCGAAGGAGAAATGACAGGAACGGATTTAGAACTGGCAAATTCATAAGTAGCAATAGAAGGACCAGAGGTAGCTGGACCTACAATACCAACTACACCATCTTGTTCAATAAGTTTAGTTACAGCCGATACAGATTCGGCAGGTTCCCCTTTTGAATCGATTTCAATAGCTTCCACAGTAAATGGCTTGTCGTCACGCGCATTGAATTGAGCAATCGCGATTTTGGCTCCATTGCGTTCTTTAATCCCATAATCTGCAGTATTTCCAGAAAGTTCAAAGTTTAAACCAATTTTAATGGTATTGCTCAAAGTTTCTCCTTCACTACTTTCATTAGCGGTACTTGTTGAACTGGAATTACTTGAGCACCCTACAGCCATGGATGAAAAAAGAGCCATAGCGAGAGCTGATTTCCAAATTTTTGTGTTCATCGTAATAGCGGATTGGATACCCATGACGTTTGTCATGATAGGAAAATCCGTTCTCTCCCTTCTATACTGTATCCATTAGCCTATTCATAACAGGCTAATTTCCCTAAAGAAGTCTTGGCCTAGACTTTTCTTCCTCTATCTTTTTCAAAGAGAAAGCGCTAGTCCCGTTCTAAACCATTCCTGCTTCTCAAAAAAATCCAGTTCCAAGTCAAAGCTCTTTTACTTCAATCAATCCGATTGAAAGAGATAGAGGCCAAGAAAGTTCTCAAGAAGGTAGGCTAGTTTACCACAGACTTTACAAGCCCATGACTTTCGTCATGGAGCAAGGCTTTTTTCTAAAAAAAGTCTATCGCCCTGTATAAGCCATACGGGACTTAAAAATACAGAAAAATTCACCCACAATTTTACACATTTCCAATTCCTATTGGCTTTTTTTCAAAAATTCTTTCTAATTTTCCATCAGAATGGTGCAATTCCTAAGGGGAAACAAAAAGGCTTGATTCGTTTTATCCAATCAAGCCTTTGATATGATATTGAAATCCATGGTGCTTTCCATAGGGCTAGATTAAATCAAGGAAAGCCTATTTTCAAATAATTAGTGAATAAAGAGCAATTGGATGAGCCACAAGGCCCCATTGTCCATCCAGCCCACTAAAGTGCTACGCATTAGATTGAGAGGTTCAATAAAGAGGCCAGAAGCAATCAAAACAAAAAAAGCCAAAGTAATCCAAGCGGGGGGATTGTTCAAACGAAAATAATAACGATCGGGTAAAAAAGACCAAAATACCTTGGCACCATCTAAAGGTGGAATTGGAATTAAATTAAATACTCCAAAGCCTGTTGACATTAAGGCGGTAGTAGACAATAAACTGATTAAAAATGACCCAAAAGAAGTCATCACGAAGTTGCGAGCAAAAATAGCTAACAGATCAAAACAAAAGATACAAACAAAAGCCAAAACAAAATTCGCTAAGGGTCCTGCAAAAGCGGACCAAGCCGTTCCAAGCTTTGGATTTTTGTATTCATAAGGATTGATGGGAACTGGTTGAGCCCAGCCAAAGCCAAAAAGCAACAAGCATACAAAGCCTGTCCAATCAATGTGATGAAATGGATTCAGTGAAATGCGCCCTCGATATTTTGCCGTCGCATCACCAAGCCAATAAGAAGCGAGAGCATGGGCCATTTCATGGATACTTAAAGATAACAGTACAGCGATGATGTAAATCAAAATCATTTTAATATCGCCGCTTCGCAATAAATTGAGCATGAAATTCTCCTTTCTTTTCAGATTGAGGATAAAAGCAGATCACCTACTTTAATTTGTGCTTTTTTATGGTTCATTATGCAATAAGGCGAATCATTTTTCTATTTCTTTTTTAACCTTCCTAAATCTATCTCACTGAAAATAAAAAGAATCAGCCGTAGCTGACTCTTTGGGAAAATTAAACGTTAAAGCGGAAATGCATGACATCGCCATCTTGAACGACGTAATCTTTCCCTTCTAAACGGAGTTTTCCCGCTTCTTTAACTGCTTGTTCACTTTCTAGTTTATCAATGTCATCAAAGGCATATACTTCTGCTCGAATAAAGCCGCGTTTAAAATCCGAATGAATGACTCCTGCACAATCTGGTGCCTTCATTCCTCGACGAAAAGTCCAAGCCCGGCATTCATCCTTACCGGCCGTTAAAAAAGTGCATAAATCAAGAGCAGCATAGGCTGTTTGAATGAGATGATCCAATCCCGATTGAGGAAGGCCTAAATCTTCTAAGAAGGCTTCTTTTTCTTCTGGTTCTAAACCAGAAAGCTCTTCTTCTAAACGAGCACAAATGGGTACAATACCTGCTCCTTCTTTTTGAGCTAAAGCTGAAAGGCTTTGAAAGTAGGCATTGTCTTCAGGAGAAGCAATACCATCATCATCCATATTGGCCACATAAATGACAGGCTTAGCCGTTAAAAGACTGTATTGGTGCATCAAAAGAGCTTGGTCTTCATTGAGTTCAAGAGAACGGGCAGGATGGCCGGCTTCAAGATGAGGTTTCAACATTGATAATAAAGTCATTTCAGTTTTCGCTGCCTTATCTCCACTCGAAGCTTTTCGTTCCACCTTGGAAATTCGATTTTCTACTGTCTGTAAATCGGCTAAAATCAGCTCTAAATTAATAATTTCAGCATCGCGCAGGGGGTTCACACTATTTTCCACATGCGTAATATTAGGATCATCGAAACAGCGAACTACATGACAAATGGCATCGGTGTTGCGAATGTTGGCCAAAAATTGGTTTCCGAGCCCTTCTCCCTTAGAAGCTCCTTTTACTAGTCCTGCAATGTCAGTGAATTCAAAGGTCGTATAAATAGTTTTCTTAGGGTCAAACAATTGAGTTAAGCGTTTCACGCGTGCATCGGGAACCTCAACTACCCCCACATTGGGGGAAATGGTCGCAAAGGGATAGTTAGCTGCTTCTGCTTGCGAATTTGTAATGGCGTTAAATAAAGTCGATTTTCCAACATTTGGCAAGCCCACAATGCCAGCAGTTAAGGACATACAATCTTCCTTTCTATTCCATCTTGGATCCAACCAAGACTCAATTTATATCAATTAGTTAATCTTGTTCATTAGCTTTTTTTACAATGCGTTTTAAGCGCTTTTCAAACTTTGAACGCGGCATCAAAATGCTGGTCTGGCAGCCTTGACATTTGATACGAATATCTGCGCCCATACGAATAATCTTCCACTCTTTTGACAAGTGGCAAGGATGCTCTTTTTTCATTTCAATGATGTCACCTAAATCGTAATTGAGTTCTGTCATACCATTCAAGGGTTATCCCTACATAGGGGAGAAAAGCCCTAGTTCTCCTTTCTTGATTCCTATCTTTTTTTATAGGGGAAAGCCACTGAAATAAAGCCTTTAGCCTCTCGACTAAAAGCGTAGCTTCTCTCTTTGCCAAGAATGCACCAGAAAAATACCCAAGATTTGTTTTTCTTTCTTTCGATAAAACTCTTAAAAGTCTTTTCTTAGAAGAGTATTTTTTGGGGTCTTTACCTAATTCTAGCTTACAAAACATCGAAACATATTCTTCGTTCTGCATTTCTATTTTGTCACCTGTAAAAGCCTGACACAGTCGGAACCATTGGTGGATGGCACCCACTTCCAACGACTCTGTGGATAGAGCAGATGACTTCTGAACAGGCCTTCGCTCTTTGGACACATCCACAATACTGATTCATTCTGCCTCTGTATCCCTAACGCTCCAGCGTCTTCTCGTACAGTGTTAGAGATCTTCTAAAAAGAAGCGAAGACTCTGCTTCTTTCAATGAACCTGATTTAGATGCTCATGACAGGCTCGGTCTGTCTGGTGCTTCAATGATGCTTTATCTTTACATCTGCTCTCTAAGTTGAGAGGATCAAATCTTTTGTTTTCAATCTCGTTATTCCAGGTTAGGCCCCAGAGAAATTTGGGCAAGGATCCCATGACGGGAAGGATCTAATTTCTTTTCTTCTACCGCTCCTTCAGAATATTTCTGACCTTCTCTTTTTTCGGGTGCAAGGTAATCAGTCCATCATCTTTTTGCTCTTTAATGTTCCGCCTTATCATCGGCATCTATACTTCCACAATAGGCATGGGTGAATGTCTTTCCGTTTCTTTTTCTTTCTTTGAAGTTGTAGTAGTGAGGGCAGACTTTCGAAGTATAGGTTGTATAATCTTTACTCCTCTTGATGGCGTTTCCAAGCTTTTAAGGTATTATCGAGCAACATACACACTGTCATAGGCCCTACTCCTTTGGGAACAGGAGTAATCACAGAAGCCTTGGGTTCCACTTCTTCAAAAAGAACATCTCCTTTGAGTTTGCCATTCACACGATTGATTCCTACATCGATGACAACAGCTCCATCTTTCACATATTCAGCCGTCACAAACTCAGGTTTTCCAATAGCTGCCACTAAAATATCCGCTTGAGAGCAGATTTGAGCAGCATCTTTAGTGCGAGAGTGGACAGTAGTTACCGTGGCATTTTTCTTTTGTAATAACAAAGCCAACGGTTTCCCCACTAAATTAGAGCGCCCCATTACCACCGCATTTAACCCAGATAAGTCATCATACCCAGCCTCTTTTAAGATTTCCATGACTCCTTGTGGAGTACAAGGAGCAAAGCCTTCTAAATCTAACAACAAGGCTCCTGCATTTTGTGGATGAAGTCCATCAACGTCTTTATCAGGACTAATAGCCATTAAAGCACTTTTTTCGTCGAGTCCTTGAGGTAAAGGCAATTGCACTAAAATTCCATCTACTTCTGGATTGGCATTTTCGGCTTTGATCATGTTTTCGAGTTCTTTCTGACTGATGGTCGCTGGTAAGTGAATAGTTCGATTTTCAATGCCAATCTTGTGGCAGGCATTGGCTTTGGAACGAACATAGGATTGGCTCGCTGGATTGTCCCCCACTAAAATCACGGATAAACAAGGCAAACGTTTGCCTTCCTGTTTGATTTGTTCAATGGTCTGCTTCATTCCTTCTTGAAGTTTCGCAGCCAATTCATTTCCATAAATGATCATGATACCTTACAAAAGAAAACGCATCGTTTCTTTTGTCTCCTTTCTTCTATTCCTTAGTATTTTTATATTTTTTCTACTTGTTTTGAGTTAGCTCACCCAAAGAGTTCTTGTTCATCCAAGAGGATAGTCACAGGACCATCATTGATTAAAGCGATGTCCATATCGGCTTGAAAAATACCAGTTTCGACCGCTACTCGCTTGGCTAAAGCGGTATTGAATTCCTCATAGAGCTTCTTGGCTTCTTGGGCAGGCGCGGCTAAGCTAAAGGAAGGACGACGGCCCCCACGACAAGAAGCATAAAGGGTGAATTGGGAAATGGATAAAATTTTACCACCTACCTCTAAAAGACTTTTGTTCATCTTGCCGTTTTCATCATTAAAAACACGCAGAGTCACAATTTTATCCGCCATTTTTTCAAAGCAAGCAGAAGTATCTCCTTGTTTAAAGCCGATGAAGGCACAGAATCCCGTTTCAATGGCTCCTGTAATTTGCTCATTCACTGTGCAAGAAGCTTTGGAAACACGTTGTAACACGACTTTCATCGTAATGGATTGGATACCCATGACTTGGGTCATGGCTGGAAAATCCATTCTCTCCCTTCTGTACTGTATCCCTTAACCTTTCCATATAGGCTAATTTCCTTTAAGAGACTAGGAACTTTCTCTTAAACTACGGCTATTCCATACTTTCCAACAAACAAACAGCTAATGCCGCTATACCATCTTCTTGACCGATAAAGCCCAGTTTTTCTCCACGAGTGGCTTTAATCGATACTTGATCGAGATCACAATGAAGTGTTTTAGCTACATTTTCTCGCATTTGGGTAATATAAGGCGCCAATTTTGGTTTTTCCGCTAAAATCGTCGCATCCACATTTCCAATTCGATAGTTTGCTTCATGCATTTTTTGATAAACCGTTTCCAAAAGGAGCAGGGATGACACATTATGCCATTTTTCATCCGTATCGGGAAAATGGGCTCCTAAATCGCCAAGCGCTAGAGCGCCTAAAATACTTTCCGCAATCGCATGCAATAATGCATCGGCATCAGAATGGCCAACTAACCCTTTTTGGGAGTCAATTTCTATGCCTCCTAATACTAAACGACGTCCAGCTTTTAAAGGATGGATGTCAATAGATTGTCCAATTCGAATCATACAAGTTATTCTCCTTCTTATTCGCAAGAATTCAACCAGTCTTTTAAGGATCTTTTTAGAAGAAAAGAGACTAGTTTATTTTTTGCTTTTGCTTTCTTATTTTAGAACGATCCAATGGCTTGGAAACCTTCTTGACTCGTTAAGCGAAGAAAAACGCGCCAATTAAGGGCGCGTTTTATTTTTCGGTATTTTTAGCGTTCTACTTGAATAAAGCTATAGTCATCGCATCCTTGTAACTTGGCACTAGCAATGACGGTTTTAGATTCACCATCGATTAAATAGTTTCCATGAACCGCTTGTCCATCACCAATATAAATTGCGATGTGATCTAAACCATTACCACCTTGATTGTAATAAATCAAATTTCCAGGCTGAGGATTATCCGTATAATACCCATACATATCCACAAACTCATTAGGCCATAAGTTGAGAGCATCTTGAACTCCCGCATTCGACATCGCCATTTGTACGACTTGGGTACACCACAATCCATTGGTGTTGTCAACCAGCTTTAAGGCTTCTTCGGCGATACGTCTATTCAATTCACTGTAATCCGTTATGGAAGTAGCCGGATCGCTTGGCATCTCTTCGGGAGCTATGGGCGTTTGGGCAGATGCTTCGTCTGGAGCAGTTACGTCAAGCATTGGTTCGGGTTCAGGCTCAGGTTCTGGCTCAGGCTCGGGTTCAGGTTGGGGAAGACTAGGCAGAACTTCAGCAGGTGCTGAAGGAATTTGATCCACTATAGGTTCGGGAGTTGGATCACTTGGTATAGGTTCTGGAATTTCTGTTCCAGGAGCTTGGGTAGTCACTTCTTCTACTTGAATGGACAAAGCGCCCTCTTCAAAGTTAGCTTGAGAAGTTCCCGCTTCGGCTATCGCCATAAATGTTCCTTCTTCCGCCATTGCTGGCCCAAGAGTTGCATCCCATTCGTTTGTTGAATCCATTACAATGGTTTGGGGAACTTGGTCTGTACTTCCTTCTTCCATCATTTCCAATGATAGGGATTCTGTTGTAAAGGTTCCATCATCCATGACTAAAGTTTCTTGCCCATTTTCTTGCGCTACTTCAAATGAGCTTATTCCTAAAGCAATTCCAGCTGGGTCAGAAAGAGAGGTAGAAACAGTTAAAGCAGGTGTAGTCGTCCTAATGGGCAATCCTTGACTGGACATTTGATACATGGGTACATTCAACTCATCAAGATCACTTGTTTCCAAATTCATAGCTACATTGTTGACTCGAATTGTAGTTGTGGTGACTTGAGGAGTTGTTTGAGAAATGGGAAGAGCTCCTTGGCTTGTTTGAGCGTATTGGGGAGCAAAGGATTGAATTGACGAGCTTTCTTCCATGGGAGAGCCACTTAAACGATCCATTGAATTAGTACTCTCTTCAGCTACCTGGGCAGATTCAATGACGATTTCCTCTAAAGCTAAAGGAGTAGCTTGTTGTTTTCCTAAAGGACCCAAAATGGAATTGGCAAGAGCCATAGCTTCTTGTAAAAAGGTTTCATTCATTTTGGGGGCTTGTTTGGCCTCTTGAATAAAATAATCAGTATGAAATTCTTCATTATCCTTTTCCAAGGATAAAATCGCAGGTTGAAGAATTTTTTGTCCTTCTTCATTAGTGGCCATAGTATATACGGAAACACCTGCTGCCATGGCCGAAGCGGCTGTTAAAACCACCGCAATTTTATTTCCATCTTTTTCGATCATATGTCATTCCTCTATAGTTTTTCTCCCTTTAGGGAGGGTTTTTACAAAGATAGGTTTCTGGCTTTCCTTATTGATTAATAACGTTTATAAGAGCCGTATTCACTCAAATTTAAGTTTAGAAACGGACCGATAAGACAATTGAATATTTAGAAAAGGAAAATCCTACTTAAAGAGTACCTTATTATGTTTAGAATCGAGAACAAAAAACATCCACAATTCTAGACAAATATGGCAGAAAATGGGCCGTTCGATACCGATGATTTTAAAAGATCGTGATTTTTAGCTAGACCTAAATCTTTTAAATAGGGATTTTGAAATAAAAAAGGAATTATAAAGTGAATTCTTATTTAAGTTAGGTAAAGGCGAAATGAAAGAGTAACGGCCTAAAAACAAAGCAATTTCGATTTTCTTAAAGATCGTTTTCTATCAATTTTACAAACTTTGCTTAAAAATCTAAAGAGAGACTTTCTTTTGTCTCTCGCTCTTGGAAGAAGCCGATTAGAATGAGAGAGAACTTTTTTTCTTGCAAAAGAAAGTATCTTCATCTTCTCCTAGATTAGGAGATCTGTTCCAAGCCGATGTCCAAAACATGCAGTGTTATACTTTAGATGACACAAACAAGAGTTTTGTTTACGCAAGACAAGGGATAAAATTCGATCAAAAAGGTATAATTTTTACAAAATAACCTTATATTTTACCTTTTTTTGAAGAGAGAAGCCTTATTCTCTCTTTTGAACTTGCGTATTTTGGCATCCCAAAAGAAAGGATGTGTGTTGTGCTTTTATTTTCTCAATTGATGTTAGTGGTGGCTTCCTTAGTGATTCCTCTTGTCATTTTGACAATTTATGGCTATGTCAAGAAAAATGGCTGGAAGCCAATTGTCTGGGGAGTAGTGGATTCCATTGGAGCACTCTTTTTGGTACGGATGGTTATTCCTCTTTTTTGCCTAGACCAGACGTGGTTTCAAACCCTTCTTAGGAATACACCTCTTTACATCACTTTATATTCTCTTTGCATGGCTTTAGTGTATGGGGTATTTGGGTGGCTTTACTTTTATCGCCTTCAAAAAAAGACCGATCCAAGTAAAGCCCTTTGGAACGAAGAAGGAAAATCAAGAGGGCTGATGTTTGGTTTTAGTGAAGGCTTTGCATATGAAGCCTTGTTCATCGGCTTTAATGGCCTGAGTTCTCTTTTATCCGATTATGCTCCAAATGTAGAGGAAACCCAAATTTCTGGCATTTGGCTAAGCGTGATTGAAGCTTTAGCTATGATCATTCTTTTCTCTGCCTTTGCAGTTCAACTTCAACAAGCGCAAGCAAAAAAAAACTGGCTTAGACTTCTTTTGGTCTTTGTAGAAATCTTTGTGTTTTTCGCGCTTGGTTTTTCTTGGCAAAGCATTTTTGGCTTTCCCCGAATTGCACTTGAAATCGTAATCATCTTTGCAAGTCTTTTAGCAATTTGGTGGATGAAAAAACAAGGCTTCTTCCACCATCTTTTTACTCCAGAAGAAGAACCCGTGATCGAAGAGATGTCTACTAAAGATATTTTGGCTATGCGCAAAAAATCGTAAAGTACACACTTTCCTTTCTCAATCGTTTTTTAACACGATTAGGATCCTTGCACCACTGTCTAATCTCCCAACAAAAGGTGGTGACATGATGCGAAAAAAGACAGTTGAAACCATCCCCGTTTTGTCTCAAAACATGAAAGAGATTCTGACTTCTATTGTGAACAATCCGACTCTCCCTTCAGGCATTGCGAAGCGTGCCAAAATTGTGTTGCTTTCTTCTCAGGGGGTTCTCAATCGTGATATTGGTCCGCAAGTTGACTTGCATCCCATTCGTGTAGGTATTTGGCGTAATCGCTTTTTAGAAGCCTTACCACACTTACGTGAAGTCGAGGAATTGAAAGGTGGCTTGCAAGAAGAAATCATTTTTTTGTTAGCCGATAGACCAGGCCCTGGCAAACCCTCCCGCTTTACACCTGAACAAATCGAACAAATCATTGACTTAGCCTGCCAAAATCCGGCTAAGTATGGCTATGAGGCGCCGTATTGGACTTCAGCCTTGTTGGCGGAAGAGATTCCTAAACAAGGCATTGCAGATAAAATTTCTTCCGCTACTGTCCGTGTCTTTTTACATCAAGCTGATCGAGATCTTCCTTATTGGCCTTATCCCCGTAAACCCTAACCTTCTCCAGCTTAAAAGACTGAATTTTTGGCTCTTCTTAATATGGTAAGAAAAAACAAACGCGATAAAAGCTAGGCTTTATCGCGTTTGTGCTTTTTAAGATATCTTAAAGGCCCACAAATTCTTTTAGTAAGGTGTAAATTTGTTCTTCATTTAAAACGATTTGTTTTTCCATTTGAATGTTTTCAACTAATGTAGCCACATCGGTAGTGGGATCGTAAAAGAAAATGGGAGACGAAATCTCCAAAATATCTAAATCAGCTTGAATTTCATCTTTTAGGTTAGGATCGCCCACTACAGCGATACCATAAGGAGAAACCACGACATGGGGGGCTATTTTTCCATCCTGAAATTGAACATCATCTAATACAGTATATTGTTTGGGTAAGTCATTCATGGAGGTAGCATTGGCTACAATAGCTTCTTCTTTAATTTCTTCCACTGAAGGTTCTTTTTCGTCTTCTCCATTTGTTTTGAGTTTCTCTAAGGATTGCCGTACCGTTTTACGAGTAACAGCGAGTTGTTGAATTTTTTTTGAAATTCTTGTATTTACGACTGCTAAAACCAGCATGATGATGCAAGTCGCAATCACCACATAGGTCGCCCAAGTGGGACGAAAGACAAACAAAAACAACAAATAAACAACGATGGAGGCCACTAAGATATACATCGTCAGTTTATACTTCGACATCAGCGAGCGAATAGTATCGTCAATACCTTCAAGTTGGGCTTCCAGAGCCGTCACTTCTTCTTCCTTGATCGCTTCTTCGACTCCATGAAGTAGCTCTTGACTAGGATCATCTTCTGTCTCATCACTATCCAAAATAGTTTCTTCAACTTTCTCTCCATCTACAGTGGCAAATAAAGGCTCATCCATTGGTGAAGTAGTCTGGTCTTGGTAAGGGGTAGAGTCTTCTTTAGAATTTGAAGTGTCATTCTCTTGAAGAGGTTGGGTCGAGTCTTCCTTCATCAAAGGCTTATTGGTTAATTCCTGTTGTGCTTCATTTTGTATAGCCTCTAGCTTTTCACTAGAAAGCGTTTTTTCGTTGGAGGAAGATACTTCTTGAGTTTCATTCTTTTTGTCCATAGGTTACTCCTTTATAGATATACGACTTGATCGCTGTATAAAGCCTTATATATGATTAAAATTTATTGTTATCCATTCAACAAATTTTTTCGATCAAAACGTTTAAAAAGCGGATTCTTTTCTTGAATCCGCTTTTATTTTGACTGAAAAGAGAATCGACTCTAAATTATACAATTAAGCAGCTGCTTTTTGAGCGCGTAACTCGCGAATCTTTTCGAATAATTCTTTTTCTTCTGGAGTTAAATCTTTTGGAACCGTAATTTTTACCTTAGCGTATTCATCGCCTGTACCACGGTTGCTGACCACACCTTTGCCTTTTAAGCGCAAGCGCTGACCGGATTGAATTCCGGCTGGAACCTTCATTTCGACAACTCCATCAATAGTCGGTACATCAATAGTACCACCTAAAACAGCTGTAATCGCATCTACTGGAACTTCAACGATAATGTCTAAGTCATCACGGGTAAAAGTAGAATCTGGTTTTACTTTAACTTCTAAATACATATCTCCAGCAGGTCCACCAAAGATACCGGGTTCCCCTTTACCAGCAATGCGAATCTTTTGTCCATCACGAATACCAGCTGGAATGGTCACTTCCAAAGTCAAAGGACGGGTAACATATTGTCCTTGTTCATTGGGTTCAGTCACATTGAAAGTAAAGGTCTTTTTTCCACCTTTGACGGCTTCCATAAAATCCACTTGAACCGTTCCATGACGATCTTCCCCTTTAGCTGGATATTCATGAGCACGCGTGGATTGACGACCAAATAAATCTTCAAAGCCGCCAAAACCACCAAATCCTCCAAAGCCACTGAATCCATCTCCACTAAATCCGCTAAAGCCACTACCAGCAGAACCGAAGCCAGAATAGCCTCCTTGGCCAAAGAGATCTTCAAAATTAAATCCTCCTTGGCCAAAGCCATTCATTTGCTGATTGTAGAAGTCTTCATTGAAGTTTGGATCCAACGACACTTCACCATATTTATCGTATAAAGCCCGCCGCTCGGGATTGGATAAGGTCTCATGGGCTAAGTTAATTTCTTTAAATTTATCTTCTGCTCCAGCGTCTTTATTAACATCTGGATGATATTTCATCGCTAATTTGCGATACGCTTTTTTTATCGTTTTGTCGTCAGCATCCGTGGGAACACCAAGGATGTTATAAAGTCTATTGTTGTCTGCCATGTTCAGTCCTTTCTAAAAGCGACCATCGCTTTTGAATTGGACAGCAATCTGTCTACCAATGCATTGATTTTATTTCAGTCAGGGCTAGACTGTCTGTCTTCTTTTATTTTTGATGATTTGTAGATGAAACGGCGGCTATTTGACCAAGATTGAATGAAAAATTTTTTCAAAAAAAGGCGATTGAGCTGTAGACTTCAGCTTTCTCGCCTTAATCGATTTTATTTGGCTCGACGTAATAAAAGTTAAAAGGCAGACTTTTCCTTGTATTATTTGCCAGTAAAAAAGTTTTTGAACCGTTCAAAGGGAGATTCCGCTTTCGTGGCTTCTTGATTGCGTAACTGCTCGTACAATTCCCGATCTTTTTCACTGAGTTTCTTAGGAATCTCAACTTTGATATCCACATACTCATCCCCATTGCCCCGACCGTGTGGGATACCTTGCCCTTTTAGACGGAAACTTTGACCAGGTTGGGTCCCACTTGGAATGTTTAACTCACTTTCCCCATGAATAGTTGGCACTTGAATAGTACAACCAAGCGTCGCATCCAAAGAGGAAATGGGGACTTCTACAAAAATATCCGCTCCTTGGCGTTGGAATATGGGATGATCGGCTACATTGAGTTCAATGTATAAATCTCCATTTTGACCGCCATTCGATCCGCGCCCACCTTTACCAGCTAAGCGAACTTGTTGGCCTGTTTGAACACCAGCAGGGATTTTGACCTCGATTTGGTGTCGTTCAGTATGATAGCCTTCTCCATGGCATTCATGGCATTTTTTCTCAACTACTTGGCCTGTACCATGACAAGTTGGGCACGTCGTTTGTTGTTGCAAGCGTCCAAAAGGAGTATTAAGCACTTGGCTCACTCGCCCCGCTCCATGACAGGTAGAACATTGTTTAATGTCACTAGGACTTTCCGCTCCACTACCGTGACAATGCTCACAAGGCTCTTCTACATCCACCGTAATAGTTTTAGTAGTGCCTTTTACTGCTTCGAGAAACTCTAAATCCATCCGTTGATATAAGTCTTCGCCACGAATAGGCCCCGTATAGGTCCGTTGACTTTGACTATTTCCATACCCTCCGTTGGTAAACATATTGAACAGATCACTGAAAGGATCAAAGCCAGATTGGTTTTGGAAAAAGCTTGAGAAATCAAATCCTCCAGCTCCTCCCATATCCTCGGTTACTCCAAAACGGTCGTATTGGGCCCGTCTTTGTTCATCGCCTAAAATCTCATAAGCACTATTAATCTCTTTAAATTTATCTTCCGCTCCTGGCTCTTTATTGATGTCAGGATGGTATTGGCGGGCCAATTTATGATAGGCCTTTTTAATGTCCTCAGCTGAGGCATCTTTCGATACCCCAAGAACGGCATACAAATCTTTTTTGGATTGGGCCATTCCCAAGCTCCTTTCTTTTCACCTTTCCAATTTCTTTTTTCTTCTTTTTGTCTCAACACTAAGGTTTTTGGCTGAATTGGCTTCTATTTTTTGAAATATGTTTTTTTCTTTTTAAAAACCAAGAAGAAATGGAAAGAAGATTTCAAACGTTTTTTCTTATCCCACGTTTTTCAAGAAGTGAAAAGAGGGGGCTTAAAGAATTCTCCATTTCTTCGTTTTTTTTCCTACTAATACACAGAAAGCTACAGGTTAAGAGCCACCTGTAGCTTTGAGAATCTTTATAAGGGCATTGAGATGCCAAAGGTCAAACCAAACTATTTCTTTTCTGTGAACTCAGCATCTACCACATCATCGTTATTCGAATTGGTAGTTGTGCCTTGATCTTGTGCTTGGCTTGCTTGTTGATACATGGCTTGACTTGCTTCTTGAGCAGCTTTTTCAAGAGCCGCCAATTCAGTTTCTACTTTTGCCATATCGTTTTGGTCAAGAGCTTGTTGTAATGCATCCCGACGAGCTTTCAGGGTTTCAACACCTTGTTCGCCTAATTTATCTTTTTCGTCTTCTAACATGACGTCTAATTGAGCGATGAAGGCATCAGCTTTGTTACGAAGTTCCACTTCTTCTTTTTTCTTATCATCGGCTGCTTTATTAGCTTCAGCTTCTTTAACCATACGATCGATCTCATCTTCCGAAAGACCGTTAGAGTTTTGGATAACAATCTTTTGTTCCTTACCAGAAGCTTTATCTTTTGCGGTAACGTTAACGATACCATTAGAGTCAATATCGAATGTAACTTCGATTTGAGGAACACCACGACGAGCAGGAGCGATACCAGTGAGTTGGAAATTACCAAGCTCTTTGTTGTCGATCGCCATAGGACGCTCACCTTGAAGAACTTTGATATCTACGGCTGGTTGATTATCTGCAGCGGTAGAGAAAATTTGGGTTTTACGTGTAGGAATCGTGGTATTACGTGGAATTAATGGAGTCATCACACCGCCCATGGTTTCAATACCAAGAGTCAATGGAGTAACGTCAAGCAATACAACATCCTTTACATCTCCAGCTAATACACCGCCTTGAATCGCAGCTCCAATAGCAACGGCTTCATCAGGGTTAACCGATTTATTAGGATCTTTGCCCGTGGCTTTCTTAACTGCTTCTTGAACCGCAGGAATACGAGTGGATCCACCAACTAGGAGAACTTCATCGATATCATTTACTGTTAAGTTGGCATCACGAAGAGCATTTTCGATTGGAACGATCGTTTTTTCAACGAGATATTTTGTCATTTCGTTGAATTTAGCCCGTGTAAGAGTAGTTTCAATATGCAATGGACCAGCAGAACCAGCTGAAATGAAAGGCAAAGAAATTTGGGCTTGCATTGTAGCAGACAAATCTTTTTTCGCCTTTTCGGCCGCTTCTTTAATACGTTGCATAGCCATCTTATCGTTTTTCAGATCGATACCATTGTCTTTTTTAAATTGATCAACGATCCAATCCACGATGACATTATCAAAGTCATCTCCACCAAGATGAGTATCACCATTTGTGGACAATACTTCGAAGGTACCATCAGAAAGATCAAGAATGGAAACATCGAACGTGCCCCCACCAAGGTCATAAACTAAAACTTTGAGTTCTTTATCCGTTTTATCAATACCATAAGCAAGAGCAGCTGCGGTAGGTTCGTTGATAATACGAGCTACATTTAACCCCGCGATAGTTCCAGCATCTTTGGTTGCTTGACGTTGGGCATCATTGAAGTAAGCAGGAACAGTAATAACAGCTTCTGTTACAGGTTCCCCAAGATATTCCTCTGCATAAGTCTTAATATATTGAAGAATCATCGCAGAGATTTCTTGAGGAGTGTAATTTTTGCCATCAACTGTCACTTTTTCAGCGGAACCCATTTTACGTTTAATAGAAGAAATAACATTTGGGTTAGTAATCGCTTGACGTTTTGCGGCATCTCCGATGATACGCTCTTCATTTTTAAACGCTACAACAGAAGGAGTTGTACGATTGCCTTCAGGATTAGGAATAACTTTTGGTTCTCCGCCTTCCATAACGGCTACACAACTGTTGGTTGTACCAAGGTCAATACCAATAATTTTGCTCATAATAGTTGAAAGCCTCCTTTGAGTAATTATTTAAAGGAAGATCCTTTAAACAACATGACTATAACCTTTTATCTTTCATTGCTTTCGTTTCCCATAAGGGCTGGATGAATCACTTCGTTCATAGAAAGCACGATTAATATCTTTAAGAGATTGCGTCTTTATTTTTCCCGTCTTTCTCTTTTTTGAATAGGAAAAAGACCTAAAAAATGATACGACTGTGCGACTGCAAAACTAGTGAGGTTTTAAGAAAGTTTTATTTCTTTCTGAGCTATTTTTGAGAACCCCTCAGAAAGAGGATACCTCTCTTTTCATGTTATTCGCTAACTTTGACTAAAGCAGGACGTAACAAACGATCTTTAAGTTTGTAACCTTTTTGTAAGACTTCCGTAACAGTGCCGGGTTCCACTCCATCGACTTTTTCCATCGATAAAGCCTGCATGAAATTCGCATCAAAAGGTTGATTTAAAGCTTCAATTTCTTGTACGCCTTCATTTTTTAAAGCATTTTCAAGTTGTGATTGAATCATTTCAAACCCCCTGACGTAGTTTGCCAGTTCAGGGTTTTCCGGTTTCACAGCCAATGCACGATTTAAGTTATCTAAAATAGGCAATAACTCTAAAGCAGCACTTTGGAAACGATACTTTTTAACTGTTTCGGCTTCTTTAACTAAACGTTTACGGGTATTATCCGTATCAGCATAGGCCCGAAGCAAATCTGTCTTTGTTTGGGTAAGCTGAGATTGAAGAGCTTCAATTTCTTGATTGAGAACTTCAATTGGATCCTTTTCTTCAACCACTTCTTCGGTGATTTCCACATCAACAGGTTCAGTTGCCACTTGTTCTTCTTTTTTGATTTCTTGTGCATTGGAATCTTGGTTGTTATTTGTGCTCATCCGACGCTCCTTTTCACTGAGTTCCAAACATTTCTTCGATTTGTTTGGAGAGATAGTCCATTAGGGCAATAACTTTGCCATACGGCATCCGATTCGGACCGATGACCATGAGCTGTCCTTGTTCTCCGTCTTTTACTTCGAATTTCGTCGTAACTATGCAACAATCTTCAATTTGAATGAGTTCATTGCGTGTATCGATCGGGATATTCACCCGATCAGGGCGAGTAGTCCATTCTTGAAATAAGTTTTGATTGTCGAGAACCCGCATCAACTGTTCAAGACGGGTCACGTCCGCAAATTCAGGCTGCATTAGCATATTGGCTCGCCCATATATCGCGCTTTCCTTACGAGCAAAACTCATCAAAGCCGATATCCAAGCTTGAAAAAGCACTTCATGGCGCCCAGTATAAGCAGACATGAGAGGTTTTATACTTTCCATCTTTTCAAGCAAATTCCTCAAAGGGGTTCCTTGCAAATTCACCTCTAAAAATTGAGTGAAGACTTTTAAATCCTCTGTCGAAACACTTTCATCTAAAGAAAGAAGACGGGTTTCACCTTGCCCATCGCTCAAAGTAATTACGGCTAGCGCTTGATTTTCATTTAAAGGAATTAACCCCACATGTTCTAAGGTACGCTCATTTGGTTCTTGCACAGCCAGACTCGTAAGCTGCGTCATTTCCGCTAGAAGAGAACAACAAACTTGAATCATTTCTTCTAAAGAGAGATGTCGCTTGGAAAATACTTGACGTAAAGCTTCTTCCATTTGGGAATCCAAATGCAATTCCATCAAATGTTCCACATAATATCGATATCCTTTGGGGGAGGGAATTCGCCCACTTGAGATATGTGTTTTTTCAATCAGGCCTTCTTTTTCAAGAACACTTAAATCATTGCGAATGGTTGCAGAAGAAACGGAGATTCCCAAGATTAGGAGCAGGGATTTGGAACCGATTGGTTGGGCGGTTCGGATGAATTCCTCGACAACTGTCTTTAAAATCGTCCGTTGCCGTTGAGTCAGATCCATAATTCCCACCTCTCTTGGCACTCTTGGTGTTTAACTGCCAATATAATAGCACCCCTCTTGGCAGATGCAAGGGTCAAGTGCTATCTATTGGTATTTTGACAGTTTGACAATAGTCTGTACATTTAGATGCCTGAGACCCTACTCTTAGCTATACTACGGATATGTATGCTAAAAATCTCAATGCGCTTCTTTTTGGCAAGTGTCATTCTCACTATCAAATTTATGGAGCTTTTTCTTTGCGCACTTCATACACCCCTGAGCAAGGCAACTTAGCTTTGCATGTTTGTCAAAATCCTCAAGATGTATTGAAAAACCGAATGGTCTGGCAAAATCAAACTCTTCCCTTAGAAAATTGGGTTCTTCCTTGGCAAAAACACACCGCAACCGTTCAAAGGGTGTATGCGAGTGATCAAGGAAAAGGGGCTTATGAAGCCACCACCTCTATTTTAGAAACCGATGGGTTATACACTACCGATCCCAAGACCCTTATTGGAGTTTTTACTGCAGATTGCTTAGGGATCTTAATGGCAGATCCAAGCGTTCCTGTGATTGCAGCAGTTCATTCGGGGTGGAAAGGAACAGCTCAGGCGATTACCATTCAAATGTTAGAAGCCTTAAAACACGATGGTCTATTACATCCTAAAACGCTTCATATATACTTTTCCCCTTCTTTAATGGCTTCCTCGTTGGAAGTAGGACCAGAGGTTATTGAGCAAATCCAAGATATGGCTATTCGCTATGGCCTTGATATTCAAGAGTACATTGTTCCTGGAGAAAACGATCGCAGTTATCTCGATAATCAAGGGATTAATATGTGTATGGCTCGAGCCTATGGAGTTCCCTTAGAAAATCTACATGCCTCTAATTTAGATACCAAAACCAATCCTTATGGTTTTTCCTATCGACGAGATGGGAAAAAAACGGGAGAACATTTTTCGTGTCTTTGGATTGAACCGCTTTTGGAAGAGTGAGTTCTTCAAATTTCCACAAAAAAACTCTGGATGACTATCCAGAGTTTTTTCGCTTTAATTAAAAGCCCATGATGCCAAGCATCAGGTCCGAAACACCGTTTACAAGCAAGTTAACACCAATCAAAATCGTGATCAAACCAGCTGAATTTTGAAGGTGGAACATCATGATTAAACCCACAATGATGTTGCAAGCGGCAAGAAGAAGAACACTCCACCACGTGGAAACACCAAGATCTCTTACAAAGAACGCCTGATAAATTTTAAAGCATCCAACGGCTAAAAAAGCCACAGCACACATCGCACCCATTACGATCGAACTTCTAAAAGGATTGAAAACCACTAAAAGCCCAAGAAGTAAAACGATAAGTCCCGAAATCATCGTATAAATGCTTTTAAAATTAGCTTCCATAAAATAAGAAGCAATGAGGATAATTCCATATACGATCCCAAACAATCCAATCAAGTTGATCATGGAAGGGGCAAAAACAGCAGGATTACATACGAGCATAACACCTGCGAAGATATAAAGAATGGCAAGAACGATAAAGAGAATTCTATACCATCCCCAGGAAGATTTTGACATAGGGTTTCTCCTTTTCACACTATTTATGTGATCTTTATGTTTAGAGTATAGGAGCTTTACAAGGAGGGGCCTATTTAAATGCTTATTTTTTTATTTCTAGAAAGAGAAGGAAAGGATAGAGTTATATGAGGATAAAACAGTGATTTTTTTTCTCACCTTTCCTTCATTTCAGGCGGCAATGAAATGAATTCTTTAAGTATTACTCTTTAAAGAGAAGTTTTTCTTTCCTTATAATTAACCACAACTAGCCCCTCCAAAAGGATATCTTAAGGAATTAGAAGATGAAGAAAAAATGAATCTTCGTATGTTTTTTTCTAAAAGGAGATTTCCTAGGAGGAAATAAAAGAAAATCTAAAGCGAATCTAAAAATCTTTAATATCTCTTTTAAAATTAGGAGTAAATTTTTTATTTTTTGTTTTCTTTTCTTCATTTAATATATGTATTAAATAATTTCAAATATCAATTTTAAAATGAAAAGACCCATTTTTTAAAATCGAATGGGTCGTAATAAATTTTTATTTATGTTAAAGCGAGTTGAGTACCTGTGACTTTCTTCATAGGTCATTGATCTTGGGAACAAGAAGAATCACATGAACTTTCTTCGTTTACATCTTTTACTTCTAAGAGTTCTTCTCCCCATTTGGCAAAGGCCATGATAATAGGGACTAAACTCTGAGCTTGTTCGGAAAGAGAGTAATCCACACGGGGTGGGATTTCATTATAGGAAATGCGGAGAACCAATCCTTCTTGTTCTAAATCCTTTAAGGTATTGGAAAGCATGACATTCGTAATTCCTAAAGCTTGCTTTAACTCGTTGTAGCGAAGAGTGCCATTGGTACACAGCACATAAATAACGGGAATTTTCCATTTTCCTTCTAAAGCTTTACAAGCCCGCTTCATGGGACAGGATTCATCTTGAAAAATAACTAACTTTTTCATGGCTAACTCCTTTGCGTAGGCATTCTAACACACTTGACTAAGAACCCCTAGAAGGGAGATTAAAAAAAAATACTAAATAAGTTTTCTATAAGTATTTACATTTTTGATACTAACATGTATGATACCCTAGAAATAGAGAAAGCGAGGATTTAATAAGTGGAAAATACCTTAATTAATACGCCATTTGTTCATGCAAATGGGATTCTTTTATTACCAAATACGATCCTCCGGCTGAATCACCTCAATGAAGAGGATGCACAAATTCTCTTAAACCAGAACTTTGTAGCTTTCAGCGGTGAGGATGAGCAAGCCAATTCCCATGCAGAAAACTTGCAACTTTATGCGGTTGTGTGCAAAGCAACTCAATTGCTTCATGAAGACGATGAAGGCTTTACGATTGTTGCCCGTGCTATCGAACGTGTGTGCGTGGACAACATTAGCGAAGACGGAAATTATTGTACATTTCATTCAGCTCCTGAAAATTATGATTTATCGGAAGAAGCTGAAGCCGAAATGCTTTCATATATTCAAAACCTTGTAAAAGATATTGCTAAATCGTTCCAGGGAGGGCGTCTTTTGGTAAAACGAGTAGAGGAATACACCTCCGTAAACCAAATTATTGCCTTCTTGTGCCAATACATGGCCATTTCTCGTCAAGAGAAATATGAACTTTTAGCTTTAGATAGCATTAAAGAACGCGCAACACGATTCATTGATATTTTGTTGCGTCATAAAGAAGCGATTAGTGTCAAAATCGATTTAAAAGAAAAACTCTCTAAGGAAGCGAGTGAAATGTATCGCAAACAAGCCATCCAAAGAGAGATTGAGGCTCTTCAAAGTCAACTCGATGAGGAAGATGATCTTAATAAAAACGATTTTGTTGCTCGTATTGACGAAGCAAAAATGCCTGAACTCGTAGCTAAATCACTGCTTGAAGATGTAAAACGCTTAGAGGCGACCAATCCTCAAAGTCCAGATTCTGAAGTATTGCGTAACTATTTAGAATTTGCGCTCTCCCTTCCTTGGAAAAAAGAGGAAGTCTTTGATCCAGATTTAAAAGAATCAAGAGATATTTTGGATGAGCGTCATGCGGGAATGGAGAAAGTAAAAGAGCGTATTTTACAACACTTAGCAGTAATGAAATTACGCAAATCCATGAAGGGAAGTGCCATCTTATTGGTTGGGCCTCCAGGTACTGGAAAAACCTCTCTTGGAAAATCCATTGCCAAAGCGCTTCATCGCCCTTACACCCGCTTAGCTCTTGGCGGTATTCGTGATGAATCGGAAATTCGTGGTCACCGCAGAACCTATGTTGGGGCTATGAGTGGTCGTGTCTTAAAAGCGATGAAACAAGCAGGGGCGACTAATCCTGTCATGATTCTAGACGAATTGGATAAAATGATGGCTGGTGGTTTCAGTGGAGATCCTTCCGCTGCCATGCTTGAAGTTTTGGATCCAGAGCAAAATGATACCTTTACAGATCACTACTTAGACTTACCCTATGATTTAAGTGATGTCATGTTCATTGCTACTGCCAACTCGTTGGATTCGATTCCAGCTCCATTGTTAGATCGTATGGAAGTTATTACTCTTTCTAGCTATACCCCAAGCGAAAAATTCTTGATTGCGAAAGATCACTTACTTCCAGAGGTTCTTCAAGATCATGGAGTTCCTACTGGGCAATTGACGATTGAAGACGATGCCATTCGTGAAATTATCAATTCCTATACGATGGAAGCGGGATGCCGTGGATTGAAAAAGCAACTCGCTAAAGTGGCTCGTACCAAAGCAGTTGAATTGCTCGAGAGCACGAATCCCATTCAAGTGAAAGTAGAAGATTTGAAATCCATTTTTGGACCAATAGCGATTCGGCATGAAAAAGTGAAAGACGCTAATCCTTGTGGAGTGGTCACTGGTTTGGCTTGGACAGCTGTAGGAGGAGAAGTTCTCTTTATTGAAGCAGCCTCTATGCCTGGTACGGGTCGGATGATCTTAACGGGTCAACTTGGAGATGTCATGAAAGAGTCAGCAAGCATTTCCTTCTCGGTTTTGAAATCTCGTTTACCTCTTGACACCCTTGAATTTGGAAAACAAGACATCCATATTCACTTTCCAGCGGGAGCTACTCCTAAAGATGGGCCAAGTGCTGGCATTACGATCTTTACCGCACTTGCTTCTTTAGCTCTTCGTCAACCTGTGGATTCTCATATTGCGATGACAGGAGAACTTTCTTTATCTGGAGATGTCTTACCTATTGGGGGTTTGAAAGAAAAACTGTATGGCGCGATGCGTGCTGGAATCAAAAAAGTCTTGATTCCTTGGGAGAATCGTCGTGACTTAGAAGAAGTAAGCCAAGAGGTTAAAGATTCTTTAGAAATCATTCCTGTAAAACGTGTAGAAGACGTGTTGAAAGAAACGTTGAACGTTCATCTAGCTTCCTATGAAATTCCAAGACTCGCTGCAGAAAATGCAACGATTGTAATTTAAATATTGTTAAGGACTGTTAAATAATTTAACAGTCCTTTTTTTTGCTTAAAATTTATGGAATATTCTAGAGTATATGGATGAATAAAAAAGAGTGAGGGAATGATATTCTCTCACTCTTCATTGTTACTAAGCTTTTATAGAGGTTCTTCTTTCTGAGGAAAGGAAAAAGGATTATTTATTTTTGGGACAAGTCGGAAAATAGATATCGGTGCGCCAATCTTGAATAGGGATGGCTCCCAATTGAGCATAAATTTCAAAGGGGGCACCGATCATTTCATAGCCGTTTTGTTCCATCCATTGAAGAATAGCTCCATAGGCTAAGGATAAATCGGAGTATCCTCCATGATGTACCGTATGAATACACCAACAATCCCCAATATATCCGTTGGCATGATTCTCATTGGGTAATAAAGCGAAGAGCTCGACATCGGAATCCGAATTCGGATCAAATTCTTCACAAAAGTAGCGAGCACCAAAAAGCCCAACCGAATTAAAACCCTTCATCTTTTCCATTAATTGGGAATAGCCCCATCCAAAGTCTTTGACGGAAAGTCGCTCTCGTAGTCCATAAATAAACTGCTTAGGCAAAAAGGAGCAATCTATTTTATAGTCTTGTTTCACATCTTTTTCTGAATTCATATTGGGTTCCTCCATATTTTGAATATCGATATCGATCTGATGCAAAGCCTCTCGTAAATTTTCTATTTGAAGAAGAAGCTGTTTGCGCTGCCGTTGAAGCCATATTAGTCGCTCCGCTTTAGACGCATCTAAAAGCGTGGCAATGTCTGTCAATGAAAATCCAAGTTGCTTATAGTATTGAATTTGCAACATGGTATCGATTTGCTCGGTGGAGTAATAACGAAATCCCGTTTCTAAATCCACTTTTATCGGTTTAAGCAGACCTATTTGATCATAATGACGAAGAGTTTTTGGACTACAATGACAGGCTAAAGACATTTTTCCAATTGTAATCATGTGGAGATCTCCTTTGCTTAAGCTTCTTTAGTTTGAAGGATTCCCTAAGGGGAAAGTCAAGCACAAAAAAACGCTATAAATTTTTTGATTTATAGCGTCTGAATGTTATTCGGTATCTTTGGATGAATCGTTTGTTTGATCGGTATTGTCTTGGTTTGCTCGTTCGTCTTTTGACGTATTGGGGACAATACGATTAGCGTTTTCTAGCCATTCTCGGACTTTTGCCAGTTCAGCAGGGAACGTTCGGAAATCTTTGAGTTTCCATGTCCAGTTATTAGCTTCTGGATGTTCTGGATCGTTAATACGGCCAACTTCTTTTAAACCAATGATATCTTGCATGGGAATCATGGCGATATCAGAATCCGAATCAATGGCATAATGAACGACTAAGTCGTGGAAGGGACGATGTAAGTAATTGCGTTTTTTGAAAAAACGACGTAAGGCAATTTTACGGTTATTAATGAAATTCGAATAATCTTGTTCAAGAGTAGGTGTGTCATAGAAAGTGGTATAAATCACCGCTTTCTGAGGTGCAGGCCGTTTGAGTTTTTTCGTTTCCATACGATACTGCAACACATCCATAACAGGAATATCAAATTCACTTTCCAGTTCTTTAAGAGTGGGACGCATTTCTCCTTGATCTTCCGCAGTAAAAAGAACATGGGGTAAGTCTTTTTTAATGAATTCCATCAAAGGCCGGCCAGGACCTTGAGCCCATTGGCCGTATTGAGGATTGCGATTCTCAGGAACTTTCCAAAGAAAATCAAAGCCCTTAAAGTGAATAATGCGAATGGCATCAAAGTTTCTAGCAATCCAAACGAAACGATTGCGGAATGATTTATAATCACTTGCTTTTAAGGCTTCAAAGTTATACATCGGTTTTTCCCAAACCTGACCCTTTTCATGATAAGGATCAGGTGGACATCCTGCATATTGCTTCACAGCTCCGTTGCGATCCACCATATACTCGTCTTTTTTCGACCACACTTCAGCACTTTCCAAGTTTACAAAAAATGGGACATCTTGCATCAAAAGCAATCCCTTAGAACGAGCATAATCGCTTACTTCATCGAGTTGGCGATAAAAGATAAACTGCAGAAATTGAATATAGAATACTTGTTCCACATAGTTGCGTAATACAACCCCCTGCAATTCAGGCCAAGTTTGATATTCTGAATCCCAATGAGTCCATCCTTTACCATCATGCAATTGGCGGAACAATTCATAAACCGTCCAGCTATTGAGCCACCAAGCTTCCTGCTTAAACTTTTCAAAATCGGCTTTCCATCTCGAATAGTTTTTACGGAACGCTTTAAAGGCCCGCTGAAAGTAAGGCTCTTTAAATTGGCGAACTGTATCATAATCCACAGCACTTTTAAATTTATTGCAATTGACCACACTGCTTTGAGTGAGAAGATCCATTTCAGCTAAGCGATCAATATTAATGTAGATCGGATCCCCTGCATAAGCGGAAGCCATGCTATAAGGGGAGTTATCTCCTTGCGTGGGCTGAAGAGGCAACATGGACCAAATTTTAATGCCCGCTTTAGAGAGTTCATCGATCATCATTAAAGTTTTTTGCCCTAAGTCTCCAATTCCCTGATTCCCAGGCACGGAGAAAAGAGGCAACAAGATACCAGCTTGTCTTTCCATAAGTTGATTCACCTACTTGCTTTTCAAATACCTGTATTTGTCACAGCCAATGAAGAGGATCTTATTTCCTCTTGTTTATGTCTTATTCATGAAAAAAGATAAATATACGCTTTCATTTTTCTCTTTTAAAGATTTAAAAATGCTACCCACTTTTTGGCGTAATGTTTCTTTTTGCTCTGAATTGGACCAACTTCAAATCGCTTACAACAATTTGAACCAAATAAGGACAAATACTTTCTATTTCCTCTTAGGCTGTTCCTACAGGGGAAAATTTTATTATGGTTTCGGGTAATTTTATCACGATTTTCTAACATTTCAACCATTTTTTTGTAAAATGGCTTCACATTATTTGACAAAAAATCAAAAAGCATTTTTTATTTTTCGCTTTAGGCAAAGCACAAGCTAGATGATTTGGGATTAAAAATTTTTGAATTTCAAAATTCAAAAATAAATATTCTCTTTTAAAATTTCATTTCACAAAGTCTATAAAAAAAGAGCTAAACGCAAAAAGTCTAGCTCTTTAAGAAATTTTGATTTTTTAAATTTCTTTCTTAACACTATCCAAAATGGCTTTCATGCGAGAAGCTAATCCATCTACTTTAGCTATGGGCATCGAACAAATTGCCACACGAATTCCCTTGTTGACTTTCACTGTAAAAATATTTTCATCGATTAAAGCTTGATGAAAAGCATCTCTTGTTGCATTATCCATCTCTAAGGTGACAAAGAATCCCTCTTTATAAGGATAATGTTTTAAACCCACTTCCTCGGCTTGTTGTAAAAATAAATCCGAACGCTTTTTGAGAAGATCGACATATTCTTGCCGCTCAGCATTGTAAGCCTCTTTATTTTGTTCCATTAAATGAGCAAAGGCGACCATCGCACCATTGTTGATGTTGGACCATGTAGCCCGAGCTGATTTTTCGAAAACAACCTTTAGCTCATTCACCGCTTCTAGCGTTTTTCCCAGCACAATAGCCGCTCCACATCGCAATCCATAGGCTGTCATAGATTTAGAAATAGAAAAAGCCACAATAACGGCTACATTTTCGCTAATTTCGTCGAAGCAGGTGAAGTAGTGCTTAGCATAGCGTCCTTGATAGGAGAAATCAATATAGGCAATATCGTTAATTAAGACAACTGAATGAGTTTTTGAACATTCGTTTAAGAAGGCAATGACTTCTCTCCATTCATCCTCACTCATCGAATATCCAGTGGGGTTATGACAAGGATCATTGATGATTACCACTAAACGATCTTGCTTGGCCATAACACTTTGGCACGTTTTTTTAAAGGAAGTTAAGTTAAAATGATCTTCCTCAAAGAGAGAATATTGCGCAATATCAATATTTTGCATCTGCGCCATGAGAGCGTACGATCCCCAAGCGATTTCAGGAATAATGAGCGTTTGTCCAGACTCTAAACAGTTAGTAATGGAAATGCTGACAGCTCCTGTCCCCCCAGGAGTCGCAATCACTTCTTTATATAAGTTGGAATTGCCATCCAAGACCCAGTTAATCGCATCTTGACGAAAATCTGGATTTCCCACAAAACTAACCGCATATTTAGCCAAATTGCGGTTATCCAGTTCTTTGAGGGCTTGAAAGAAGGTTTGAATAGTGGCCAATTGACCTTCTTCGGTATAAAGTGAGCCGATTACTCCATCTACAACATTTTCCTCGCCATATTGGGCTTTGGCCGCTTTGGCTTGTTCTACGACCGCAAAAACGGTGTCCACAATAGGCGTACGATTGACGCTGTCTTTTACAAAACTCATAAATTTTTTCCTTTCACACAATGAATTATTTTCGAATAGTATAGGTTCCAAGCCATTTTCGAAATACACAAACTGGTTCTAAAGTTCGAAATAAAGCCTCTACATTTTCTTTAGACAAATCTCCATCGGCTTGAATGTAAAAAAAGTATTCAAAGGGATGTCCCTTCCGAGGGCGCGATTGTAAGCAATCCATGTTTAAGCCAAAAGCCGAAATGACATTAATGGCTCGAGCTAAAAAGCCCACTTCACTTTTGACACTAATTAAAAAAGAGCCATGATCGCCACGGTGTTCGTTTTCTTTGGCGGAAATAATTAAAAAACGGGTAGTATTGGAACTATCTGCCTCAATGTTTTCAGCCAGAATTTTTAAGTCATACAATTTAGCGTTTTCTTTAGCTCCAATTGCGGCTTTATGAATATCTTGTTCTTGGGCAATGTATTGCGCAGCCATAGCCGTGTTGGGATAAGGAATGGTTTCTACACCAAGCGCATCGAGAAACGGTTTAGCTTGCCACAGGGCTTGATCTTTCGAATAGACCCACTGGATATCTTTGAGCTGAGCTTCTTGGATCCCTAATAAGCACTGTTCAATTCTGATATCTGCGATTTGATGAATATAAACAGGGTATTGCATCAATCCATCTAACACTTCACCGACTAAACCCGAGTTGGTGTTTTCGAGAGGTAAGACACCATATTGAGCTTTGTGAGCGATCACATTTTCAAAGACCTGATCAAAGCTAGAGCAGGAAAGCTGGGTCGCTTCCGGAAAAAGGTTCGTTGTCACGGAATGGGCAAAAGCGCCTTCAATTCCACAATAGGCTACCGTATTAATGGCCAATATTTCTCGTTGATGCTTTTTGGATAAATCCATAAGGTACTGGATCCATTTCCCAAAATCTTCCTTTAAGCTTTGCTCTTGAATACGGGCTTCGTTTTTAGCAATAACTTGGGCTTCACGTGTCACATCGAGTACGGGCATATTGTGACTTTTTTTATAGTTTGCCACTTGTTCTACTGCCGCCATGCGCTGTTCAAACAACTGAGCAAATTCTTTATCAATCTCATCAATTTGATGTCTTGCTTTTTGTAATGCGTCTAAATTGTTCACTTTGATCACCTCGATCATGATACCATCCTGCCTCTTTTTGAGGGATTTGCGTCTCAAAACTCAATCTAAGTCTTGAAAATCTTGATTATTTTGTCTTTTTTCCTTCGAAATTGCTCCTTTAAGTTCTCGTTTCTCTCTCTTCTTTTAAGTCATGAAGTCTATACGAAAAGATCTAGGTAAAATTGAGGCATTCCACTCTATTTTGGAAATCCGATTTTTGTTTGGCTCTAAAAAAGAGAGAGGACCTTATCCTAAAAAATGGAAAGAAGGTATAGTTCATGGAATTAATCGTCAATGTTCCTTCCGGAAAATATCCCATTGTTATTGAAAAAAATTGCTTAGCCCATTTGGATCGCTACATCGATCTCTCACGTCCCACAATGCTCGTTTACGATTCTGGCATTCCTAAGCAGTGGGTGGATTTAGTGAAATCCCAGTTTTCCCATGCCTACACGTTTTGTTTTCCTCAAGGTGAAGGCTCCAAAAATCTCACCACCCTAGAACGGCTATTTCAAGCGATGAGTGAAGCCGATTTAAATCGCAAAAGCCAAGTAGTCGCTCTTGGCGGAGGAGTGACCGGAGATATGGCTGGTTTTGCAGCCGCTTGTTATATGCGTGGTATTGACTTTTATAATTTGCCAACCACTGTGCTTTCCCAAGTGGATTCATCCGTGGGAGGAAAGACAGCCGTGGATTTAGGTCCCATTAAAAATATCATTGGCGCTTTTTGGCAACCTAAATCGTTTTTTATTGACCCCAATGTTTTAGAAACCTTAGATTCCCGTCAAATTTCAGCCGGTCTAGCCGAAGCTTTAAAAATGGCGCTGTGTTTCGATCGCAATTTGTTTGAAGACTTTGAAAAGAGTCGCTTAGAAGATCTTGATATGGAGACTATCTTATACAAATCGGTGAATGCCAAACGCAAAGTGGTAGAAGCGGACGAAAAAGAGAATGGTTTACGAAAAGTCTTAAACTTCGGTCATACCATAGGCCATGCCATTGAAGGCAGTTTTGAACAATATGAATATTTCCATGGAGAGTGTGTAGCGGCCGGAATGTTATATTTTCTCCCTCAACACCTCAAAAATCGAGTCATCGCTATTGAAGAACGTCTTGGCTTGCCTAAAATTGAACACTTTGATCGAGAAAAAGCCAAAGAGCTTATGCGTCACGATAAAAAAGCCACAACTCAAGGGGTGAGTTGTGTCTTTGTCAATGACATTGAAAACTTCCACTTTGAAACGTACTCCTTAGAAGAATTATTTGATCTTTTGGATCAAGATATATATCAATAAAATTTAGGTTTTACGCATTTTTTTCACGAAATGCGGGTTTTAAGGACGAAAGGAAAGAAAAACTCATAAGAGTTTACATAAAAACACGATATGAAAAATACAATAGGCAATGCGCTTCAACTAACCATCTTTGGTGAAAGCCATGGAGAAGCCATTGGAGCGGTATTAGATGGCCTTCCAGCAGGGTTTGGAATTGATCTTGATCAGCTGGCTTGGGAGATGGAAAAGCGCAAGGCCAAGGGAGCTTTGTCCACGAAACGCCATGAAACCGATCAAGTTCGAATTGTTTCTGGTTTTTTTGAAGGAAAAACAACAGGAACTTCCCTTTGTTTGCTCATTGAAAACACCAATACTCGTTCTCAAGATTATGCTTCCTTACGCTATCGTTTGCGTCCAGGCCATGCGGATTGGAGTGCATTTAAAAAATATCACGGCTATCAAGACTTTCGGGGGGGTGGGCACTTTTCCGGTCGTTTAACGGCTGCCGTGGTAGCTGCAGGGGCGATTTGTCGCCAAATTTTAGCTCAAAAAGGGGTGAAGATTGCGACACACATTCAAAGCTTGCATGGTCTTCAAGACATTGGATTTTCAAACGATCCTGAAATTCTTCTTTCGCAAATGGAAACCTTGAATGCTACCGAATTTCCCGTACTCGATGAAGACGTAAAAAGAGCTATGCAAGCCGAAATTGAAACCACTGCGAAAAAACTCGATAGTGTTGGGGGGATTTTACAAAGTATTGTAGTGGGTCTTCCTGGCGGAATTGGTGAACCTTTTTTCGACAGTGTAGAAAGCTACTTATCGCATTTGCTGTTTTCCATTCCTGCTGTGAAAGGAGTGAGCTTTGGAGAGGGCTTTGGCTTTGCCAATTTGTATGGCTCTCAAGCTAATGACGCTTTAATCTCAGTAGAAGGAACAATTCAAACACGCACGAATCACAACGGTGGAGTCAATGGAGGCATCACCAATGGAATGCCTTTAATCTTTCAAACGTGTATTAAACCCACGCCTTCTATCTATCAAAGACAAGACAGTGTCGACTACCAGACTAAGAAAGCGGTAGAACTCGAAATCAAAGGTCGCCATGATCCCGCCATTATCCATCGAGCTCGTGCTGTTGTCGATTGTCTTTGTGCTTTTGGTCTTCTGGATCTGTGGATGGTCGAAGAAGCCCGTTTAGCCTTTGAGTCGAGTCAGGAGGAATGAAAATGAATGTTTTAATTACCCCGAGTTTCTTAGAAGGGCATGTTAAGGTTCCAGCTTCTAAATCACTTTCTCATCGCGCTTTGATTTGTGCGGGACTTGCTCAAGGAGTTTCAACCATTTATAACCTAGGAGCGTCTCAAGACATCACTGCAACAATGAATTGCTTACAAGCGCTTGGAGCTACCTTTTCCCATCAAGAACAAGCTCTTGGCTTACTCGATGCATGGAAGGTGAATGGATGCAATCCAGCTCTTCGAAGCCAATCTGTCACCTTAAATGCCAATGAATCTGGTTCTACCTTGCGTTTTTTAATCCCGATCGCCGCTACGAGTCGTGCTTTAACAACTTTTTTAGGCCAATCCTCTTTGTTGGTACGGCCTTTAGGAATTTATGAAAACATCTTTTTAGACCAAGGGCTTCCCTTTGAACAAGGCCCTCAAGGATTACACTTTCATGGACCGCTCGAAAGTGGTCTCTACACTTTAAATGGGGATGTTTCGAGCCAATTTATTTCTGGGCTATTAATGGCTGCTCCTCTTTTACAAGGCCTGGACATTGCGGTATTGCCCCCTTATCAATCTAAGTCCTATGTAGATTTAACGGTTGATATGATGAAAATCTTTGGCGTATCCATTCAACAACCCACTTCTCACGCCTATTGTATTGAGCCCGATGCTTGTTATAAACCCGCCCAAGTAGTAGTGGAATCCGATTGGTCCCAAGCTGCTTTCTTTCTCGCTTTAGGGATGCTGAAAGCTCCTTTATATCTTGAAGGATTGGTCATGAATTCCAAACAAGGGGATGGCGTAATCGCTTCGATCATCCAACAAGCCGGGGGAAAACTTGAAGTTATTGAAGACGAATTGGCCACAACGATTCGAATTTCTCCCAATAAACGTCTTGCCTTCGAAGCGGATTTGGCTAATTGTCCCGATCTTGGCCCCATTCTTTGCGCCTTAGCAGCGATGATTCCAGGAAATTCTAAACTCACCAATGCAGCGCGATTGCGTTTTAAGGAATGTGATCGCATTGCAGCGATGGAAGAAGAACTGAGAAAATGGGGAGTAAACATTTCAAGTGATGAAAACAATATCTATATTTCGGGTAAAGAGGAGTACAAAAAAGATCAGCCGGTTGTTTTAGATGGTCATAACGATCATCGTGTCGTGATGGCGATGAGTATCTTTGCTTTGGGAGCTCAATCGCCAAGCATCATTCAAGGGGCTCAAGCTATTTCCAAAAGCTATCCTACCTTCTTTGAAGACTTAAAATCTTTAGGAGCTGACATCCAAGAAATCGCTTAAAAAGATCTTTCTTCTCAAAAAAGGCAAAACCGGTGAAATTCCATCTTTTTAGTATAATTTTTTGTATGGTTTAAAGCCTAAGGAAAGGGAAAAATCAAGCTTAACCATTCATAAGAATAGGGTCACCCACGACTCAAGCCATGGGCTTGACACTTTGTTGACTAGTCCAAGTTCTTGGCGCATCACGTTACAAAAAAAGATACCTTTGAATACAATACCGAGTTTGAAATCCTGATCTTTGTGTTTTCCTGATGGGTAGAAATGGGAATATGAAGTCTAATATTGGTGATAGTATTTTCCTCTGAAAGGAGCTTTACTTTTAGATGAAGCTCTATGAAATTGAGTAGGAAATACGTGGAAACACGAGTTACTGATAGTTCAGAAGTCGATTGAGTTATAGAGACAGGGAGAGAAGACACGGTGGAAGGTTCAGAGAAAAAGGAATCAGGCTCCCTTTGAAATAAAAAAATTTCGGCTTTGGAATAAAGTGACATTCAAAAATCAAAAATTCTTTATAGCTGGAAGAAGAACAATATTTTTCTTTGAAAACGTTAGATGTCATACGAGTGGATTTTGGAGGAAATTAACATTAATAGAACATGCTAATGGATACAGTACAGAAAGGAAGGAGCGGATTTTCCTCCCCTGACTCAAGTCACGAATGTCCAATCCGCATTTTATGAAAACAGTAGGAGTAATTGGCCTTGGGGTCATGGGTGGCTCATTTTGTGCCCGATTAAAAGAGCTCGGGTGGACAGTCTATGGCTTTGATTCCAACTTAGCATCATTACAAAAAGCCAAAGAACGCGGCTGGATTGATCAAGGGTTTTCAGATTTTTCCCAAGGTCTTGCCCAATGCAAATGGTTGATCTTTTGTATTTATCCTTCGCTTTTGCAGCCTTGGATTGAAACATGGCAAGACCAATTTGCACCTGGCACCCTTATTTTGGAAATTTCCGGAGTCAAGCGTGCCATTATGGAACCTGTTCAAGATATTTTACGCAAAGATGTGGAACTGATGTCTGTCCATCCAATGTGCGGACGAGAATCCAAGGGCATTGAGCATGCGGATCCTCGCATTTTTGATCAAGCCAACTTTATTTTGATTCCACGCCCTGATAATACGGCTTCGGCTATTGTCAAGGTGAGTGCTTTAGCTAAAGATCTTGGATGTGATAACATTTCCGCTTTATCGCCCGATGAACACGATGAGATGATCGCCTTTTTATCTCAATTGACCCATGTAATTGCAGTATCATTGATGGATACTCATGAAAATGAACATTTAGTGGAGTATACAGGCGATTCCTTCCGCGATTTGACCCGTATTGCCTCCATCAATGAAGAAATGTGGAGTGAACTCTTTTTATTGAACAAAGACATGCTATTGAAAGAAATTGAACAATTTCAAAACACCTTGAGTGTCTTTGCTCAAGCTTTGAAAGAGGAAGATGAAGCGACGATGAAAGAAATGATGATGTTATCTACCAATCGTCGCCATAAATTTGACTAATGAGTAATTCTCCAAGCAGGTTAGACCACTCTAGCCTGTTTTTTTGAAAATCATTCTCCTTCTTTGTGGTGGGAATTTGTGAAATTTTCATAAATTAGCACCCCAACATTTTGCTTGCTAAAATGCGCTATACTAATGCCATACTTTGTTTAAAAGATTTTGACTATAGTAGGTCAATAATTAGAGAAAAGAATGTATTAGGCTCTTGCTCTATCATTCTTTCTTGGCTCGAGGATGCATTCTTAAAGCCTTGAATAAGATAGAGTAAATAAAAACTGATAAGAAAGGAGGATCAGAATTTTCCTTAATTGTTTACGGCTTGAAAATTCGAAAATTTATGAAAACATCCAATAAAGGACCAAACAGCAAATCTCCTCAAAAATTTCCAAATGCTTTGAAGTATTTAATGGTAGCTTTTTTAGTCTTGATCATCGGTTTGGTGGTTTTCAATTGGTCAACGACTTCCAATTCCCCAACGAATGTTTCATATTCGCAGTTTCTACAACAAGTGGAAGAGAAGGAAGTTGATGATGTGGTGATTCAAGGCAACGTCTTAACCTATACGATGAAGGGAGAGGACAATGACAATGAAAAATACACTACAACGATGATTGAGGATCCTGATTTGGTCAATCGTCTCTTGGCAGGTGGAGCTGAGTTTGAAGAAGTGCCTATTGAAACATCCAATAACTTTTTCTTAACGATTTTGTTGAGTTTATTACCTTGGATTTTAATCTGGGGAAGTTTATGGTGGTTTATTCGTGTCTTACGCAAACGTCTTCAAGGATCAAAAGATGACACTCCCTTTACTTTTGGCTCCTCAGATTCATCGAAGGATAAAGACGATGACGATTCTTCTATGGGTGGCTTTCCCTTTGGGAACTTTGGCGGGTTTGGAAACATGAATAAGTCTAATGCCAAAGTGTATAAAGGAGAAATGACCCATACGACCTTTAAAGATGTAGCAGGACAAGATGAGGCTAAACAAAATCTCAAAGAAATTGTAAGCTTCTTAAACCATCCCAGTCGTTACCAAGAAATTGGTGCCAAAATGCCCAAGGGAGCTTTACTCGTTGGACCTCCTGGTACTGGAAAAACCTTATTAGCACGGGCTGTCGCTGGAGAAGCGGGGGTTCCCTTCTACTTTATTGCAGGTTCCGAATTCGTCGAGATGTTTGTAGGTCGTGGGGCAGCGCGCGTACGTGATTTGTTTAAGGAAGCGCGTAAACATGCCCCCTGCATTATTTTCATTGATGAGATCGACACCATTGGTAAAAAACGCGATGGGTCTGGTTTTAATGGAAATGATGAGCGCGAACAAACACTCAACCAATTGCTTGCAGAGATGGATGGATTTGATGGCTCGAAAGGCATTGTGCTTTTAGCTGCTACTAACCGTCCAGAAACTCTAGACCCCGCTTTGACCCGTCCTGGACGTTTTGACCGTCGTATTCCTGTGGAACTTCCCGATTTAGAAGGCCGTCAAGAAATCCTAGAGCTTCATGCTAAAAACGTAAAGATGTCGCCCAATGTAGACTACAACATGATCGCTCGTGCTTCGGCTGGAACTTCGGGAGCTGATCTTGCCAACATCATTAATGAGGGCGCTTTATTAGCCGTTCGCGATGGACGTAAACAAGTGGCTCAGCGAGACTTAGAGGAAGCCATTGAAATCGTTATTGCGGGAGAACAAAAGAAAAATAAAGTCATTTCCCCAAAAGAGCGCATGATTGTGGCTTACCACGAAATTGGTCATGCCCTTGTTTCTGCCTATAGCTCTGCGGCTGCTCCCGTTCATAAAATCACCATTATTCCTCGAACTAAAGGTGCTTTAGGGTACACAATGCAAGTGGATGAACAAGAAAATAACTTGTTATCCAAAGAAGAACTTTATACGCGCATTGTGACCTATTGTGGGGGACGAGCTGCTGAAGACTTAATTTTCCATTCCATTACTTCTGGAGCGAGCAACGATATTGAAATGGCCACTAAAACGGCGCGTATGATGATCACTCGTCTTGGAATGTCTGATCACTTTGGAATGACCGCTTTAGAAACTGTCAACAACCAATATCTTGGTGGAGATACTTCCTTAGCTTGTTCTCCTGAAACCTCTAGACAAATTGACCAAGAAGTCATCGCTTTAATCAATAAGGCGTACGGAGAAGCAAGTCAAATTTTGTCCGATAATGTGATGTTATTGCATGAGTTGGCCAAATACTTATATGAAAAAGAAACCATTACAGGTGATGAGTTTATGGAAATTGTTCACAAATACCAAGACGAACAAAACAAGCCACAAGCTCTTACAGTTTCTTTAGATAAAGAGGAATCCAAACCATCAGCTACATCTAATCTTTTTACTGTAGATTCGACTGATGAGACACCAGATCAAGAAAAAAACACAGATTCTAAAGCCTAAAAAGAAAGGCCAATTCTTAACCTAGAGAGTTGGCCTTTTTTTACGCTTTAAGAAGATAAGTGAAAAGACCATCTCCTGTTTGAACTCCTAAAAAATGCGGCCAGGAAAAGAGATGGATATACCCATGGTCAGCAGTATTTAGACGATCAATGCCCAAGCAATTGAGCCGCACTAAGACATCAAGACTTGGATGATTGTATCGGTTTTGATAGCCCGAAGAAATCAAAGCGAGGCGAGGATTCACGGCCCGCAAGAAGTGAACATCGGAACTTGTGTTAGAACCGTGATGACCAAGCTTTAAGACATCGGATTTTACGTTATAATTCTCGAGCAATTGTTTTTCAATTTCGTCCGAAGCATCCCCTGTCCATAAATATCGAAAGTCATCGTATTGAAAAGCACAAATCAGACTTTTATCGTTTTCATCTTCTTTTTCTTTATCGCGAAAAACCCGTTCCTTTAAAAGGAGTTCAAAGGCATAGGTACAGGGAACCTTTTCTTCAGAGGTAGTGATATAGGATTGAACTGGCATTTTTTCTAAAAGAGAGTCCACCCCACCACTATGATCAAAATCTTTATGGGAAACAATCAAAGCATCTAAAGCATAGATTTGACGCGATTGAAAAAAAGGAAGATACAGTTCTAGGGCTTGATCATGATTGAAACGCCCAGCTGCATCAATCATAATCACGCTTTTTTGAAAGGGTTCCACTAGGATCGCCGCATCCCCTTGTCCCACATCCAATTGATAGAGGTGAAAAAAAGGATCCAATTTCCACACATAAGGGTAGAGGCAAAGAAGTCCAAGAATCATGAGCATAGTCTTCGACTTATATTTCCAAGTCATCCCGACAATTCCTAAAAAAATGAAACTTACATACCAAAAAGGAGGATAGGTTGTAATGGTGATCCATTGCCAAGACGAAAACCGCTGAAAATTTTCCCATAAAAAAAGCCCATAGCAATCCACCCATAAACCAGGAAGAGCCAAAATCACAGCCCAGCCAAAAATGGTACGTAGCCAAAGAAAGCCAATAAGTAAGATCAAGTTGAGTTGTCCCATTAATGCGATTTGACAAAAAGCACACCAAAAAATCTGCACAGCCTTTTTACCCCAAAGAGTAGATTGATAGTGGGTGAAAAAGGAAAGTCCTGCTGGCAAAATCAAACCCATGGAACGAGCAGCGTAAGGATTGAGCAAAGTAAAGAGAATAACTTGAAAAGGCCAACGCTTATTCCAATGGGAAAAGAAACAATGGCCTAGTTCAAACACAAAGAGTCGTAAACTTGTCTCCTGTATTGGAAACAGGATAAAAAGAATTCCTTGCCCAAATAGAAGAAGGATATGGACGGTGCGAGGAAAAAAACGGCGTTCTAATATTTTCCGCCCTACGCTCATCAACGCTATCATCGGCAAGCCTAAAGTGGAAAGAGGAGTTTCTATAGAGACCAACCCATAAAAAAGCCATTGATATAAAGGGGCGGCTTTAGTCTGCTTAATTCCAAGCCAAACCGTTCGTCGCCAAGAGGAAGTATAGGAATCAAGAGGCTTGCAATCCTGAGCACTCTGAATAATTCCCCTTTGATTTAAAAATTGTTGAAAACAAAAGAGGCCTGGATTGTTGGAAGAATGAACAGTTTGGAAATTAGAAAGAGCTAGATGATCGCCCAGGTCAAAATCGGTTTCATAAATTACGACTTTAGTTCTTCCCATTTTGGCTAGCGTATATCCTGAACGAATGCCAACTACTTCATAAATTCCTTCTTGAGCTGGGCAAGAAGTTTGATAAGTTAAACTTCCCCAAAGAAGGCTACTCATAACGAGCCAAAATCCAATGAGTTTGAATTGGCAAAAACGAATAAAAAGAAATACACAATAGAGAAGACTAAAAGAAAGACACAAATCAAACGTAGAAAGTTGCGCCATCAAAAAAAGGGCTAGAGCACTAACAATCCAAAAAGCATCTATATTTCCTACCCATCCCCTAGTAAGACACCATCTTTTAATTTCAAAGGGCGAGATAATCTTTGAGCTTTTCAAATTTCTTCTCTCCAATTCCTGGAACGTTCATTAACTCGTCTAGAGTTTGAAAGGAATGTTGTTTGCGATAATCCATAATTTTTTGAGCTGTACTTTCTCCTACACCAGGTAGAGTCATCAATTGTTCTTTAGAAGCCGTGTTTAGAGAGATGAGCGGACTGCTTCCATCGGCCTTCTTTTGTCCAATAACAATAACTTGTCCTGGCTGAACCTCTTGTTGCAAAGAGAGCGGGGAAAGATCAGCTACTTCATTTACGCCTTTAGCTTCATTGATTAAATCTTGAATAGTCGCCCCGTTTTTTAATGTATAAATTCCTGGCTCTAGGACAGCTCCTTTGATTTCGGCTTGAATGGTATCAGGGGCTTGACGTTCTAAAGATATCGGGGTAATACGCCCAAGCATCGAAAATACAAAAAGCGTTCCAAAAATTATTGGTCCTAAGTATCGTTGAAAAGTGTTCATACTTGATTAATAAGTAAAAGAGATTCTTATCTGCTCTTTAAGATCTATGAAATAACTCCACATTAGCTTAGAGGCTTTTGAATACAATAAAAGGACTATAACTAAGAGAATTCGTCGTTATAGTCCCTTATTCAAACTGTTTATTGCTTTACTAAGAATGGCTTAAAGAAGGTTTAGAAACATCTTGAGTGGTTTCAGTTCGATCTAAAACGGATTGGCCGGGTAAAAATTCAAAGCCTAGCATCTGAACCTTGGGAACTGGCTTTTTCTGAATCATCGAAATCAGGGTATCAGCGCACAGTTTTCCGGCTAATTCGTTTTCAAAGCGAATGGTGGTTAAAGAGGGAGAAAGAAGTTCGCTCATTTCATAGCCTCCAAAGCCAATTAAGGATACGTCTTCTGGAACCCGAAGCCCTCGTTCTCGGATTTCTTTATAACAAGCTAAGGCAATTAAATCGGTAGCGCAAATAAACAATTCAGGAATATGTTCATCTAAAACTTTACGAACCAATTCTTGCGCATGAGAGTACGAAAATGTTGTTTCGGCAATTTGTAAATTTTTGACATTGGCTTGATCGGCTAGCCCTGCCAATACCCCATTGCGACGAATACACCCTACTGCTTCATCTTGATCATTTACCCCAATATAGACAATATCCTTGTGGCCTTTTTGACTAGCATAGTGTCCCACTAGCCATCCCGCTTCAAAGTCATCATAAACAATGGAAATTCCTTGTGGAAATTTTTGTCCCATGGTCAAAAAGGGAATGGGAGATGAGGTTTGAAGCCGCTGATGATCGGGGCTAATATTCGTCGCAATGAGTACGATCCCAGCTACACGTAAAGAACGCAAATATTCAATGGCGGCAATTTCTCGTTCCGGAATGTGATCCGTGGTTACGATTAAACAAGAATAGTCTTGTTGGCGTAAAGCATTGTCCATAGCTGTAAGTAAACGGCCTGTGGAAGGAGATATCATTGTGGGAGCGACCACTCCAATCGTGTGAGTTTTTTTTGCTTTTAAGTTTTGAGCTGCCGCACTAGGCTCAAATCCGGTTCGTTCTACAATTTTACGAATTTTTTCTTTGGTGTCTTCTTTGACATACCCTCCATTGAAATAACGAGAAACTGTACTTTTGGAAACGCCAGCTTCTTGAGCAATGTCGGCCATAGTTCGTGATTTTGGAGAAATCAAAATAAAAACCTCACTTTATTCAAATTTTCTATTTAAAAAAGATGCGATGGAAAAAAGCCACGTCTTTTCAAACGTGGCTTGAAAATCCGTTCGATTGATGAAGATCCTTCTTCAGAAAAGAACTATTTTTCACTGGCTAAAAATTCTGTGGCTTGAGCAAGCGTGGGCATGGCTGGAATAGCCCCCGATTTACGAACAGTTAAAGCAGCTACTCCATTCGCAAAGCGAGTAAAGTCAGCCAATTCGTCTAAGCTTAATTCCTCCAACGCTTTATTAGCATTTGCTACTTGTACGAGCATCGCACTCCAGAAAGAATCTCCTGCTCCATTAGTATCCGCTACCTGACTTTTAAAACCAGGAACAACAATAGCTCCTTCTTTATTGGCAATTAGAGCGCCTTTATCTCCAAGGGTTACGGCGACAACTTTTACCCCTTGATCAATTAAAGATTTTGCTGCTCCTTCAGGATCTTTGATATCCGTCAATAAAGCGGTTTCTTCATCAGAAATTTTCATGATATCCGCTTTATTGATCAAAGAACGCATCGCTTGAATGGCCACAGGTTCATTCAACCAAAGGCTTTCGCGATAGTTAGGATCATACGAGATGATCACGCCATTGTCTTTGGCCAAATCAATGGCCTTATATTCCGCAGTTCTTGATGGCTCATGGGTTAAAGATAAGGACCCAACATGGAAGATTTTGGAATTTTTAATCATGTCTTGATCCATTTCTTCAAAGGTCATTTGAGTATCGGCTCCTGGCTTACGGGCAAAGGAGAATTGTCTTTCTCCCTCAGGACCTACACTCACAAAAGCAAGCGTTGTAAAGACCGTATCATCTTGAACCAAGTTAGAAACATCAACTCCTTCCTCATCCAAAACGCCTTTTAACAAGGTCCCATGCATATCATCACCAATCTTGCCAATAAACGAAGCATTACCTCCAAGTCTCTTTACACCCACAGCTACATTTGCGGGAGCCCCTCCCGGATGTTGCGCAAAGAGTTTGGTTCCACTAGGAGTGGTGCCGCTATCTGTAAAGTCAATTAAGATTTCGCCAAAGGTACAAATATTATTTTCCATGACTTTTAAACTCCTTTTGTTTATCTTTTTTTCGTATAAATTTCTAAAGTTAATTAATTATGTGCATTAATTTCAGTGTAATCGAAATTTGAAAAATCGCTACCAAAAAAAGGATAAGCCTTTCGCTTATCCTTTAAAGTTTAAAGCAAGATTTATTCTTGGACTTGCGGATCTTCTTTTTCTAATTTTTCTTCGATAACAAAACTGCCAAGAGTATAGGCGGTACCGGTTAGAGGAACGTTGGTACAAAGTTTTGGTTTAATTGCTTCATCAAAAAGGCGGGTAGTCAGGACTTTTTGGCCATCGTTTAAGAAGATTTCTAGAGAAGACGTATCCGAGTAAATCCGAATGTTTTCAATGGAGGCGATTTCTACATGACGAACATCGCGTCCATGTCCACTTTTTCCAAGGATAAGACTGAAGATTTTGGTCTCTTGATCATAATTCAGCTCTACATCTTCTCTAAACGTAAGATGAAAGGATGTATTCGCTTGAGGAATGAGGTTGCATTCTAAAACACGAGTGGGAAATTCCATACATTGATTAGCCTCTAAACGAATCGGCAGTTCTTCTTGACGTAGAGCTTCGATTTCTTGAATGGGCGTTTGGTAAATGGTGCCATCTTTCCAAGTGAGTACCCGAGGTAAAGTGAGCGCATGTTGCCAATTTTTTTCTATTGTAGGGTTGTTATCGTAATCAGCTTCCGGAATTCCCATCCATCCGATTAAAATTCGACGCCCTTTTTCATCCAAGAAACTTTGTGGAGCGTAAAAATCAAATCCATTATCCAATTCATGAAATTGATCGACTTGTTGATCGTGTTCTAAATCATGATTAGCTTCAAACCAACCATTTTGATAAATGTTCTCATACAAAATCCCTTGGGTTGGAACGCCTTGAGGGCAAGTGATAAGAATCAAGTGTCCATCTAAATCAAACAAATCGGGACATTCCCACATATAACCAAACGATTCTTTAGGCTTAATGGTCGAACAAGGAGTCCAATTTTTTAAGGTTCCATCCCCTTTAAAGACTTCGACTTGCCCTTTAGAGTCCTTCGTTCGCGCTCCTAAGACCATATAATCTTGATTGTTTTCGGTATAGATTTTAGGATCCCGAACATGGCAGGAAAGATAGTCAGGATAATCTGCATTACGAAGCAACACTTCCTTTGGGGTAAAGTGGATGCCATCTTTGCTTTGGGAATGCAAAACCCAATGAATACGACCATCATTGATGTAATCGTAATCTCCAGGCAATTTATTATTTCCAGTGAAGAAAAGATGCATGATTCCATCTCGGATTAAAGCCGATCCAGAATAGGATCCCTTTCCATCTCCATGGGTGTCGGGGACAAACGGATCATCCATTTCTTGATAGTGAATGAAATCTTTCGTCTGATAATGGCCCCAACCTCGATGATCATTTCCTAAAGGATTGGCAGGGGTGTATTGATAAAAAATATGATATACACCATTCATTTCTGATAATCCGTTAGGATCATTCAGCCATCCTACAGGAGGCATCAAATGATAGGAAAGCCGATTGGGATCGGCTTTCACTTCATTTCTCTTTTCAAGTGTTTGGGCTTGAGTAAATTCTTTACGAACAGAAGAATACATATTAAAATTCCTTTTTTATTGGGGAAGCGATATTATTCGCTCTTCATCATATCATCCCCAGGTTTCACTGATCCTTGTTGAAGGATTTCAAAGGGAACGCCATTTGTGATGACTACAGGGGTTTCAATAGGGCATCCAGCCGCTTGAATGGCTTCAAGATCTGCGCTTAACAAAGGTTGTCCCGCTTTAATTTTTTCTCCTTGACTTACAAAGACTTCAAACGGTTTTCCTTCCAAATTTACCGTATCCATCCCAACATGAATTAAAATTTCAGTTCCGGAATTGGATTTTAAACCGATGGCATGTTTTGTAGGGAAAACGAGCATCACTTCTCCATCAATGGGAGAATAAAGAATTCCTTCACTTGGGGTAATGACAATTCCATCGCCCATCGCTTTGCTGGCAAAAACAGGATCTCCACATTCAGAAATAGGTTTTACACTACCTTTAAATGGAGCATGAATGACTTTCGCATCATGGTTAGCCACAGAGACCGCCGAAGGAATACTATTTGAAGAAGTTGTATCAGAAGCAGAGGAAGCAGTTGATACCGATGAAGCATTAGAAGTTTTTGAGGACTCTTTCGTTTCTTGTTTGCCTTCTGGATGTCTTTTCATAAAAAAGACAGTGAGAGCAAAAGCAGTTATCATAGATAAAGCTAAACCGATAAAGAAATTTCCCCAACTTTGTGGAGCAATCGAAATAAAACCAGGTAATCCGGCGGCTCCTAAGGCAAGAGCTAAGGTTTTAGTTCCAGCACACCAAGCCGAACCAACTGCAGAACCGATAATAGCTGCATAGAAGGGATACTTCAATTTTAAGGTAACACCAAACATGGCTGGTTCTGTAATACCAAGTAAAGCAGAAACACCAGAAGCAGAACAAATTGATTTTAGTTTTTCATCTTTTGTCATCAACAACACAGCCAGAACGGCCGCACCTTGCGCTACGTTGTTCATAGAAGCCGTTGGGAAAATAAAGGATCCACCAGTGGTCTCAGCCGCAGCAATTAATTGCGTTTCAATAGCAGAAAAGGAATGATGCATACCTGTAATGGTAATAGGAGCATAGAGTAGACCAAAAATAGCTCCTCCAATAAAGCCAAGAGAGGAATAAAGCCAAGAAAGACCCATGGCCAACCAGTCACCTGCGGTTCTCAAGATTGGTCCCACAAATAAGAAGGTCAAAACAGCTGTAATCAAAACAGAAAGCAAAGGGGTTGTTAAGTTATCCAACCAACTTGGAGTGACTTTATGTAAACGTTTTTCAATATTGGCCAAAATCCAAGAAACAGCCAAAACAGGAAGAACAGTTCCTTGATAGCCGATGGCTTGAACTTCGAGACCAAACCAGCCCCATGTAGGAATTTCAGTAGCGCTAGCTAGAGAATAAGCATTGAGCAAGTCCGGATGGACCATGATCATACCCATTGCGGCTCCTAAATATTCGTTTCCGCCAAATTTTTTGGTAGCAGAGAAGCCAATCAAAACGGGCAAAAAAGTAAATGGCGCATTAGCACATAAGTTAATGAAAGCAGCGAGGCCCGCAAAATGGGGCATTTCATCAATAAGTGATTTTCCAGGGAAGAATAAGCCAGTGGCCGTTAAAACATTGTTGATTCCCATTAAAAGACCACCAGCTACGATAGCTGGAATGATGGGAACGAAAATATCCGATAAAACTTTAACTCCACGCATGATCACATTGCCTTCTTTGGCATTGGATTCTTCTTCTTTGGGAGCCGAACCGGCTTGAAGACCAGTTTCTTTTAAGACTTCATCCGTAACTAAATTTACTGTGCCCGAGCCTAGAATAATTTGGTACTGATCGTTAGCTAAAAATACTCCTTTGACTTGATCAACATCGGTTAACGCTTCTTCATTGACCTTGTTATAGTCTCTCAAGCGCAAACGGAGACGAGTGGCACAGTGCATAGCGGAAATGATATTTTCCTTTCCACCGACATCTTTTATGATGTCTTTTGCGATCTGGTTGTAATCCATTCTCTTTTTTCTCCTTATTATTTTGTTTGTCCTATGGCCAAATACGACAAACAGAAAAGATGAACCGGTTCGAAAATAGAGCTTCCAAAATAAAAGTCTCTTTAAAGTTTTTCCTCTTTTTCTTTCCTGTAAATAGAGGATTGCAAGCCCTTTAAAATAAACATTTTTTAGACACTCTATCTCTTCATAAGAAAGGATAGTGTGGAATCGGTTTCATGTCAATATTATTTCACATATTTTAATACAATTTTAAATTGTGGTTTTTATTCAAAATTCAAGATTAAACTTCGCTTAAAGAGGAAAAATAAATGCGTTGTAAGCCCTTAAAATGACTTAAGTGAGAAAGAACAATCAGAAAATTTTAAGGAATCGGTTCCATATTTAAAATCTTAAAATTCATTTTGGCTTTCTTATTTTGTCAATAAAAAACTCGTGCTGAGCACGAGTTTTTTCGTTTAGTTTTTCATGGCTTGATTGACAAAATCCAATACACCTTGAACACTGCGTTGTCCAGCGGATTCGGCTACTAAGCTACCGTCTTTGAAGAAGGTCAATGTAGGAATCGATTCCACATTGTATTCATTGGCGAGGTTTTCAAAAGTATCAATTTCTGTACGAGCTACTATTACATGTTTGCTTTCCAATAAGTGGCTGGCTTGCGCTAAATCGGGCGCAAATGCCTTGCAATGAGGGCACCATGAAGCATAAAACTCCATTAATACATCTGGATTATTTTGAATGGTTTGCTCGAAATCTTCTACACTGTTAATTTCATAAACCATAACTGAATCCCTCCTTTGATACTTTTTCATTCTAAAAAGAAGAAAACGAAAAAGAAATTGAGAAGCTTTATTTAGCTTAGATCTTTTTACTTCTTTGTGAATCCTTTACTCTTTTTCTTTTCAATGAAAAAAGGAGTGAAACGAATTTTCGTTATCACTCTCTTTTCCCATTTAATTTTTTATCGGTTCAAAGTCGGATTTAGTAGCTCCACAATATGGACACGTCCAATTCTCTGGTAAATCAATAAAAGGAGTTCCTGGAGCAATACCATTTTCGGGATCGCCAAGAGCCGGATCGTAAACGTACCCACACAAAATGCATTGATATTTTTCGCCATGCGCTTTTGGTGAAGTGGTTTCCTTTTGAACTTCAATGACGATTTCTTGCGCAATGGGTTCAAAATCGGATTTTGATGCTCCACAATACGGACACCTCCAATCTTCTGGTAAATCAGCAAACGGAGTTCCTGGAGCAATGCCATTTTCGGGATCACCAATAGCGGGATCATAAATGTATCCACAGAGGGAACATTTGTAAATTGGACCTAGTTCGGTGATGAGGTTACTCTCTGTGGTGGATTTTTCAAATTTCTCTATATCTGAATTGATAAGTGGTTCAAAATCGGATTTAGATGCTCCGCAATACGGGCAGATCCAATCTTCTGGTAAATCAACAAAAGGAGTTCCTGGAGCAATACCATTTTCGGGATCACCAATAGCGGGATCATAAATATAGCCACAAAGCGAACATTGATAAAGGGATCCAAGATTCTTTGTCTTCTCCTCTTGGCCCATGAGTTCTTCATACAAAAGCGGTAAAACCTCATTGAGATCGCCAACAATTCCATAATCAGCTACTTTAAAAATAGGAGCATTGGGATCTGTATTAATCGCTACAATTGTTTTGACTTTTTCAATACCCTTTAAATGTTGCTTGGATCCCGAGATGCCAGCTGCAATGTATAATTCTGCCTGATTGGCTTTTTGACCAGATAAGCCAATAAAGCGATCCATCCCAATAAAGTGATGTACTTCCGCCGCAGGTCGACTTCCACCCAATACAAAGCCAAGTTTTTGGGCGATAATAGCGATTTTTTCGGCGTTGTCTTTGGTTTCTACACCTTGTCCAATGCCGATGATTTTTTTAGCACTTGAAATGGGAGTATTGGGATCTTCTGGTAGGGAAAGATCAATCTCATTTTTCAAAATAGAAGCCAGCTTTTTCACCGAATTAGCTAAGGTCAACTCATCAATTATTTGTTGCTTATGCGCTTTTTCAGCAACTTGTGTTTTGGCCTCTTTTTTAGCGGCTTTCTTCAATTTTCCTAAAATATGACTCGCAATGACTACCTTTTGAATTTCATTGGTTCCTTCATAAATGGTTGTGATTTTCGCATCGCGATAACGACGTTCGACTCCCATCCCCTTTAAATAGCCACTACCACCAAAGATTTGTAAGGCATCATTGCACACTTCTAGAGCGATATCAGAAGCATAAAGCTTGGCCATGGCTGCATTCATGGAATATGGCTCATGATTTTCTTTCATTTCTGCCGCTTTGTAGACCAATAAACGAGCGGCTTCTAACTTTGTAGCCATTTCTGCCAGCTTAAAGGAAATGCCTTGATTAACAGCAATAGGAGCTCCAAATTGTTCGCGCTCTTTTGCATACTCTAGAGCTTCTTCATAAGCGCCTTGGGCGATTCCTAAAGCTTGAGCCGCAATACCAATGCGTCCTCCATCGAGAGTAGACATGGCGATTTTAAAGCCTTGACCTTCTAATCCCAATAAGTTTTCTTTAGGGACTTTGACATTTTTAAAATGAAGTTCCGCTGTCGAAGAAGAGCGGATTCCAAGCTTATTGTAATGATCGGAAAAGCTAAAGCCTTCCATGCCTTTTTCTACAATCAGAGCTGAAATTCCTCGCGTCCCTTTTTCGGGATTGGTAGAGGCAAATACGACATATGTATCAGCAATAGGGGCATTGGTGATAAAAATCTTTTTGCCATTTAAAATGTAGTGATCTCCCTCCAATACAGCAGTGGTTTGGGTTCCAGCTGCATCGGACCCCGCATTTTCTTCCGTTAAACCAAAAGCGCCAAGTTTTTCTCCCGAAGCCAATGGTTTGAGATATTTTTCTTTTTGTTCTTCGTTTCCAAAGGCCGCAATAGGATAGGTTCCTAATGAGGTGTGAGCGGAAAGAATCACTCCAATTCCACCATCGACCCGAGAAAGTTCTTCTACAGCAATAGCGTATGATAGGACATCATCTCCTGCGCCGTTATATTGTTGCTCATAAGGAAGTCCCATCAAGCCAGCCTCTTTCATCTTGGCGACAAAATCATGGGGAAAGGCATTGTTTTCATCCAGCTCCATCGCTATTTGAGGAATATTTTCTTCAGCTAATTGACGAACGCGATTTCGAAATTCTTCATGTCTCGAATCCACTTTAAAGTTCATAAAAATGATTAAGGGAATGTGTAATAATCCCTTCTTCTCCTTTCCATCACTTGTTTGGGAGGGTTTTTATTTTCCATTTTTGATTATTTTTTATCCATAGTTCTAGCCATAAAAATGGGGTAACTGCTCAAACAAATTTTCTTAAAGCATTGGATAAAACTAGGATTTTTTAAAATAGAAAAATAAAGAGAGCTTTGATCTTATTTTATCGCTTTATTTCAATAAAGAAAACGTTTTCAAAGAAGTTATAGTTCCCCATAAAAAAAGACCACTGAGAAAATTCTCAGTGATCGAAGAAGGTGGAAGAAATAAAACCTATTTTGCTTGAGCAGCTTCAATAAAGCTCATAAGTGCTTTTTCATCCATATATCCCGCGGTAGCTAAGACAGGTTTTCCTTCTTTGAAGAAAACCAAAGTGGGAACGGATTGAACGTTAAAGGCTCCGGCTAAAGCTTGTTCTTTATCAATATCGACTTGAGCAATTACGACTTTTCCGTCTAATTTAGTAGCAGCACTTTCTAAAACGGGATGTAACATTTTACAAGGCCCACACCAAGTAGCGAAAAAGTCAATAAGAACAGCTGGCTCTTGCGCCACGAGTTGTTTAAACATTTCAACGGATTCAATTTGACGAATAGACATATTGGATTACCTCTTTTCGGTTTTAGTGTAACCAAAAGAAAAAGCCGAGGCATTTTTTTTGCCCGGCTCAATCTCTGTTCACTTTTTAGAATTTTTAAATCTTTTTTGGTTTAATGATCACCATGGATGAGCTTTAAAAGTGCCTGCGACTCATCTTCTATGTCTTCCGTCTCTTTATAAGAACTTTGGGGGATAATTGGCCCTTCCATCGTAATCTTTGCGGGAGTATTTGGAGTAGTGGTTGGAAAAATCACTTTAGAGGAAGACGATGTTTGATGCTGAACATCTAAATGGGTTCTTTTAGCTTCCCGTTGAGCGAGTACCTCGGCTAGATAATCATTAAAAATTTTGTAGAGAGAAGCTACAAGCGGGACACCTAAAATCATACCCAATACTCCAAAAAGGGAGCCCCCAATGACGATCGTCATCATAACGAAAATTCCTGGAAGGCCAACTTTATTTCCGACCACTCTCGGAAAGAAAATATTGGATTCAATTTGTTGAATGATGCAAAGGAAGATCAAAAAAATTAAGCACTTGGAAGGGGAAACGGTAAAAATGATGAAAGCACCAATTCCACCTCCAATAAAGGCCCCTACCATAGGAATCATGTTAATGACTCCAACTAAAATTCCGATCATAGTGGCATAAGGCAACCGTAAAATTAACATCCCAATAATACACATCGTGGACAAAATACACGCTTCAAGTATTTCACCCATAATAAAAGCTTTAAACGATTGATTAATGATCCGCAAGTTGCGGGTTAAATGAACACGACGTTCTGGGGGAATAAACAAATCGGTGAGTGTGTAATAGCCTTTAACGAAACGCTCTTTATCAGAAAGAACATAAGAAGCAAAGACAATGATTAAGAATAAATTGACCACTCCTCCCACAAGAGAGGAGACAATGTTCATTGTATTGCTCATGACACTTGTTTGAAGAGACCCTTTGGTAATAAAGTTAAGGATCGTATCTGTGGTTTGTGACCAATCGATCCGAACATTTTTAAAGGCTTCTTCCAAATAGGGATAGCGTTTTAAGATTCCGTGAAAGAAGGTATCTAGGGTATTAAAATAACTAGGGGCTTCAAGGGTCAGCATCTTAATCGCATTAATCATATTGGGAATCACAATGGATAAAACCAACATAATTATAAGTAAAGCTACAAGAAAAGAGGCGGTCAAAGCCAAGGTACGCGCATTTTTCACTAGAAATGGTTTACTTGACTTTCGGAGGGCTCTTTCGACGGGATCCATAATTAAATTAAGGATAAAGGCTAAAGCAGCTCCTCCAAGCAATGAGGAGACAGCCCGCAACAAAAAATTAAAACCACTAACTACTTCGGAAAAATTGATAATAAACAAAATTGCGATGACAATAATAATACCAGCCATCCAGAGAGTTTTATACTTGCGAAATAGCTTCATATTAATTTGCGGTGAACCTAAGAAAAATTTTGACCTGAAAAATACACTTTCAAGCAACCTAAGCCGGCCACCAAACTAACAGCAGAACAAAGTAACCAAGCGATGCTTCCACGAAACATTGCTGCAATAGAGAAGGCGGTTCCTAAAAAAAGAAAAAGTAAAGTGAGCCAGCCTGCTTTTTTTTGGTCTATTTTTTTCATCGGCCACATTCCTTTCATTACTTACTAATGGTATCATTTGCTAATTTTAATACTCTAAAATAAACTCAAAGGAAATAAAAAAGATATTGAAACGCTCTTTTTTAAATAGCTACGTTTCAATTAAGAGATAAAACTATAGCTAAACCCAAAAAGAGAGGAAATTTCTAGACACCAAAAAGAAGATTCCTTACATTTAAGTATTTAACTGATTTTTGATGAAATTTCTCCTACAATGTTGTCCGATAATAAAACATTGAACCAAAGGGGAAAAAATCCCTACAGAAAGGAGAACTTCGTGTCGCAAGCATCCCCCAATTCTTATGCTTCTAAAAAAGGGTCTAAAAAGAGAAAAGCGGCGCAAACTAAAAACAAAAAGAAACAACTTCATAAGCCTTCCAAGTTCTCCATTTTCTTGCTTGGCCTATTGTTGGTGTTTTCTCTTTTTTGTTCGTTTTTAATTGCATTGAAATCTAATTCTCAATCCTATCATGAATTAACCCAAAGTGAATTGACTTCTCTAATTGCGCATACTGCTACAAAATATGGAATCTCCAATCATCTCAATGAACTAGAAGCCATAGTCGCTGTTGAATCCAATGGACAATCGGAAGATGTCTTTCAATCGAGCGAATCATTAGGCTTACCTCCAAATAGTTTAGGAGTTTATGACTCCATCGAGCAGGGGGTTAAATATTACAAAGAGTTGCTTGATAAAGCAGAGCGATTAGGAGTCGATCAAGATTCCGTATTTCAAGCTTATAATTACGGAAGCGGATTTTTGGATTTCGTAGCGGCCAATGGTGGGCAATATACGCCTGCTTTAGCTGAAGAGTTTTCTCAAATTTATTCAAGTGGTCGCGTTGTTTCTTATCCAAATCCTATTGCCATTCGTGAAAATGGTGGATGGCGTTATGACTATGGCAATATGTTTTATGTTCAACTTATTCATCAATACCTTAAGAATTAAAAAACAAAATAAAAGCGCCGCAATCACGGCGCTCTTTTTTTAGCTTTTCTTAGAAAAGATCTATCTAATCTTCCATAGGAATAAAAATATCATTTTCATCGTCATATCCATAGTTGAAATCAAAGTCTTCTAAGTCCTGTGGCTCTCGATATCCATATGGATCCACGTAAGGATATCCATTCGAAAAATCTTCTTGATCTTCACTATAAGTACTTGTAGTAGAGCGACGACGAGACGATTTGATTTGGGAGTTTGAAATGGCTTTAGACCCACTTTGGCTCGATTCTTCATCTTCTTCAGCCGTGAAGGGCTCTCCCTCTAAGACAGCTTCAATGAGTTCTTGAGCGGTTGCCACTTCATAAGGATTGTCAAGAACCACAGAAGCTATGGCATTAAGAGAAGGACAATATTGACTTGAAGCATCCCCACTCACTGCATACATTTGAATATCCCAGCTTGGAAAACTTGCTACTTCTAGTCCAATGAGTTCTTTAATTTGATTCGCGGGCATGTTGGTAAAGAAAGCCGTGGATAAAGCCTTAATAAACTTAGGATAGTTAACCACCATTGTAGGAGACATCATCTTTTTCAATAAAGCTTTTAAGACAAGCTGTTGGTTAATGATTCGCTGATTATCTCCATTTAAGTAAGCATGGCGCTCACGGGCAAAGGCCAAAGCTCGTTCTCCATTGAGATGATTCCATCCTGCTTTTACGCCTTCTGTTCCATTAGCATAAAAAGTTTCTACTTCTAAACCTGGTTCCACTTCAACATCAATGCCATTAATCGAATCGACAATATTGATGAGGGAGGAAAAATTAACGCGTACGGTATAATTGATCTCCACCTCTAAGAAGTCTTCAATCGTCGATTCGGTTGTTCCTACTCCATATAACCCCGAATGAGTTAGTTTGTCATACATTCCAGATATATTGATACACGCATATTCATTTTTCTTACAAGAAAAGGGAATGTAGGAGTCCCGAGGTAAAGAGACGATAAGAACTTGATACGTTTTTGGATTGACCGTAACGAGCATATTGACATCGGATCTTGAGGTTACGGATAAGTTTCCATAACTATCTGAACCAGAAATTAAAATAGTAAAGGGATCTTGAGTGATATCGTCCACTGGATCCGCAGGATTTTTCATTTCCTCAGGAACTGGTTCATAGTAGATATATTGATCTACAACATTTGTAAAGGTGGTTAAAGCATTGTATTTGTTGATATCATTGGCAGCATTTAATAAATCTTCATGAAATTGTTCGGGTAAGACAATGGCATCCACTTCTCCATCAAAAAGAGCATCCACCAAAACGAAGGCATTTTCATATTCCACATAGTTCGCTGTCCGAACACCTTTAGAGGACAATTGATCAAGAGCTCCGGTTGTTCCTCTTTCATCGGCAGCGGTAATAACACCAACATCTTTTCCATTCAATTGACTTGACTTCTCAATGCCCGTTTCCTGCATAGCGTAGGTCGTAACGGACATCGCTATTTTATTGGATAACAAATCAGCATCGCTGATGATCTCTTTTGTTTCATCGTTTGATTGATTAGACGCATCTGAGCCTCCAGCTACTGTGCTAAAAAATTCACTAGTTTGTTGTAAATAGTAGCCTCCAAAGCCACAAACAAACGCTACAGCTAGACTTAAAGCTAGAATGATAAGTTTAGCCCAAGCATGAGTAAATTTTTTTAATAATAGACACATAAAAAGGACAAGAATCAAAGCTAAAATCCCAATGCCTAAAACGAGTTGGATAGTAGAAAAAATTTCAATTGATAACGCCTGCCAGATCAAATAGCCCATACAGACAATTAAAATGGCCAAAACGACCAAAGAGAACACGGAAAGGATGTTCAGCGTTTGTTTGTTTTTGGATCCCATAGTTTCCTCCACTATCTCCATTCTTTAATTGATAAGATTTTATCGTTTTAATACCTATCCCCTAAATTTTCCCCTAAAAATTTACTTGTAAAATTGTAGCATACTCCTCCAAGTCACAAAGCACTTGGAAGAAATAGAAATCAAGTTATGACTTAAAAGAATTTATTAATGCAATAGAACTTGAGAAACATGGTGGGAAGTCATTTACACTCTCATCTTTATCAATTCTCAAAATTTATATTCTTTAGTTGTGTGACTTTTCAAGACTTGAAAAGCAAATCCGGTTATTTTTGCCACAACTGTTATTGGGTATTTTTAAAATTTTGTCTATTTTTCTTGTTTAAAGACCCATTTCATCTCTAAATTAACTTTTATTTTATGGATAATAGAGGGAAATAAAGATCTAAAGAAACGAAAAGAAGGATATCCCCCTACTAGAGAAGACAATATCCTTCGGTTTCCTAAAAAATAGGTAAATTTAGATTCATGAGGAAAACCCATGAAAAAAGACATTACTCATCTTGCTTTTCAAAAGCTTGACAAGCCTTTACCGCTTTTTTCCACCCTTTATAGGCTTTTTCCATATCTTTTTCAGTTCGAAGAGGAAGAAAAGCCCGCTCGAGTTCGAGCTTTAAGTCTTCTTTTTTCCAAAAACCAGTGGCCAATCCCGCTAAAAAGGCCGCTCCAAGCGCCGTTAATTCGTTAGTTTTAAAGCGATCCACTTCTTTACGACACAAATCAGCTTGAAATTGCAATAAAAAGTCATTGGCAGCTGCGCCTCCATCCACTTTCAATACTTGAATCGGGGTATTGGCATCTGCTTGCATAGCTTCCAATACGTCATGCGCTTGAAAAGCCATACTTTCTAAAGCGGCGCGAACCAGTTGATCGTTTCCTGTTCCAAAAGATAACCCGACAATGGAAGCTTTCGCTTTTGGATCCCAATAGGGAGCCCCTAGTCCAACAAACGCAGGAACAATATAGACTCCACCACTCGTTCCCGCTCGATTGGCCATAGTGGCGGTATGAGCGACATGATCAATAATATGAAGCTCGTCACGCATCCATTTCAACAAGGAACCAGAGACAAAAATGGATCCCTCTAAAGCATAGGTAACCTCATCTCCGATTTTCCAAGCGATGGTAGAAAGTAAGCCCTGTTTTGAGTGAACGATCTCATTTCCCGTATTCATTAAAAGAAATCCACCTGTACCATAGGTGTTTTTAGCCATTCCTTTTTCCAAGCACAATTGACCAAACAGAGCTGCTTGTTGATCGCCAATCATCGAGGCAATGGGCACTTCCCCTCCAAAAAAAGCATACGGAATAGTATTGCCATAAATTTCCGAGCTAGAAACAATTTGAGGCAAAATAGCCTTTGGAATATTCATCGCTTCTAAGAGTTCATCATCCCATTTTACCGTTTTGATGTTGCACAAGAGAGTTCGGGAAGCATTTGAAGCATCGGTAATGTGTCGTTCTCCTCCTGTTAATTTCCAAACAAGCCAGCTATCCATAGTACCAAATAAAAGATCACCCCGTTCGGCTTTCTCGCGTGCGTGAGGAACATTATCTAAAATCCACGCAATTTTAGAAGCCGAAAAATAAGGATCAATGCGTAAGCCTGTTTTTTCGTGAACGAGTGGTTCAAGTCCCTCCGCTTTCCATTGATCGCAAATGTCCGTGCTTTGTCGCGATTGCCAAACAATCGCCTTATAAATGGGTAATCCGGTATGTCGATCCCATAATACGGTGGTTTCGCGCTGATTGGAAATCCCGATTCCTCGCACTTGATCTAGGGAAATATCAGCTTGATTGATGATATCCGCTAAAACAGACATCGTATCGAGCCAAATCGCCATAGCATCTTGTTCTACCCATCCAGGAGCAGGGTATTCAAGGCGCCCTTCCTTTTGAGCAATCGCTTGAATTTGAAACCTATGGTCAAAGAGAATAGCTCGCGTTGAAGTGGTTCCATGGTCAATCGCCAGAATATATTGTGTAGAATTCATAAAATGCGGATTGAAACCCATGACTTGAGTCATGAGAGGCCGCTCCCTCCTTTCGGTGATGTATCCCTTAGCATGTTCAATCCATGCTAACTTCCTAGAAGATCCACTCACATAATATCTAACGTTTTCAAAGAGAAATATGGCTCTTCTTCTCTTTATAAAGCAGGTTTGATTTTCGAATTCTACTTTATCTCAAAGCCGAAATCCTTTTATTTCAAAGAAAGCTGGATTTCTTTTTCTCTTTTCACTTTTAGAAATAGTAAATTTAGGAATCTGATGGGGAGGTTGGTGCCTTCCCATATCTATTATCTATCTTTGAGCAGGCCTTAAAGGTTGTCCATTTTGATCTAAAACCTAAAAAAGTAAAACTCCTTTCAGAGAAATGCCAGCCCCAAGGTTATCCAAAGGCACGTCCTACCCATTAGGAAAACACAAAGCACAGAGCTTCAAACTCACTATTCTATTCGAAGGGGTCCATCTATTCTTTGGTAATGTGGTTTGCAAAGAACTTAAGCTAGTCAACAATGGATCAATCCTGTAACTTTAGTCATCCGCTATTGTCATCATGGTGGATTGAATTCTTATGATTTCATTTATTGAAAAAAAATACGCTTTCTCCCTTCGGAAAGGTATTCTTTCGTCTTTTCATCCAAGCTAATTTTTTTCAAGAGACTCTAAATCTCGTTCTCCTTTAGATCCATGCCTCTTAGTTGAGATAAAACACTTCAAAATTTTTATAGATCCCAATCCAAAGTCGAAATTCTTTGGCTTCAAAGTTAAAAAACAAAGTTTAAAGAATTCCGTAGTGAGAAAGAATGATTTGTAAACCAATTAAAATTAAAATGATTCCGCCAGCTAATTCCGCTTTTTTTTCAAAGCGAGAACCAAAAATGGCTCCTACTTTAATGCCAATAGCGGAAACAAAGCCAGTTTCAATACAAATGATAAAACAAGCTAACATAGTATTGGAAAAACGAGTCCATGAGCCAATCAATTCAACAGGAACCACCGAAAAAGTCAGTCCGACAGCTAAAGCATCAATTGAAGTGGCGATCGCTAAAAGCAACATGCTTTTAAAGTCCATAGAACTATCTGTCTCTTCTTCTTCGCTCAGAGATTCTCGAATCATATTTCCACCGATAAGAGCCAATAAAATAAAACCAATCCAACTCGAAAAGGCTTCAATGTAGCCAGCCCACAGATTTCCAAAAATATATCCTAAGGCAGGCATTAAGCCTTGAAAAATTCCAAACCAAAGGACCGCTTTGAGACATTCTTTCCAAGTCACATGACGCATGGCCAAGCCTTTACAAATCGATACCGCAAAAGCGTCCATAGCTAATCCTACGCCAAGAAGTAATATAGCTATCCATGACATACAGTCTTTCCTTCTTTCTAAACAAGTTAAAAAAGACAAAGAGAATAAGCCTTCTTTGAGATATTTTACGCAGAAAGAAAAGATTAGAGAAGAAAAGACAAGTGTTAATCTCTTTATTGATCTTCCTTTATTGGCTTTCTTTTTAGAGGACAATAAATCGAAAGAGACTCTTCTTCTTTGATTTTAGATTCTTAAATTTTCTGATATAAAGGCTTAATTGTAGCCGATGAAAGGCGTATAGGCTTTTTTGGTTTAGCTTTACGTATAGGCTTTTTTGGTTTAGCTTTAATTGAGTTCAATGATTTTGCACTACGAAATCACTAGGCTTCAACTCTTATTACTTTAGGAGTTAAAGCAACTGACTGCATTCAATGTGGCCAATGCGAACGTGTGTACTTGCAACATTTACCCATTCGCATGCTTTAAAAAACCATCTCGAAAGAGTGGGATTAAAGCATCTTAAAGTCAGATGAATTGATCTTTGTCGACTCAAAGGATTGAGAAAAGGATCGTTCTAACAAACAACCATTCATCTATTAGAAGCAAAGTCTTACTTTGCTTCTTTTTTCGTGGCTAGAAATCAGAATAGGGATAAGAAATTTGTGAAAAGAAGAAAGAATCGCTTAAACCAATTGGATTAGAAAATTATCTTAGAGTTTGAGAAGAGATTAAACGAAAAAGAATCACAATCGCTTCGTTTAATCAAGAAAAATACGAATTTTCTCAAAATTCCTTTTTCAAAAATTTAATTGTTGTTAGGATTTTATAGAATCGGTTGTTTGATCAAGGAAACAGGTCTTTGTGACCTCTTTTCATTCTTTACCGATTTCTTTTCTTTTTTCCATTTTTACAAGCCTTAACGCTTTTCTGTCTTAAAGAAAAGCCTCCTTGAAAAAAATCGAAAATAAGGAAGGAACGTGAGCCTTTAAGTAAATCTTGTTACGAGAAACTCAATTTTAGGAAGTATTCCACTTCCTTTTTTATTCCTCTTGTATTGGAGACATAATTTTTTCCAACATAATTCGTTTTCAAAAATTCATAAAATTTTTAGGGGGTTAAAAAAAGAAACTATGTCTGATGTCAAAGAAAACAAAATGGGGACGCATCCTGTCACCTCGCTTTTGATCACTATGTCCATTCCCATGATGGTCAGTATGCTTGTTCAGGCTTTTTATAATATTGTGGACTCCCAATTCGTAGCACAAATCAGTGAAGAAGCGCTTACAGCAGTGTCTCTTGCCTTTCCTTGGCAAAATCTCATCATTGCAGTAGCTGTAGGAACAGGAGTGGGTGTCAATTCGATGTTGTCTCGTTGGCTTGGAGCAGGAGAGAAAAACTTAGTAAAAAGTTGTGCAAATCACGCCTTGCTTCTAGCCATTCTTTCCGCTGTAGTGTTTACGATTGTTGGAGTCTCTATTTCTCGCTTGTTCTTTGCAGCTCAAACCAATGTAAGTGAAATTATAAATTATGGTGAGGAATACTTAAGCATTATTTCTCTTTTTTGCATGGGAGTATTCATTGGGTGCATGTGTGAAAAATTGCTCACAGCTACAGGCCGAACTGGCTTGACGATGGTAACACAAATTATTGGAGCCATTGTTAACTTAATTCTCGATCCTATCATGATCTTTGGATATTATGGCTTTCCTGCTCTTGGAGTAGCTGGAGCTGCGATTGCAACTGTAATTGGACAGTGGTGTGGAGCGATTTGTGGATTGTATTTAAATTTCAAACACAATTCCGACATCCAAATCTCTTATAAAGAATTCCATTGGGATTGGTTTGTGGTTCATCAAATTTATTCGGTAGGCTTGCCTTCTATTATCATGCAAGCGATTGGATCCATTATGACCTATATGATGAACCTTATTTTGATCGCCTTTTCCACCACCGCTACGGCGGTCTTTGGAGTGTATTTTAAACTGCAAAGCTTTATTTTTATGCCGGTGTTTGGGCTAAACAATGGTTTAGTACCTATCGCTGCTTTTAACTATGGAGCAAGTAAACCTAAACGAATTTTGGGGGTATATAAATCAGGAATCGTCATTGCGACTCTTTTGATGATTTTTGGCTTTTTGATGTTCCAGTTTAAAACGTCTTGGTTACTTGGACTTTTTAATCCAAGTGAAAATATGTTAGCCATAGGCTTGCCCGCTTTAAAAACGATTTCTTGGTCTTTTTTATTAGCTGGCTTTACTGTGGTTACGAGTGCTTTTTTCCAAGCCTTGGGTCATGGCATGTTGTCTATGTGGATGTCTCTCATTCGTCAGCTTGTGGCTTTAGTTCCGCTTGCTTGGCTATTTGCCCAAAGTGGCCATCTAGAATGGGTGTGGTGGTCTTTTCCTTTAGCGGAAATCATCGTCGTTGCTTTATCTCTTTTCTTCTTACGCCACATCATTCAGACCCAAGTCATTCCTTTAGAATCTAAAAACGTGAGTTTCCAAGAATAAGATGCACCTCAAATCCTGTCTATTGGCTTCCTTTTTTAAAGGAAGCTTTTTTTTACCTAAAGTAAGCTCAAGAAAAGATAAAGCGCGTTACTCTTAAAAAGAAAAAATAGGAGAGATAAAGTATGGCTATTGTTGTTCAAGATCTTGTGTTTAATTTGTATACGCAAGATTCGCTGTATCAAATGAAAGTGGATACTTTTGGCATTTTAAATCATACTTGGTATGGTCCTAAAACCGATATGGATATGTCTTATTTGGAAGATTATCCAGAAATTGGCTTTTCTGGAAACCTTTGGGAAAGCCATGACAATCGTTTATATTCTTTGAATGATCGTCCCTTAGAGTATCCTAGTTTTATAAGTGATTTTCGATTACCAGCTATTGAAGTCCAATTCCCAAATGGTTCCACCATTTTGGATTTGCGCTATAGAGAATATCGTCTTTATTCGGGGAAATATACCTTTCAAACCTTACCTACTGCTTTTTCTAGAGATTCCGAAAATTTGAATTCATCCCTCAGGGATGAAATTCAAACACTTGAAATCCATCTCGAAGATTCACTTCATCATCTTGAAGTGATCTTGCTTTATGGAGTCTTTCCAGAGATTAATGTCATCACTCGAGCGGTCAAAATCATCAATCACGACATGCAATCTGTGATTTTGAAACGCGTTTGTTCAGCCGCTTTAGATTTTCCTTATGGAGATTTTGATCTTCTCCATTTCTACGGTCGTCATGCTATGGAGCGTCTTTTCGAGCGCGTTCCATTAGGACATCACACCTTTCGGATTGAATCCTCAAGAGGGCATAGTTCTCATCAACACAATCCCACGATCATTTTAGCTACTCCTCATACTACGGAAACACAAGGAGAAGCCTATGGAGCTGCTTTAATGTACTCGGGGAATTTTCAAATTGAAGTCCAAAAAGATCAACTTGATCAAACTCGCTTAGTAATGGGATTAAACCGTTTTTCTTGGAGTTTAGAAGCGTATAAAACCTTTGAAGTTCCTGAAGTGTTGTTGTCTTTTTCCAATGAAGGGTTAACTAAGCTTTCCCATCAATTTCATGATTTATTTCGCCATCATATCCTTCCCCAAGATTTTGTGGAAAAAAAGCGTCCCATTCTTCTTAACAATTGGGAAGCTACTTACTTTAACTTTGATGGTCAAACACTTTTCAAGCTAGCCCAAGAGGCTAAAGAACTTGGTATTGAACTCTTCGTTTTAGACGATGGTTGGTTTGGAAAACGCAACGATGATACGACATCATTAGGAGATTGGAAGGCTAACGAAGAAAAGCTTGGAATGTCTTTAGCCAAGCTCAGTCAATCCATTCATCAACTTGGATTACAATTTGGCCTATGGATAGAACCTGAAATGATTTCAGTTGATTCCAACTTGTATCGAAATCATCCTCAATGGGTGCTACAAGCCCCAAATCGTCTTCCCTCAACGAGTCGCTCTCAACTTGTACTTGATCTTTCTAATTCAAGAGTCGTGGACTATCTTGAAAGACAAATCAGTCAAATTATTGAAGACAATGATATTGATTATATTAAATGGGATATGAACCGCTCCATTTCTGATTGTTATTCTCAAGCGTGGTCAAGCCACCAACAGGGAGAAGTCGCTCATCGCTATATTCTTGGAGTGTATGAACTAGCCAAACGGTTAACTCAAAAATTTCCTCATGTTCTTTTTGAAGGATGTGCTGGTGGAGGTGGTCGTTTTGATCCCGCTATGCTTTACTACTTTCCTCAAATCTGGTGCTCGGATAATACCGATGCGCATTGTCGAACGTTTATTCAATATGGAACTAGCTTTTTCTATCCTATGAGTACAATGGGAAGCCACGTTTCGGCCATTCCCAATCATCAAACGGGACGCAATACTCCATTGAAAACTCGTGAAGTCGTCGCAACTCCAGGTAGCTTTGGTTATGAATTGGATATCACCAAACTCTCTAAAACCGAAAAAGAAGAAATCATAAAACAGATCCTACGCTTTCAAACGAGACGAGATTTGATTTTGAAAGGAGACTACTTTCGCTTAAGTGATCCCATTACTGGTTTAGCCGCTTGGCAAATTGCGGATTCGAAACGAAAGACGATATTGATTCAAGGAGTCCTATTCGAAACCAGACCAAGTGAAAAACGGCCAAGAATTATTCTTCAAGATCTCGATAAAAACGCTTTCTATTGTCGTCAGTCCGATCAAAAAGTTTTTTCAGCCTTAGCTTTAATGTGTGGTGGAATTTTATGGGATCTTCCTAAAGGAACGGATATCGCTTATGAAGAAGTCTTCATTAAAATTTAAAATTAACTCTCCATTCCCATCATTGTCTTTGAAGATCATGAAATATATAAGCCTAGGATGAAGGACAAAATCCATACACATTCGTTTGTGTGTTTTCTTACATTTTAAAAAGGAGCAGTAACTATTATGGATTGGAAACAAAGTTTTAATCCAGCAATCTTAAAAGAGGGATACTCCCTCTATATCCATCAGTGTTGTGGCCCTATTCAAACTCGTGGAGACTTTTATGAAGGATTTATAGCGGATCCTGCTAAATCGAGTCATTATTTTGTGCGGGCGGAGTTGAAAGACAACGAAATCACATCCATTCGCTGTTCTTGTTCTTTAGGAAAATCCGAAAATCTTTGTCTTCATGAAGCTGCGTTTTTGTTTGACTTGGAAAAGCGACTTTCCGATTCCTCCTTATCTCAAGTGGTTTCATCCAATGAGCCTTCCTTCAATTCTTGGCTGGAGGAAAACGCTTTTCCAACTACTTCTAAATCGCTTTTTTCTAGCTATATTCCTTCCCAAAAAAGTCCGTTAAAAACTAACGTGCTTTCTTCTCAAGAAGTCAATGAGTTAGAGCAAGCTATTCAATATTTAAGAGGAAAAGTATCCTCACCTCATGAACCTTATTTCAAGCCATCCTCTTTGGCCGAAAATCCTTTGACTTCACTCTCTCAAAATAAGGAGAAAAAGATTTTTCAGTCAGAAAGAAAAAGCCAAGACGATTCAAATCGATGTGGATTGTCTTCAAGCCAGGAAACAGCTAAAGAAAATTTTCCTTTGGGCATTTCTTCACAAGATCTCGAAGAATTAAAGGAAGGAATCGCTCATTTAACGCATTCGTCTACCACGCCTAGAAATGCCCATTCCTTTTTTCAATCGATTCCATCCCACAACGCTCAACCGCAAGAAAAGAGATCCACTTCTGTAGCCGCTCCTTCCACTTCCTTAAAGAACCTTCAAAAACAACAAGCTCATTCAGAGAGAAAGGAAGATCACACTTCTTCCAAATCTAAGATGGGTTTACAGGGCTTAATTGCTTCCTTATCGCGTAAAGAATTAGAAAATCTTGTTCTAAAAGAGGCTTTAAGCCATTTAGACTTCCGGTTGCGCTTAGAACTTGAGCTTTTAAAGGATATTCCAGACGATTTATTGACACTATATTGTGCTTGGCTCGATGAAGTGATTTATGAAACCAAACAAAACTCCAAAGAAAATCTTTCTCTTTTAGCGGATCCGACCTATGGCTATTTAAAAGAAAAGGTTGAATTGTTGCTGAACCATCATCAAATTGAAATGGCTTTCTCTTTGATTTCTTATGCTATTTCGACCTTTGAACAAGCTCACTTCGTTTTGAACCAAGAAATCGAACGGAAATTGGTAAGTTGGCTCTCGACTATTCTTGATCAGGCGAACTCTTCTCTTGAGGGGGAAATCTTTGCATGGCTAGAGATCAAACTGGAAACCCCACCCCAAGATTTCCAATTGCATCAAGCCCTTTTAACTATTTTGAGTACCTTCTTTAATCAAGAGCAATATCTTGTTTCCAAATTCGAACGGCTCAAAGCGGAGTTTTTGATCCATGAAGTAAAATCCACCAAAGAGGACAAACAAACATTAGAACGAATTATTGAATCTTTGGATGCTCTTTGCGAACCCAATCCGGATCTTTGTGAAAACGATCCATCCTTTAAAGTTCGCTTAGAATCCAAGCCTTATTTTTGGAAACTTCAAATGGATAAAGCCTATGAAAAGCAAAATTATCAAAGTGCTCGCATGGTTTGTCAGCGTTTAATCCGCTTATACCCTAAGAATTCTTTTTTGCAAGCCCAACAAATTCGTCATTTGATCTCTTTACTTTCTTTAGAAGGGAAAGAAGATCAAGCCATTCAAACGCTCATTGATTTTATTACGCAAAATCCGCATATTCAGCCAGAAGACTTAATTTTACTCAGTCAAAAAGTAGATGAAGAAACCTATTTGGGAGCTTTAGTCTCTTTAAAAACTAAGGTTGCTCCCTTTATTTTGGCCGAAGCCTACTTTGAAAAGGGAAGAAAAGAAGAATTGATGAGGTGTATTGAAGAAAACCAAGATCTTTTATTGGCCCAACAATATGAGAAGGCCTTAAAAGACGAGTATGCTTCAAGATTAGCAGCTTTATGGAAAGAGGAAGCTTTTCAAAAAGCCAATACAAAGAATCCAGCAAATTATCAAGAAGTCGCTTTGGCTTTACGAAAAATTGCTGTTCTTCCTGGTCAATATCAATTTGCCAAAGACTTAGCTAAATCCATTCATGAATCTCATCCGCATAAATCTGCTCTTTTTCATCGCCTTCAAGAAACTGGCTTATTAGAGGACATTTAGACATACTAAAAGGAGCTGGAAATCATTCTAAAATGATTTCCAGCTCCTTTCTTTAATCTTGTGTAACGAGAAAGTAATTCTCTAAAGCTCCAATGAGATTTGCATCGTTGCGATGTTGGCACACCACGATTTCAGGACGATTTACCGGGAAAAAACTAGGAACATGGTCAAAAAGTGTATCCATCGAATCGTTTAAAGATTGAATTAAAGCGGGTTGAGCCGAAATTCCTCCTCCAATGGCAATGCGTTCACAATCCAACACGAACTGCAACATATATAAGCCACCAGCTAAAATAGAAGTATATTCTTCCAAAGCTCTTAGAGCTTCGGGTTCTCCTTGATTCACAGCTTCAAAAAAAATACATCCATTGATGGAATGGGGATCAATACCTTTTTCATTTCCATAATATTTTAATAAAGCCCCTACGCCATTCACATCCGCCCAACAAGGTTCGGTGCAATCCACACGTTTAGCCCACACACTTGGAATACCGGAGAATTCACCAGCCGCCCCTGTGGGTCCATTGTGAACTTTTCCATTAATGATGACAGCCCCACCTATTCCCGTGCCTAAGGTTAAAACCGATCCAGTTTGAATTCCTTGCATACTGCCATGAGCCAATTCCGCACTAGCAGCGGCTTTAGCATCGTTGACAACGGTAAATGGAATGGGAATACGATCTGCTAAAATTCCTTTCATATCCACTTCATACAAATAAGGTAAAGCTCCTCCGGTATAAAAGTAACCATTGACATTATCAATACGACCAGGAGCCGCCATCACGATTGCCTTTAATCCTTCCTGTTCATATTTTTTATATAAATCGCAAAGAATTTGAACAAAGTCTTCTAAGTTCGTTTTTGGAGTAGGAACTTCCCCTTTCTCCAAAATAGAGGCATCTTCTTGGATTAAAGCGTATTTGATGTTAGTCCCACCAACATCAATCGATAAAAATTTTTGCATTGTCTTTTCCTTCTCGAATTTTTCTCATTAAATAAATTTTTTTAATTAATTTCTCTTCAAAAATAAAAATATTCAATCTATCTGGAAATCATTTTATCTTTAGATAATTTCCTCCGTCTAGATCAAAAAGGTTGAAAAAAAGACAAAGTCATTTCATAAAATGAGGAAATACCACATGATTAAAGCATTCTCAAAAGTTTTTATTCTAATTATTCTAAAGTCATGAAAGTTAAAACAATTTGGACGCTAAACGAACTCTTAAAGTCCTATCCCACCTATCAAGAAGGAGCGAAAGAAATTCAAGAAAAAGTGAAGAGTGGTCAACTTATTCCCATTAAATCTTCCAAAACCAATGGAAAAATTCCTCCTTTATTTAACAAATATCGAAAATCTTCCTTTTCTAAAAAAGAAGAATCGAGAGACTGGAAGGAATTTTTAGACTCCTTTCCAGTCTCTTTTGATCCTAATTGGTATGCCAAACATCCAGCTCAACTGAAGAAAGATGCTTGGATCATTCAAAAATTGATAGAGTATCTCGAAACGGATCCGGACCTTTCTTTATCGATTTCAGAAAATGAGCGTAGCTTTGAAATTTGGCATCAAGAAAAACTATTAACTCAAAGCGGTTCTCGCGTAATTACCAATCTTGGTTTACCCGATAGTTTTTTAAACACTTATAAAACTCATGAACCTATCTGTTTCTTTTCAGCCACTAATCGTCCTGGGTTTCTCTTAATTATGGAAAATTTAGATCCCTTTATCGCTTGTCGACAATGGCTCGAAGACAATCAGAAAGATGGGACGATTATCTATGGAGCGGGAAAGAAAATCGTTCGAAATTTAGAAGATCTTCAAACTACGTCCATCCTCTTTTTAAAGCAGTCTCTTCCTCACTTGTTTTATTTAGGGGATTTGGATTGGGAAGGAATCGCGATTTACGATTCTCTATGCCAACATTATCCAACTCTTTCCATTCCTATTTTGGTAAGGGGATACCGCTTGATGCTTCAAAAAGCGCATGCTTTTTGGAATCAATTACCTGTGATGAAAGAAGGACAAGAACCGCGAGAAGATTCTTTCTTCTTTACTTTCTTTGAAGATCAAGAAGTTCAAGAAATGAAAATTCTTTTAAAAAGCGGTCACTATATTCCTCAAGAAATTTTGATAAGTTCAGACTATGCGTTTCTTTTAAAAACTCTATCGAAAGAAAAAGGAGAAAAAGAATAAAGTTAAGATAGATTTGTTCAAAAAAATCAACTCAAAAGAAGAGATTATAAAAATAAAGATTTAAAAGAATGGAGGTAAAGGCATGGAAAAGCCACTTTATAACGATATGGTCCAACGGGTGTATTCGATTGCATTATATGGTCAGCTTTTTATCTTGCTTCGTTCTAAAGCTCAAACCTTAGCCAAATATGGCTTTGAAAAAACAGAAGACCAAATTTTATTGGTTTTCTTATTATTGCGCATTGTTATGGAAAAAACACTTAGAGATGAAGACTGTACCTTAGAAGATATGGCTCTCGAATTAATGGAGATGGATCAGGATATTTTCCATCTCTCGCTTGAGTACGAACAATGCAAAAAACTCGCTCTTGTTTTGATCGATAGTGTACTTTCCAACAATGGCGAACCGATGGAATTTAATTTTTTTCCAGAAGCGGAATGCTTTTCCCCAATCTATATTCGCTACTTAACAAGTCATGCTCTTGATTCTCGGACAGTATCCTATCGCATGGATGATGATGGATTTCATTTGATGTTATCTACACTCGAAATGGAACAAAATATGCAACTGCAATTTCGAGATATGGTTTTTCAATTGCAACTTAAAAAACAAAATTATTCTCAAGCCTACGATGAGATTCGTCACATTTTCGATCTTCTTAAAATAAAGGAAATTGAATTGAAAGAAAAGATCGTTCAAGTTCGAAAAAATGCGCTTGATATTAACATCAAACAATACAATTCTTTGTTAGAAGACAACTTTAAAGTAATGAATGATTCAAGTGCCCATTTTAACCACTACCAACAAGAAGTAGAAGACCAAATAAAAAAAATCCACCAAGGATTAAAAGAAAGTCAAATCGATCCTTCATCTATAGCGAATCTAAGAACACTCAAGAAAATTCAATCTCTTTTATATCGCACGACGGATGTATTGACTTCCATTTTAAAAGTCATAACAGACTTCTCGCAAATTTTTAACGACGAGATTCTCCTTCAAATTCAAGCCACTTCTCGTCAACACTATAACTTTTCACAATTGGTATTTGATCCAGTCTTAAAAGATTCGAATCTTCTTGAACGCATTGATTTCTTTTTGAAGCCACTTTTTATAAAGCCGCCTGATCATCAATTTCAATTGACTCATGTTTTTGAATACAAACGCATTTTATCTCGTGAAGAAAATGAAACATCACTTGAAATTGAAGATGGATATGACAAAGAGTTTTTTGAACACGAAAAGGAACGTCTTCAACTTCAAAAAACGGCCCTCAATTATTCGGTATTTCTTCTTTTAAGCGCTTTATTAGATACTCCCGATAAAACCATCACGTTGCAGGAATTCGGTCAGCCCCATGAATTTTTACCTTCCATAAATTTGGCCAAACAACTGTTTATTTCTTTGATAAATGTGGAATGGATTTCCTTTGAAACTATTGAACACGATCGCAACAATATTATTTGGGAAGCCAATTTGCCGTATATCTTTCCTCTTTCCATGCTTGAAATGGTGACGAGAATTCCAGAACTTCGTCAATACCAAGGACTTCAAATTTCAAAAGATCAAGGTCAAGTCCAATATATCCTGCAAGAGAAAGGAAAGCGTGTTTCTATTTCTTTAGACAATTTACGCTTCACATTAATGCCATTGCTCACTTGAAATGAAAGGTTCTCCCCACTAAAAAAGGCTCTTAGCCTTAACTAGAAAGGATCATTTTATGGTCAATGAAGTGTTTTATCGCCTTCTTCAAATGCGTCAATTGCCTTTACAAGATAGTGACTTACAAGCCATTTTGAGCCATGAAGAAACCCATAGTCAATTTGAGGCACTCGCCGAAGCCTTTGATTGCCAACTTGGTTATTTTTCTCAAACTCTCTATCTCATTCCCAATAGCACTAACGAGTGGCTAGGATATTCCAAAAAAGACCTTAAAGAACGCTTACTGAAATCAAACCAACCAGTCGTCTTTTATTACTTGTATATGTTTATCATATTGATTTTATTGAATGAATTTTACGACACTAACTATGGTCAAGGAAAAACCCGTCAATATATTCATATAAGTGAACTGATGAATCGCACTGGAGAATATTTACGTCAAGGTGCCAACCAAGCCAATACCTCTTCTGTAACTAACGAAGTTCCTTATGAAAAAATGTTGGCAGTGTATGAAAGTTTGAAATCAGAGATCGGCTCCAAAGAACAAAATACAAAGTCCAAACTATTTGATACCATCTTAAAATTTTTAGAAGAGCAACAGTTAATCCAGCGTTTTGAATTAAAAGGTTCCATTCGTCCAACGCAACGCTTGGATGACATTGCCAATTACGTTTTGCGCTCTTCTCAAGGATATAACAGCATGAAAACTATTTTAGGAGAAGAATCTGATGCCTAGACTCAATACCATTCGCTTGAGCCACATTGAATACAACAATGGTCATAACGTCATTACGAATGAGACTTTACATCTAGATAATGAAAGTAGTCTTTTTCGTATGGACAATGGGGGAGGAAAATCTGTTTTCGTTCAGCTTCTTTTATCTCCTTATTTATCAAAACGATCGCGCAATTTTCCCTATCGCCCCTTTTCTGATTACTTCCGTAATAACCATCCCTCTTTGATTTTAGAAGAATGGATCCTCGATGGAGGTGGAGGCTATTTCCTCATTGGTTTATTGGTGCGTAAAAAGCAAGCTCTTTTAACCGGAAAAGAGGAGGAGCTCACAGATCAACGACTGGATATCTATAGTTTTATTTCAGAATATAAAAATACAGATGATCCCCATTCTCTAAAAGCCCTGCAAACCATTCAAGAGGAAAAGGGAATTAAAAGCTACCTCTCATTTGTACAAATCAAAAAACAAATTGATCAATGGAAAAAGCAAACACCTTCTCAGGTGCATCTCTATAATTTAAACGACTCTTCCCAACAGCAACATTACTTTCAACATCTTCAAGAATTTGGAATTGAGCCAAGTGAATGGGAACAAATGCGAACCTTTAATTTGGATGAATCGGGTCTTTCCGATTTCACAACTAAAAATAACACCAGTGAGAAGCTGATTTCCCAAGTTTTTCTACCCGCTATTCAACGAAAGCTCGACCAACAGGCTGGTAGTAATAAAATGGGTAATTTTAGAGAGAGCCTTGCCTCTTATGTTAAGCGACGCTTGGATAATGAACAAAAGTATGCTCAAATAGCCCAGCACGAAACTTTTGTAAATTCCTTAGTGAATTTACAAAATCTAACCGATCTCTTGGTTTCTAGCTATCGGCAATGTAGGGAAGATCTTCAAAACCTTGATTCTTTTCAAAAAGGATTGTTGCAAGGCGAAAAAGAATTAGAGAAACGGATTCATCAAGAGCAAGAGAATCAACAAAAGGCCAAGGATCAATTGAATCAGATTCTCATTGAAATGAAGTCTCAACAGTATTATTCCTTGTTGGATGAGATTACCACTCTTGAACAAGAGGAACAAACACTTAAAACCCAAAGAAAAACCATTGATGAACAATTAGAAAACCTGAAGCTTTTACGCAAACGCCATATGCTGGCACAGAATTATCAAGAAATGCAAAAGTTACAACGCAAAAAAATGGTGATTCTAACTAAAATTGAAGCTCTAAAAAAAAGCAACGAAGAAATTGATATCGATTTAGCGAAATTAGCTCAGGGATTAATACGTCAAAGCGAAGAACACTTAATAAATCTTCAAAAACAGCTGAACACTCTTAACGAAGAAATTCACACTCATCAATCTAACCAAGAGGCTATTTCAGTCCAACGGACTGCTTATGAAAAAGAACTTTCAACCCTTGATCGCCAGATAGGGGGCTGTGAAAAAATTCTTGAACGCTATCAAAGAGAAGAAAAAGCCTTTCTTCAAAATTGGTCTGTCCCTATTGTTCACTCCTTATCCTTTTATGAAGATGAAGAACTTTTTCAAAATTTAGAACACATTACAGCTCAACAGGTAAAAGATTGCCAGAATAAGGAAAACCAAATGCAAGAAGAAATGACGCATTTGGAGCAAAGCTTGGAAAAGATTCAAGAAAAGCAAGTCGAAACGCAACGGGAAAAAAGTCAACTGAACTATTCCATTCAAACTTTGCAAGAAACGATTCAAAAAGATCAGGATCTTTTAAAGAAAAAGGAAGAGCTTTGTCATACGCTTAAACTTGATCAAAAAAAGGTCTGGGATAATGAATTTTTAATTCAAACGCTTGAAAAACGGATTTCTCAATGCACAGTAGACATTCAAGCTTCTATTGAACGAATGAATGACTTGAACCGAGAAAAGAGACAACTCGAAACTGGGCCAAATCCTGATTTGACTAACGAAATGAAAGAGATCTTAGAAAGTCAAAATATTACATTAGCTACAGGCATTGAATACTTAAAGAAACGACGCATGTCCATAAAAGCCAAACAAAATTTGGTTACTCAATATCCCTTATTGCCTTATTCATTTGTGGTGGAATCTACTTCCCTTAAAACGCTTTTCGATCTCTTTAATGAACACCATCCTTATTCCTCTTCTATTCTCAGTTTTATTACGCCTGAAAGTTTACGAAAAGAACCAGCTTCTTTCGAGCTCTTCAAGGAGTTCCATTTTTACTTTCGTTTCAATCCATCTCTTCTTGATGAAGAAAAGCTGAAACATCGCTTTGACCAAATTCAACAGCTCGAAAAGAAAGAACAAGAAATGCAAAACCATCTCAACCAAGAACAAACTTTCTATCAAAAGAAAAAGTATTTTTTAGAAAATCATCCTCTTTTACAAAAAGAGGTTCTCAAAAGGGAGGAAACGCTTTTTCAATGGCAGGACAAAAAAGAAAAATTGATCTCTAAAGAAAACAAATTAAAAAGAGATCTGCGTGATCAGCAAAAAAAGAAAAAGAACCTTGAAATTCAAAAAAAGGATGCTTTGCATCAAACCAGTAAAGCGAAAATGATCCATCAAGCTACACTCACTTTACACGCTTCCTATTTAGAAACAGTGGAAAGTTATCATCAAAACGAATCGCTTCATCAAAAGCAACAACAAATCATTTTCTTACGAGATGGCCTAGATCAGGAATTTAAGAGGCTTACTTCTGAAATTCAAAGATTAACCCAAGAGACGCTCGATACACAAAATATGTTGGAAGAGCTTCAAAAAAAGCAAGAAGCTTACAAACCTTATCTTAAAGTAGGGATAAGTGAAACAAAGGGGACCTTTGAGGAGCTAGAGGTTAAATTTTTATCGTTGCTCTCGAGCCTTAAAACCCCCGAAATTTCTGAATTGAGGCAGAATTTTATCTATTATGATGAACAATTCAAAAAGAAAGAAGCCCACTTAAAAGACCTTCTGAGTCTGTATGCGATGCAGGGACAAGATGAGACTTGGAAACATTTAAAAGGAAATGAAGCAGTCTTACTTCAACTCGAAAGAGATATTGATTCTTTAGAAAAAAAACAAGATACACTTCAGCAAGAGAATTTTTATCTTGAAAAGAAGATCAGTATTGGTCAAAATGATTGCCAACATTTATTACAAGCTATTGGAAAAATTCAACCTAATGCTAAACCCAAAAGGCGACAAGAAACGCGTATTGGTGATTTGCACTTTGAATTGGAAGCTACCCAAAATGATCTTCATGATTCTAAAAAAGAAGAAATTATATTTCGTAAAAAAGTCGATCGTCTACATCAACTCCAACGGGATGCCAAATATCTTTTGGATCAGAATACTATGGAGCCATTCGATACGATTGCTCTAGAACATTTAGTAGATCAATCCCTTGGAGAGCTTCAAGAGAAATTTAATACACTCGAATCTTCTTTAAGTCATCTTCAAAAAATTCAAAAGAAATACACTGATGAGATACGGGGTAATTTAGATAAAATTGGAGAAATCGCCAAAAAAAATCGAGACCAAGATTTATCTAATGTGGTCATAGTCTTAAAAGCGAGCTTAGAAAACCCAATCGAGTTTCAGATTTCTCTCGAAAATCGAATTACTCTTTTTCAGACGATGTTAGAAGCTTCAAAATCCGATGTCAAACATATTGATGAGATGGAGAATCAACTCATTCAACGATTAGGAGGAGAATACCTTCGAAATATTGATAGCGAGATGAGAGAAATTGACAAACGAACCACGATTCCTTTACGGGGCCGTTCACGAAAAATGCTTACTATTGATCTTCCTAAATGGAATGAAACGCTTTATTTGGGAAAAGTACGAAGTTATGTACAAAATTTGATTGCCGAAATTAAGCGCTTTTCTCAACAAGAAGATGCTATTGAGCGTATTTTAAATAAAAGCTTTCACCTCTCATCCTTCTACAATGCGATTATTGGATTGAGGACCCCTAAAATTCATATTTTAAAAATCGAAGAGTTCCAAGAAACCAGTATTCCCTGGGAAAATGCTGGAAAAACGTCGGGAGCAGAATCTTTCTTGGCTGCCTTTACTATCATTTCTGCACTGCTTTCGTACCAACGCTACGATAAATTTGATCTTTTATCACGACGGGACCGTCATAGTGTTCTCATTATGGATAATCCCTTTGCTAAAGTTCACTCATCCCATATCATTGAACCTCTTTGGGAAATGTGTAAAGCTCAAAATATTCAATTTATTGCCTTTTCGGCAGTAGAAAATGCTGCAATTCTTGAGGCTTTTAATGTAATTTATGCTTTACGTCTTGTCCCTCGTATTGACATGAAAAACCATTTGCTCGTTACTCCGATCAAAAATAGCGAAGATCATGAACTTGAGTCTCGTTCTTTTCATTTAAAAGTGGAGTTGAGTGATGAATCCGAATAATAAGATTTTTGATGACCTAAAGAAATGATTTGTAACGAATCAAAAAATCTTAATCTCTTAGTTATTTCATCTCCTATTTAATCTTAATATTTTTGTTCCACCTACTCTTTGAGCAGATGGAACTTTTTTATTTCTTTAATCATTTTAATAATTAATATTTTAAATTAATTGACAAGAATATTGTGATTAACTCAACATATCTTTTAAAAGACTAATTCTCCCTTGGTTTTTTCCTTTTTTTAGTTTTAATCATTCTCTTGAATAGTACTGGATTTCCTTTCCTTGAAAAGAAATCCAATCTTTTGGTTCTTTATAAACCTAAAAAAACGGACGAAAGATTCGTCCGTCATTCTTAATTCGCATCGAGAAGTTGAATCAATTTCTTTAAGTTATCCTGTCCTCTTTTTAAAGCTAAGCCGATGACAAGTGTTATGACAATGGAAAGAGTGAGGGCAATCACAGCGATCCAAAAGAGAACCGCATTTTGTTTTCCAAATACAGTGACACTAAATAAGAGAGAAGAGATGAAAAGCGCAAGATTGAGCCATCGCTTCAAGTTTTGAAAGAGGTGGGTTTGAAGAACGATTTGTTGTTTCACCTCATCCTTACTTAAATTGGGCATAATTGATTCCTCCAATCGTGCGTAAAAAGCAAAGATTAATACGTTAATCCTGGGTTGAAGAAGCCAATAAGTACGCCTAAGAAAGCGATTACTACAAGAAGAAGCATTACTTTCAAAGGAGACATTTTCTTTTTAGCCATAAGCCACCAGCAAAGAATGATGAAGGCAGCTGTCAAGAAACCAGGATATACACCATTTAAGGTGTCCTGCAATACAAGAAATGGTTCATCGGCACCATTTGCTGTCATCGTGAAGGCAGTCGTAACACTGACCCAAGAAGCAGCAACAGCACCAATAACAATTCCGCCAAGCATCGTAATACTTTCACGAAGCGCTTCGCCTTGAGGCCCCACTAAGAAATCAACAGCTTTTCCGCCCATTTCATAGCCCTTGACGAAGAGCATTTTCATTCCAAAATAAGCAATTAAGTTCCAAGAAATGATGTAGAAGATAGCTCCAAGTGGTGAACCACCTGTGGACATTCCCATTGCAATACCAAGTAAAATTGGAATCAAAGTACCAACGACTAAGGAATCGCCAATACCAGCGATTGGACCCATTAAGCCAGCCCGAAGACCATTGATGGTTTCGTCGTCAACATCCTCTTGTCCATTCGCTCTAGCTTCTTCCAAACCTGCAGTCATTCCGACAATAACTGTTCCAAGCTGTGGTTCTGTATTGAAGAAGCTACGATATGTGTTCATGCTTCTCGCTTGTGCTTCCGGATCATTTGGATATAAATCACGAATGATTGGTAACATGGATACCATGTAACCAAAAGTTTGCATGTGTTCTTGAGAGAAGCAAGTTAAGTTTCCATAGTACCAGTTTAGAAAGGCCTTATTAATAGCCTTTTTGGAAATTTTCTTTTCCATTAGATGTCTTCCTCCTCTTCTTCAACAACAGCAGTTAAAGCCGCAATTGGCTTAGAGATTTGAAGCATCTTAATGCGATAGTTAATGAATGCAAACATTGCTGCAATGATCGTTGCCGATACCAAGTTAATGCCAAGAGAAGCTGCAAGGGTAAAACCAAAGAAGAATGGAATGAAGTCGATTGGTTTGGAAACAATCTGTTTCAACAAGATCGCAATACCCACACAAGGAAGTAGGGAACCAACTGTGAAAAGGGTCTTCATCGCTAAACCATCCATTGGTAAATAGTTTTTAATCAAATCTACCATTGGAGCACCCATCTTAACCATGATCATAGTCGGTAAGAAGGAGAAGAGGATGTGAGATATCCAAGGATAAACCATATCCACTAAGTAGAGCTTATCGTAATCGCCTTTTTCAACAGCGGACCAACCCATATGTTGCCAAACTAGGTTCATTGTTGCAGTACCATAAAAGAGAACAGTACCTAAAGTACCAACCATAGTTCCAAAAGAAGTTGCTAAAGCTTGACCATCAGGAGAATCAGCCGATAAGCCATATGATTTTAAGGCAATCATTGCTAAAGGAATACCGATGTAGGATACTGCACGCACGTCAGCCGAAACCGTTCCACCTGGAGTAACCAATGCAATATATACAATCTGCATCGCCACACCAACCAAAATACCAGATTGAATATCGCCAAGAACGATACCACAAATCAAACCACCCACTAAAGGACGGCCAAGAGTATAGTTACCAAAACTAGTACCGCCAAGACCAGGCATACTCGCTAAGCAAGCAAATAAACCAAGGATAGCAGCCTGTAACCAACTGATTTCCATAAGTTGTTTTCCTCTTTTCTTTTATTGTGAAATAAAAGCAAGAGTCTTGAATATGGATCTTCCCTCTTCAAGACTCTGCTTGGAAAGGGTTTGAGAAGGTTAGATCCTAGTAACCGAAACGACCTTTAAAATCGCCCCAGTTTCCAATGGAAACATCAGGAAGCAAGGCAAATTTTACGTTGTAGCCAGCTTTATTGATTTTTTCAAGTGCATCCGCTTCTTCTTGGGTAATGGACTGGTTATTTCCAAGTTTTACTGCATTTGGTCTGTCGTTACAAGGACCAATGATGAGGGTATCTACACCTGGTTTGAAATCGGATTCCACTAAAATCTTTTCCATGTCTACTGGGTTCTTTGTGATTACAAAGTAACGTGTGTCGGAGTTCAACACTTTAGGAGCCTTTTTGATAAATTCATCAACGGTCCATACGAATGTTTTCTTTCCAGAAGCTGCTTTGTAAGCATTTTTCAAAACAGGGTTAGTAGCTGCTTTGTCGTTGACAGCAATAATGCCATCACAAGGATATTCTTTAGCCCAGCGAGTGCAAGTTTGACCATGAATCATACGGTCATCAACGCGTAAAAATGAAACACTCATAATTTCCTCCTATTAAAAGCGACTGCTAGCCATGCAGTGCTTATTTTCTTCAAGTTCTTTTTGCGTTCGAATTTCAATTTCTTTAGAATCTCCTTTTTGGAGATTCTCTTGCCATCATTGTGTTATATAAAGTGAAATATAAATGGTGTGAGAGTTTAGATAAGTCTTTTTTGGAGAATATCTTTTGAATTGTCCAGAGAATATGGCCTGCCATGGTAGGTAGGATGAGCAACAGGCCATATTTCTAGTTAAGGTTTTTCGTTTTTAAACGTCGTCTTCATCTTCCTCGTCGTCAACGACAATCACGAATTCCTTTAATGCATCCTTGGCTTCCGCCTGTACAGCATCTTTTAAAGATTCCAAATCGAGGACATCCTTCATCAAAAGTGCTGTTAAACCAAGGGGCAAATTCATGCCGCCTACGACACGAGTCTGGTTCGATAAGCCTTTTTCGTTAATGACATTGCAAGCCGTAGTAAGTGGTGATCCACCGATTAAATCGCCAAGCAATAAAATTTCGTCATCCTCTTGAATAGGAGCGATGACTTCTGCAAATTTCTCAGCAAATTCATCGGCGCTCTTACCATCCTCAAGCCCACAGGAAAGTAAGTCATTTCTTTTACCAGCGAGCATGCCAAGCGCGTTGGCTAAGCCATCTGCGAACTGCCCATGGCTTACTAGAACAACATATTTCATGTTTTCTTCTCCCTTCTTGCACTCATATTTTCTGAAATTTCTTTCTTGATATGAATTTGCATTTGTCATAACCCATATTGTGAGAATGCATAATTTAATATGACATTTGTCAGTTGCCAAAATCATGAATGTTATTTTTAACCTAGATTCTTTTAGTATTGGATTTATCAGGTATTTTTTTGAAAAAAATAAAATTGCTCCATCATCTAGTACTAAGAAATCATAAAAAAAAGGGTCTAGAATTAATTCTAGACACCTTATTTACTCACGTAAGAAGAGATCGAGCTGATTTTGCAATTTCAATAAATCCAAATCTAAGTCAGTGGACGAAGAAAGAATTTGATCAATACCAGTTTCAAGTAAAGTCATTGCTTCTTCATATTTCCGGAATCGATTTTTAGATCGTGAGTGAGTAATAGCCCAATCTAAAAACTCTAACGAAAAAGTGGTCTCATCCTTTGAAAATCCCATACTCAACTCTAAATTATTGAGTGCAGAGATACTTCCTGTGTATTCAGCAATCATTTGTTGGGTCGTTTCATCAGCTACAAACATTTTTAATAAGTCCCATGCTTCACGAGCATGATGAGTCGTCGCCGAAATTCCCATCATTAATGTATCTAAGCAAGCAGAGGCTCCATTGACCTCTTGAGCTGGCATAGGCAACATGGTCCATTCAAAGGTAGAGTACTTGCGGACTTTCCAAGGATAAGGACGATAGGTTTTATATTCAGCTAAACTCATTGGGGCAAAAACCGTTCGGCCTGAGTCGAAACCTTGATTAATATAGGTAGAATTTTTATTCTGGTCATATTTTTCAAGTTTTTGCATAAACTGAATAGCCATTTTAACTTGATCATCATTCACTTGAGCATTTCGACCCGATTCATCAAATAATTCTAAGCCAAACGCTTCAACTGCATCGTTCCAAGTATAATCTACAAAGCCAAAGAGATCATTTTGCCCATCTTGATTGGTATCCTTAGTCATTTTTTCACAAATATTTAGAAATTCCTCTAAGGTCCAATTCTGACTAGGTAAGGGAATGTTTTCTTGGGCTAGAAGTGTTGTATTCACAAACATCAACTTTAAATTGCATTGATACGGCATAGCATAAAGCTGATTATGATAAATTCCTTCTTCTAATGCGGGTTCGTAGTATTGGTTCAAACTTAAAGCAGGTTCTTGATTAACCAGTTTGTCTAAATCTAACAAGGCTCCAAGACTAGCCAGCATATTAAAATCTTGATCCAACACCATAAATACATCCGGCTGTTCTCCGCGCACAATTTGGTCGGAGAGCCATTGAGAGTAGTCATCTTTTACAATTCCGCTAATATATTCCACTTGAACATAAGGATGGCTTTCTTCAAAGCGTTCTATTAATTGATCAACAACTTGATAGGTTTCGGCTTCTGGAACACCCCAATTGCTCGTGGAAAAAAGTCCAAGGCGGAGAGTAAAAGGAATAGGCAATCGAGGGGCTAAAAAAGCCACGAGAAGACTTCCTACCATTAAAATAGCTATAATCCCAATCCAGTGATGATGAGAGCCAAATTGTCCAATTTTTCCTAAAGCTATGGAGACTGTAGAACGAAATTGAATGGCTCGATTTTTAAACGATCGCTTTAATTTCTGATTGTCATTCATCGTAATAGCGGATTGAATACCCATGACTTCAGTCTTGGGAGGAAAATCCGTTCACTCCCTTCTGTAATATATCCGATTAGCCTGTTCAATGCAGGCTAACTTCCTTCAAGAGGCAATAGATTTTTCCTAATTTATTGTTTTCAAAGAGAAGCATTTAATCTTCTTTTCGTTATAAACCATTCCTATAAATAGAACCTGATCCCAAAATGAACTAGGTCAACCTTTTTCTTTTTTGCGATTATTAAAATTTAGATGTCTATTTCTTTTAAAGCCTCTTATAGACATCTACTCAACTAGTTCAAAGTTCAATATCAGAGCAGTACCATCAAAAAATTTTTGATAGAAATTGACTAATAAATAAGGTGCTTTCAGTCTCTCTATTAAAGGAATTGACTGAGCTAAACCGTAAATGGAGTTTGTTTAACGAGCTTTTCTATGGAGAGGAGCCCTATTATTATTTCTTGAACTTTTCAATTTTAGAAACTGGACCCTAACTCATTGTCCTTTAATCATATCTCGCACTTTCCGACGATTTTCTACGGCCCAAATAGCTAATTGGGTTCGATCGCGCAATGAAAATTTATTCAAAATACTCGATAAATAATTTCGGACTGTGCCTTCTGAAAGATAGAGAATAGCTGCAATTTCTTTATTAGAACATCCTCTTCCAACTTGTTGGATAACTTTCCATTCTGTTCGAGAAATCTCAATTTCTGCTTTATCATCCACTTGAATAATCGTATCTTCATCTAAACGCTTCGAAAACATGGAAAAAACTTTTGCCGCAATGTCTGGATTAAGCATCGCTCCACCAGAATGCACGGTTTTAATCGCTGCGGTCAGTTCATTCATCGAGACGCCCTTAAGTAAATATCCACTTGCACCATAACGTAAAGCCGAAAAAACAAAATCTTCATCATCAAAAGTTGTTAAGACAATAACTTTTGTTTTTGGATAATCCTTTTTAACTTGCTTAGTACAAAGAACACCATCCATTTTAGGCATCCGAATATCCATTAAAATCACATCTACATATTCTTTCTTTAAAATATCAAGAACTCCTAAGCCATTTGAAGCCGTGCCTACCACATTGATATTTTCATCCATGGACAATACAATCTTCAAAGAATCTCGAATGAGCGCTTGATCATCTGCAATGACTACATTAATCATCCAATTCTCCTCTTTGCAACGGTACCTGAATAAAGGTAATAAATCCATTGGAGCCATCAAAACGAATGGATCCATGAATAGCTGCAATTCTCTCTCTCATTTGCGTTAACCCATACCCCGGCTGAATATTTGAGGCTCCAAAACCGTTATCTTCAATTTTGAGCATTAAATTATCATCCTCTATATAAAAATGAATGGATATCCATGAAGCTGCACCATGACGAATGGAGTTAGTGATACTTTCTTGAACTACCCGAAATAAAGCATCTTCTTTCGCCACATCAAAGTTCACTCCATCCATGTCATAATTCAAATCAATTTGTAATCCCTCACTCAATTGCGTGAATTCTAAAATCATCTTTTGTAAAGCTCCTTTTAGTCCAGCTTGCTCTAAAGCCCCAGGCCGTAATTTTTCTAGAGAATTGCGTACATCTCCAATCCCTTCACGCACTACTTGACTGACTAGCTGTAATTGCTTCTTGGCCATTTCAGGCGATTTATCAATAATGATCAATGTGGCATCTACTCCAGCTGCAATCCCCGTTAAAGCGTGGCCTAAAGTATCATGAATTTCTCGAGCTAGTCGTTTCCGTTCATTGTTTTCTCCAATACGCTCAGTAATAGCCGCATAATTTTTAAGTTCACGATTTACTTGATTGATCATATTCAATTCTTGAGAAATATTTTCATTTTCAATTGTTTGATGGGAAATATACAGAGATAAATACGCCACAAAGCCTAGAAGATTAAGGGTTTCCAATACATTTTTAATTAAGACTAAAAATCCACTAATTTGATGATCTAAAATATCGAAATAAGCCATAGGATCAGTAATCGAAAAGAAAAAAGAAAAAACATAATAATTCGAAAAAAAGTACAACGCAACTAAAATTCCCATCAGGGTATAAGTCACTGAAACTTTTTCTCGTCGTAAGTGAAACAAGCAATCCGAAAACACCAATAAGAATAAGCCAGAATAAGCCATATTGAGTTGGTAAATAATGATAAAGGCCAATACAATCTCCAAAGCGATGCTTGTGATGTTAGTAGTTTTCCCCGAGATTTCTGTAACGGAGCGCGATAAAATTAAAGCCGCAAGTAAACCATATAAAAATAAACAACTAAAGAATACAAATACTGGATCTCGGGGAATATGGGAGACGCGACTTAAAAATAAGTAACTTTTATTTTGATCAATTAGAAATCGAGTAGTTAATAAATTTGTTCCGGCATAAAACATCACAATCAAATAATTGATTCCTACCATTAAATTGCGTAATGAGCTAATCCACTCCATACTTTGGACTTTTTTAAGTTTATGTAAAGTCTTCATTGCCATTCCCTCAGATTTTGTTTTTGAATATTAGAGCGATCTAAAAGCTCTACAGGAATAATGATGGTGGATTTCACCTCAAGTCCCTCTAAAAAAGCATACATATTATCGGATGCATAGCGGGCCATGGTATAAGGTGATTGCATAATGGTGGCTTCCGCGCTAGATTGACGCATTAATTGTTCTTTAAAATCGGGAGTGCCATCTACTCCATATACTCGAATATCATCCCGATGAGCATATTCCAAAGCCGCAATGGCTCCCATAGCGCTTGGATCATTGAGACACATGATGAAATCAATATCTGGAGTTTGGGCGAGGATATCTAAAACTACAGGCATGGCAATTTCTGTTTGGCCATCGCTTTCCGCTTCATTAAGAATTTCAAATTGATCAAACTGAGCAATCGTATCTTTAAATCCACGAATTCGATCTTGACCACTAATCGTAGAAGAATGCTTAAGGAGGGCAATTTTTCCTCCTTCATATTTTTCTATAAGGTCATAAGCCCATAAAACTCCTGCTTGATAGTTATCGGAATACACTGCACTTACAATTTCTGAGGAAGACTCAATAGGGCAATCAATAACGATTACAGGGATTCCTTGATCCGTAGCATTTTCGAGACTTTTTGCAATTTGAATTGAATCCACTGGATTAACAAAAATGCCATCCACTTTCATGTTAATGAACTCTTCAATCTGTTGAGCTTGTTTTTCTGGATCCAACATGGGATCTCGTAAAATTAGCGCATCACCTTTACCTTGAATACTTTTCACCAATTCGTTTTGGATGACCGAATAAAACGGATTGTTCATAGTCATATAAGTGACTCCAAACAAACGAGAATGGCGATTTCCCACATAGGAGTACAAGTCATATACAAAAGCAGAGGTGATAAACATCAAAGCGATAAGCATCCATAAAAATACATCTCTTTTTTCCTTCATTGCACTCGCGGATTGGATACTCGTGACTTGAGTCAGGGGAGGAAAATCCGCTCCTTCCTTCCTGGAATGTATCCATTTGTATGTTTAATAAATACTAACTTCCTCCAAGAAGCACTTATTATGGATTTTTTATTCGTTTTAAAAAATATCCACTTACTTCTCTTTCCGTGATAAAGCATTTTTGATTCCCAAACAAAACCTGTCCTACAACCGAAGTTCTTTTATTTAAAAGAGCGCTTATTTGTTTCTTCATTTCCCATCTTTCATGGGAATAAATGTATGAATCTGTAGATTATGTCTTCGAACCTTCTTCTTGTACCTCACTTGATAGATGGACTCAGCCTCTGGTGTTCTAGCTATGAAATAGGCATTCTTATAGTATTCTTTTAACAGCCCACTTAGTTTCTCTTATTTCTTGTCAAGTACCCGTAAGTATTTTTCACTTCTTCATTTAGATGCAGTTCTTTGAGTTTCCTGTGGAAATAAAGAATGATAATGATGACACATTTGACCAAGAGGAATCAAAGATCCATTTTCCTTTAATTCAAGATGATGAACGTTTAAGAACAGAACTTTTGACTTTTCATGACAAGTTAATAGTCGAAATGGTAACGTATTTTCGAATCTTCCCACTTTCAACGATTCTTTTTGGTAATACTCTTCCCTTTTCTTCTTTTTTCCATTGTTGAATCTTAGTTTTCTGTATCTTTTTTTGATTTCATTCGTTTTAACGAGTCTCTTATCTTATAAACATCTTTTTCACCAGAACCGTTCGAAGCTCAATCTCCACTCAGTAGAATTCTTGCTTTTTGGTAATGGTAAAAGCGGAAAATTTAATGGGTTTACTTCCAGAAGCGATGCCTAATTAGCTGAATCCTTGTTGAATCGCAATGAAATTTCTTGATGGACTTTTCCCTCTTCAAGAAATTAATGAACCATTTCCTAATTTTTGAGTAGGTCTTAAAGTTTGTCCTAGGTGATCTAAAAAATAAACCATAAAAACTCCTTTAAAGTGAACTACTATCTCAAAAATTATCTTTTATATCTTTTTAATATCGTTTATTGAAATTAAAAATAATAATTGTAATGTTTTAAAACTGAATATAAGACTCAAATTTGTCTATATTCTTTAGGAACATAGTTCTTGAGGAAATAAGGATAATCACTGATGAGACAAGTCCATGACTTCAGTCATTGACTTGAAATTTTCTTTTATTAATTCATTTTTCGTATAGATAATCGAAACCGCTTTAAAAGGTGAATAAGGTTAACAAATTCTTCTTTCACCTTAGTCTAACGTAAAATATCAAGATCTGAACCTTATCCCAAATTCTATATTTTTTTATGGCTGAGATCATATTTCATTTTTTAATTTCTCAGTCTTTCTTTTTCTGTGTTCAAAACTAAGATCTTCTCCGAAGAAAAGCCATAATTTTCCTTAAATAAACCAGTTTTATCTACTCATTTTGGATACTCTAAAAAAATATTTTCTTATTAAGTTGAAGTATAAAAGTCCAAGGGTTTTATAGTAAAACCATCCAAATTCCTTAAAATGTAAAATGGCAACCGCTTATATTTTTTATTATTTATTACTCTTGAATTTTGTTGTAGCTCTTCTCTCTTGAATATAAATCCTTCTATTCTCAAAAATCTTAGAGCTACTTCTAATTTTTCAAAATAAAAAGCACGCCCTCTAAATAGGCGTGTCTTTTTTCAAAACCTTGTTTTATTAGATTGAGTAAACAGTTCCCATCTCTTAAGTATTTTTTCTTTTAGTCCATCTTTTTACAGCGATACCATCCTTCTTGAGTTTCAGGCTCTAGGCGATCAATAAAATCTCGTTTTAAGACCAAAAAAGATTGTAAATTTTGAATGACGTCAAGTAAAGCTGCTCTCTCTTCTAAGTTATCCTCGCTCACTTTATCCGATAACACTCTCGCTCGTAACAATCGAGCATTTTCGAGTTCTTTATCTGGAGGCTTACTTTGAGGGAGGGTTTTAATTACTACATCAATAAAATTAGCCGTTACCTCTATATGAGGTTTATCTTTTTGGGCAATCGCCACATGCTCAAATAAATCGTTCAATAAAACGCATTGAGATAACCGTGTTTCAAAGTATCGAGCAAACCATTGATCACTTGGATCAAAACTATTTTGTTCATAACGTACAGCTTGGTTGATATCATGAGGTAAAGATTTTTCTAAAGCCTTCAGTTTTGAGACAGAGGGGTCATCGATTGGTTCATTTTGAAGTAAGCCTTTAGCATCCTCTAAAATTTGTTGAATTTCCTTTTCAATTTCATGAATTCGTAGATCGAGGCGCTGACGATCACTGATATCGGGCTGAATGAGATTTAAAATCAGAGAAATAGAAATGCTCACAAGAAGTAAGCCACACTCATCTAAAATCCCCCTCCAAGTGAAATCTTGGTTGATTAAAAAGTAAACTCCAATAACGGCATTGACTGAAAGGGTATTTTGCCAACCAAGAATTTCTATGATAAAAACTTCAATAATTAAAAAAAGAGCATAGGCAAAATAAGTTTCTCGAATAAAAGGCATCAGCACTATACAAATAACGATTGTAAGAATAAAAGAAATCCAACGCCGAAGGATAAGCCGAACCGTTTCTTTTCTAGTTCCAGCACTCAAAGTTAAAAGTGTAATG
>CAZTNF010000001.1:0-6859 GCA_964615295.1 uncultured Erysipelotrichaceae bacterium | reverse complement strand
TCCAGCTGAAGCTGGAGTAGGCAAATTTAAGCCAGCACAAATAAAAATAGCTAAGGCTGAGCCGAATCCGATTTTGATGGCTTGCATCAAATGGATTCGTAAGGCAGAATGACTAAAATTTTTATTCATCATAAGAGCAGATAGGATACTCATGCTTCATATAGGCCACTCCTTCCTTTTTGTTCTGTATCCATTAGCCTGTTCACAAGATTACAATCTTTTAAAGAAAGAATTGCTATGGACTTTTTCCTTATCCATTGTTTTCAAAGAGAAATATTTATTAGAAATAAAGATATCAAGGTTATTCCTTCAAATCATTGGGTCTTATCAAGACCCTTCATCACACAGACTAGAGTTTAAAACTCTGTATCCAATTCAAAAGTATCTATGTTTTCTTTGATAACAAAGTTATCAAGGAATGTTATCCAATAAACTTTTTAAACCAGCCGTTCACGGCTGTCCTAAGCCTATCATAGAGTCAAAAAAAATTTGAAAGTTTTCTCCTTAAAGCATCGGATAAATTTTCTTTTCTAACGATTCTTTCATTGAGGTTAAAAAAAGTTAGGAAAATCAATCTGACTCTCTTTTCCTTGAGAAGGGAGAATGTTAAAATAAACTAGCCTCCCTATGAAGGAGTGTTATTTGCGGATGTGGTGAAATGGCAGACACGCTGTCTTCAGGCGGCAGTGGGGTGACCCGTGTGCGTTCGAATCGCATCATCCGCACCATATGAAAAATTAAGCCGAATCGTTATTTAACGGTTTCGGTTTTTTATTTATGAAACTAATAAAGGCTATGATGCAATCTTTAGAAGTTCTTAAGCCAATAAGTTAGATTGGTTTAAAGTCGATCCCAAAAGATACTTTATATAATTTCTGACTTCATGTTTTGAGCTCCACTCAAAAATTTTAGCTCTATCTTTTAAAGATCAACAGTTTACGCTTTCTTCCCTAATTAAGAACAAGAAATTTATCAACCTTTAGAAAAAATACAAAAGTAAAGAAAAATATCTCTCATTATATTTGGTCTTTTTGAGATTGATTTCAAAACGCTTTAATGCTATTTGCTTAGAAATTGAAGTCTTTTATTAAAAAAGGCTTGGTAAGTTAAACTCTTACCAAGCCTTGCTTTAAGGTCTTTATTGATCTTCATTGGACTCTACGCAATTTCCGATATCTTTACGAAAAAAGAGGTCTGAGCAATGAACATGGCTTGCAGCACTTCGAGTATTATTCGCTGCTTCTTCTATGGTTTTTCCCTTTGTGGCGACTACTAGGATACGACCACCATTAGTTTCTAAGCCTTCTTTTCCTTGTTTAACGTGGTTTAAAAACAGACTTCCTTCAAAATCTTCGTCTGTAGAAATAGGGCATCCTACCGATATAGAATCTGGATAATTATTATCGGCCAAAACCACTCCTACGGCCGCATCCTTAGACCATTTCATATTTGGCTTTTTATAGTCTTTTAAATTTTGCCAAGCTTTTAACAAATCGGATTCCATTAATATGGATTCAATACAAGCACCTGTCTCAGAAAAACCAGCTTTTAAGTTCACACACACTGGCCCTTTTTCAGACCAAATAAATTCCCCTGATAAAATTCCAGAATAATCGATGCCGTCTTTTTGAAGCTCTTTTAGAAAGGGAACTATGATTTTTTCTACGGCTTGAGGTCCAATTTCTTGACTAAAACGGTTTTTTGGATCGCAGATAACGCCCATACCTTTTGATTGAGCATCATCTTCATTTTCATATACTCCACGAATAACTACAAAAGGCAATAAAGGCAATACACGATCTTTCCAAACAAACACAGGTAAGTTAAAGCGTTCTCCTTCAATAAAATCACACATCATAACTTGAGTCGGTCCTTGTTCAAACCACTCATTCAAAAGATCTGTGGCCTCATCTCCATTGTAAGGAATAGAGAACCGCCCTTCTCCTGCTACTTCTTTTAAAACAATTGGCCCTTCTAAATCTTTCACTAAATTAAGAGCTTGTTCTAAATTGTCACAAAGAGTAAAGCCAGCTACTGGAATATCGCTCTCTTGCATTCGTTTGGTCCAAAGAGGTTTGTTATCAATTAACTTGGCATCCTTTTTATTGGGGGAAATGACATTCCAGCCGCGACTCGCAATTTTTTCTTTCCAGCCTTGGCGAATGAGATGTTCATCTAAAATAAAAACGTAATCGGGATCCACTTGAGCAATAGTTTGTAAAATATTTTCTGGAGTATAGGGGGTAGGCAATTCCTCCATCGATTGCTCAAATTGGACTGTGCCTGGATTACCAGGACAAACTAAAATTTGGTGATTACCAGTACGCTCCAGAGCCGTAGCTAGAGCTTGTTCTTTGGCATTTTCACCAATCACGATGACTTTCATAACTATTCAGGATTGGAGATCCGTTGGAAAATCCTGATCCTCCTTTCTACGCATTTAAAGAGATGTTCTTTTAGACGATGTATTTTGTTTATTTTTCTTACTTTAAAACTGGCTCGCAAAGCTTTGAAACACTCTTCACAATGGCTTAGCTTCAATACAAGTAATTAAGGCAATTTTGTTTTGAAGGATTGAAATAGCCTAGAGAAGAGTTTTTGGCCATACTATTTTGGCGTTCCTATGGTTGTCATCATACCATGAGAATTTTAAGGGTTATTTGTTCCCATTCCCGATCTAGAAAGTTTGGTAGTGAAACATCATTTCCACCTTATTTTCTTTATGAAAGTTCTTAAAAGTGACCAATTTCTTTTTGAGAACTTTCCTTTCCCATTCTTTCTAAAAGCTCTTTTCTCTTCTCAATTTTTTTAATAAAACTTAAAGCCAAGGCTTTTAGGTTATATAAGCAAAAGAATTCTTCCTAATCATTTTTTCTTTTATCTATGAGTTGAATAGAATAGCAAGAATAAAATTTCTTTAAAAGAGCTAAGATTCGAGGATATTTTTCGTCCCTATTCATTATGCTTGGTCATTCAAAAATAATTTCTTTGAACTTATCTCCTAATCCTTAAAAAGAGTTTTATTTTATGGATAAATTATCTATGGTTATTGGAAATAATTTTGAGAAAAATTTAAGTTAATAATGACTCTAAAGAGCTACAGAAAGAAAATTAGCTCTGAGAATATGTAGCTATGTGCTTTAAAATATGACATCATTTTCTATGAGATTTTTATAAACTTCTCTACTTCTGTTTAAAAAAGTATCTTAAACGAAGTGATTTATGATAGCTAGAAAGGAGATGCTATATGGCTAATTCTAAAAGCCAATCCAAAACAAAAAAAAACTCAAACAAACGGCGGAAATCCAAAAAAAAGAAAAAAAGTCTATTATGGCGCGTGTTTGGAATCGTTTTTTTACTTGGACTTTTAACTTTATGTGGATGGGGCTTTTATCGCTATTTACATCCCCTGGAATTAAAGGGAGATTACTATATCACCGAACTAAAAGAACCATTTGATACGTATGGAAATGTTCAATCAATTTGGTTTCATCCTCTGGAGTCCGTAGCATTAGTAGGGGAAGTGAACACAGACGAAATTAATAGTTTTGAGGTTTCTTATACTTTTGAAGGAGAAAGTTATCCTTTTACTGTTGAAGTAGCTGATACCAAAGGCCCTAGGCTTGAACTTCAAGATGTGACTGTAGATGTTAATACTCCAGTTACTGCTGAAGATTTCATCACACGCATCGGAGATGCTTCTAATTATTCATTTCGAATGGACGGTCAAACAGATCCTGGTCAATCTGGAACGTTTACTATAACCATAACAGCGCGGGATCTCTATAACAACATCACCATTCAAACGGCCCAACTTACTCGCAAAGTTGATAAAACAGCCCCTACTCTCGAAAAATTTGATGAAAAAGTGGTCTTATTACAAGGGGATGTATATGCTCCTCGCACCTATACGATTCAAGATGATTTAGATAGTGATCCTAAAGTCTATATTGATTCCTCACAACTTAACATTAGTATACCTGGAACGTATACGGTTCAGTATACAACCTCAGATCGTTCAGGGAATCAGCGGAATTATCAACAAACAGTAATTGTGGAAGAAAATCCAGATTATGGAAAGCCAATCTGTTATTTAACCTTTGATGATGGTCCTTCTTCTACTACCGCCCAAGTCTTAGAAGTTCTCAGCCAATATGGAATTCCAGCCACTTTTTTTGTGAGTGGAGCGGATGCAAACTCTTTGAGTCTACTAAGCACCATTCAAAAAGAAGGGCATTCTATAGGATTGCTTTCTTATAGTGATAGTTATCCAATTGTTTATGCTAGTGAAGAAGCCTATTTTGATGATTTACAAAAAATTAGCGATGTTGTGGCGAAACAGACTGGAATTCAAGCCGACATCGTACGGTTTTTAGGAGGATCTTCTAATACTCTGGCTTCTACTTATTGTGAAGGAATCATGAGTAGTCTAGTCAAAGACATTGAATCCAAAGGTTACTCTTATTTCGATTGGAATGTTAGTTCCCAAGATGACAGTGGAGCCTATGTGGATGTAGAAACAATTGTGGCGAGTGCTTGTCGTGGAATAGGAATGGATAATGTAGTAATTCAGTTGCATGATTCAAGTGGTAAAGAAACCACAGTTCAAGCTTTACCCCAAATTATTCAAGCCTATAAAGAGAAAGGCTATGTTTTTCGAGGGTTAACTAGAACTTCCATTCCGATTCATCACTATGTTTCATAAATACATACTCAATTAAAAGGCGTGTAACAGATTAAACCTTTTATCTGCTATATGCCTTTTTTCCTTCTGTTTCCTATCTAAAAAATTTTAAAGAGATATACTTTTTTTGGTATTTATTTCTTTAGTTAATGGTTTTACTTTTCAAGACCATTTTTCTTGTGGGATTGTATGGGATTAATTTAGAATTTTCTTGGAAACTTAAGATTTACTTTGATTTTATTTTAAAAAAGACAAAGTATACTCTTGTTAGAATAATTGCATTGTGTGATCAATAAAAATTAAAAATAAATAAGAAAAGATCTCAATCTTTGATAGCGCTTCTAGTGAAAGGAGGATATTTCTAACGATGCACTCAATTCCTTTTTTGAATACACCTAAAAAAAAGGTAGCGTTAATAACCACACTCTTAGTTATCTTATTGGTCGTTTTAGGTAGCTTAATTGGATGGGGAGCTTATCGCTATTTTCATCCCCTTGTTTTAAAAGAGAAGACCTATATTATTCAACCGAATAGCGAATTTGACCCCTATGAGAACATTAAAACTCTAGCCTTTGGTTCTATTGATGATGTCACATTTAATGGAAACGTGGATACAAGCACTCTTGGTGTAAGTCAAGGACAATATGAGTACAAAGGAAAAACCTATCCCTTTATGATTAAAGTCGAAGATACGTTAGGGCCAGACTTAGAAGTCCGTAATGTAACAGTAGATGTCAATGCACCCGTTACAGCTCAAGACTTTGTCGTTTCGATCTTCGATGCTTCTCGTTATGCCTTTCGTATGGATGGGGCTAGCGCTCCAGGGGAAAAAGGAACGACTACAGTGACCATCACTGCTAAAGATGAATACGATAATATCACTACCAAAACAGCGACTCTTACTCGTGAAGTGGATGAAGTCGCTCCAAGTATTGAAAATTTTGAAGAAAGTATTTCTATTCTTCAAGGGGATACCTATGTTCCCCAAACGTATCAAGGAAGTGACAACTTTGATGCCAATCCTACGATTACGGCTGATGGAGGAGCCGTCGACAGCAATGTTCCAGGAACCTATACCGTTTCTTATACCGTGACAGACAAAGCTGGCAATCAAACTACATACAATCAAGCTGTAACCGTAGTGGAAAATCCTGATTTTGGAAAACAAATTTGTTACTTAACTTTTGATGATGGCCCTTCAAGTACTACGGTGCAAATTTTAGATATTTTGAATCAATATGGTGCCACAGCTACCTTCTTTGTCATTGGTGCAAATCCAGAGTATTATCACTTGATGAAAAATATTGTCGATTCAGGCCACACTATCGCACTTCATACCTTCTCTCACGATTATGCAACAGTATATTCTAGTGAAGAAGCTTACTTTCAAGACTTGCAACAAATCAGTGATTTAGTGGAAAACCAGACTGGAGTAAAATCTTATGTCATTCGTTTTCCAGGTGGCTCTTCCAATACTATTTCTGCTGACTATACCCCAAATTTGATGACAGAATTAGTTCAAGAAGTGGAAAATCGTGGGTATGCTTACTTTGACTGGAATGCAGATTCTACTGATGCGTCTGGTAATGGGGTAGATCCCAGTATTCTGGTAAGCAATGCGACTGCTGGCATTGGTCAAGATAATGTGGTGTTGTTAATGCATGATACCGATGCTAAAAGTACTACAGCTCAAGCTTTACCTCAAATTATTCAAGCTTATCGTGAGGCTGGCTATGTGTTTAGAGGTTTAACTACTTCTTCTCCGGCTGTTCATCATGGAGTCAATAACTAATCTTTCAAGGACTACTTTATAGTTGTCCTTTTTTTTATAATTAAATTGATCAATTTATAAAATAATTATCATTTTTAGGAATCTAATATCTCAGCCTTTTATCAGGATGAATCTTTTCCTTTAACTAAAAGCTTTAGAAATTTTCAAAAATTAAAACTTCTTCGAGTACTTATCTACAATCGCTCAGCCTTTATCCAACTCTGATGTTTACATTTCTTAACCCAGTATCTTCTCTAATTTTATCTTAAGTCTTAAGACACCCAACGAGTTACAATATCTATTCTTGTTTTATTATAAATATTCCTTCTTTTTTCCCTTTAATAATTGATAATTAATCGTATATCTAATTAAATACAAATTTTATCAATAAAAAACATCATAAT